>JAZSAK010000065.1:0-4770 GCA_045601865.1 Faecousia sp. | reverse complement strand
TCCATACGCTTGTGCAGCAGTACTCTGCCGTTGTCATCCGGCTGAATCAAGATGTATCCCATTTGTGCCCAGGATAGTACCATCAGTGTAAAATCCACACCGGTACCGTTGAACCGACAGCCCAGTTCGCCCGCTGTTATGTCCCCCGGTGCTGTGGTATCTCTGGTCTTTTTCGGGGGGATTGTACCCATAGTCACCACCCAATATAACAGCGCCGCTGCCGCAAAGCCAATCATAATCAAGTCCAAATTATCCAGTGACCAACGCTTTGCAATGGATTGCGGAAATTCTTCCTCTGTAACACTGAGGTGCATTGTCAGGCTTTCATGGTCCTGCAAGCGCACATCCATGGTGCCGCGAATTACCGTGCCCTCTTTCTGCACCTGCATTACCGTTTCTGCGCTCTGCTGATAATAGGTGCTGGAAAAGGTGGGTCTTGCCGCCACCTGCGTAGGCAGGGTTACGGAAAAAGACATCGCCTCCACCGGATAGGCAAAGCCGCTTAAAATCGGCAGTGTCAAGGTCAGCTTGCCCTCCTCATCACTGGTTACTATATCACGCAACGAATAACGCAGAACCAACGTATAGGAGCCTGCCGCCGCAATATGCTTGGTCAAGTCCACGTTCCGCACACCGTCGGAATAGCTGCTGCGGGCGGAGCTTCCATTGACCGTGATATTTTTTGCGTTGCCCGGCAGGGGAAAAACCAGTTTAGACACCGGTCCGTCTGTTTCTACGGTTATCGTCAGGCTCACCTGACAGCCTCCGTTTGCCGATACCACCGTATCGCTGACGCAGTTGGAGATGCCCACACCGCTGACCGCTGATATCAATGCCATACAGCATAAAATTCCAAGAATAATCCGACGCATATCGGCACCTCCTTCCTTTTGCTATCATTCTACCATTGTCGCAAAAAAAATGCAAGGGGACAACCGTTCACGTATTCTTTCCCGCGATTTTGCAGCTGCTTGCAAAAAAGCCGCCCTTTGGGCGGCTTTTGTTATGCAGTTTCTTCCCGGCGGAAGCCGTCTTTATCAAAGGTTTTCATAATGCGAACGTTTATCACAATGCAGGCAGCTGCAACCAGCAGAAACTCTGCAATCATACATCCCACTGCCCACCAAACCATGGTCATCGGTTCCATGCGGCGAAACGCATTGCAAATAAATGCCATAATTACTGTCAATCCCAAGCCCATCGCCGACCAAATAAAGCCCACCAGCCGATGGGTATACTGCCATGCGTCCAGGCTTGCCATGCTCCAATAAAAACGGTAACCCAAGCTGTAATTTGCCTCCTTAGGCGGTGCCAGCAAATACAGCATGCCGAAGCCCAGCAGCGCCAACGGCCCTGCCATAACGCAAACGCGCAACAGCAGCTCAATCCAGCCGATAAAGGTATTCATTTCCGGCAAAAAGGCGGATATATCGAAATCCGAAAACAGCGCACCTATGGAACCCATGCTTCAGGCATCTCCTTATTTTTTCTCCAAATATTGATTAATTTCCCGAACGAAGCCACCCACGTCTTGGAATCGGCGATAAACCGAAGCAAAGCGTATGTATGCTACCTCGTCAATAGACTTAATGCGCTCCATCACCATTTCGCCGATTTTGTCGGTGGTCACTTCCCGTTCCAGTGTATTTTGCAGTGTCTGCTCAATTTCCACGGCAATGCTCTCCAGCTGGGACATTTCCACCTTTCGCTTATCAAAAGCGCGCACCATGGCATTGAGAATCTTGTTGCGGTCAAAGCTTTGGCGGGTGCCATCCCGCTTTACCACAATAATCGGCAGGCTTTCCACAATCTCATAGGTTGTAAATCGGCGTTGGCATGCAATGCACTCCCGACGGCGGCGAATGGAATTGCCATCCTCACTGCGACGGGAATCCACAACTTTGCTTTCTTGGTCTCCGCAAAAAGGACATTTCATGGAAAAACGCTCCCTTCCAACATAGTTTTGATAATTATACCAAAATTATGTCCACCTGTCCAGCATTTTTTCCTTGTGTTTCCATTGCCCTTAGAGTACAATAGGCAAATAAGGGGGGATTTCCATGAAAAATCGGTCTGTTGAGATTGCTTGGGGCATCTTGGCGGCATTTTGTCTTGTATTGGGCTTTGTGCCCAGCCGCGACGGGCTGTTTTATTTCCTGCGGATGCTGCTTGCTATCGGTTTTTTCATTCCGCCTGGGATTTTTCTATACCGCAAGGCGCATGTGAGGCTGATTTTTGTGCTGTCGGCTTGCTCCTTGGGGGTGACGGCAGTGCTGTTGGTGCTGAACATTCTGGCAGTCGGGGCAACTGCCGCCGCAGGCAATATGGTGTATTATATGCTGGTTTTCTTCTCCGTACCCATGTTTTGCGGCGAGGTTTGGGTGGTCAGCCTGTTCCTTTGGGCGTGCCTTCTGATGGTATCCTTGCAAATGCTGCGAAAAAAAGCATAAACAAAGACTCCCTCTTGCGAGGGAGTCTTTCTTGTTCTTAGCCCGCGCCCATGAGGATTTGTGCCAAATCGGAATCCTTATCCAAAATGATGGTCTTGTTCTCGCCGTTCAAGCTTTCCTTCAAGGCGTCCAACGCTAACGTGAATTCGTAGAATTCCTTCTTATCCGGCGTGTCGTATGCCGCTGCCAGCTTTTTCATATACTCCGCTTCGCCCTCTGCCTCCAGCTTTGCCGCCTCGGCATTGGCGTTGGAAACAAGGATATTCACCTGCTTATCCACCTCGTTGCGAATCACAGAGGCATCATAATTGCCCTCGGCGGTGTATTTCTCCGCAATCTGTTTACGCTCGGAAATCATGCGGGCATACACGGCGTTCAGGTTGGATTCGGGCAAATCAAACTGTTTGATTTTCACGTCCTCTACCAGAATACCGTAGGCGGCCGCCTGATTGTTTACTGTGGTTGTAATGCCTTCGTAAATCTCATTGCGCTCCGCGCCGTCGTTCATATTAATGATGTCCGCCTGCGCCAAGGTGCCCATGGCGGTTTTCAGGGCATTGTAGGTGATGGCGTCCAAGCGCTCCTCAGCCTCCAGGGTAGTGCCCAGTGCGCGGTAAAACTGCTGGGGCTCGGCAATGCTCCACAGAATATAGCAGTCCACAGTCATGTTCTGCTTATCGGAGGTAAGCACCTCAGAAGGGGGAATGTCGTAGAGCATGGTTGCCTTGGAGAAATATTTTACACTATCCACAAAGGGAATCTTAAAGTGCAGACCTGCTTCGCTTTCTGTCTTGACAATTTCGCTGAAGCGGAAGGTGCAGGCATACTGATTTTCCTTCACCACATACATACTGCTCATTGCCAGAATCAGAACAAGCAATACAACTGCGCCGATAATGATTGTCTTTTTCATTGTCCGTTACCTCCTACCAGGGATTCCAGGGGAAGCAGCATATCCACAGCCTCGCCGCTGCCTGTGTTGATATACACCTTTACACCGGGAAGCACCTTGGAAATGGCTTCATAATACATACGTGAACGGGTAATATCCGGATTTTGGGCGTATTCTTTATACATAGCCTCAAACATTGCCACAGCCTCTACCGCTGCGTTAATTCGGTTTTGCTTCAAATACTGGGCATTTTGCAGCAGCTTATCTGCCTGCGCCTCGGCATCGGGGAGCTTTGCATTTTGATATGCCTTTGCCTCGTTTACCACGGCTTCTGCTGTCTGCTTGGCGGTTTCCACCGCCTTAAACGCCTCGTTTACTTCGCTGGTTGGCGGTTCGGCGTCCTGAATCCGCACATCCACCAGGCTCAAGCCAATATCATACTCCGCAAGAATTTCGGTTACCAGCTCCTTGACCTGCATTTGGATATTTTCCTTGCCGTCTGTCAGCACGCTGTCCACGCTGGAAGAGCCTACCACATTGCGCACCTGACTTTGTATCAAATTCCGCAAAACCGATTCCGGGTCGTTGGAGGAATACAAATACTGTACCGGGTCGGAGATTTTATACTCCACATAAAAATCCACATTTACAATGTTGTAATCACCGGTAATCATGGTGCTTTCATTTGTTTTTACCGTGTAGCCGTTATCCTCTGAAGCATAGCCCAGCTCGATTTTCTGATAGACATTTACATCCACCTTTTGCACCGACTGGATGCCGAAGGGCAGCTTAAAGTGCAAGCCGGGGTCGGTAATATCGGTAACCTTGCCAAAGGTTGTCACCACCGCCTGCTGCTTATCGTCCACGGTGTAAAAGCAGGTCAGTGCGCCAATCAGCACCACGACGGCTACCACCGCGACAATGGCAATCTTGCGGAATTTCCCCTTGTCTATAGACGGTTTTTTGTCTCCGCCGAAGGAAAAGCTGTATGTTCCGTTTTCATTCATATTGTTTCGTCTCCTTTTCTTTTAATTCTTTTACCATTTTTTCTGCGCCCTGCCGCAAAAGAGCTGCCGCCCATGCGGTAAGCATAATCCGAAGCACCTTCTCCACCCGCTGTTTTGCTCCCGGGATGGGCTCTTGGTAATTCTCCAGCGCCTGGGCAATGGCGGTATCCCGCCCTTGGGGATTGTTCATCTGCCGATGTTGCGTGGCAAGCCTGATAAAGAGGAAATACAGCGTCGCATCATCAATCAGGTCGTCACTTTCATCATTCAAACTGCCGTTGACGTACTGAAGCAG
This sequence comes from Faecousia sp., assembly GCA_045601865.1. GTDB lineage: Bacteria > Bacillota > Clostridia > Oscillospirales > Oscillospiraceae > Faecousia. The sequence continues at coordinate 126 of JAZSAK010000065.1, read as the reverse complement.
TCCGCAAATGTCCTCCATGGGCAGCGCGGCTTTCAGCATGTTGATATTGAGAATCCGGCAAAGCTGGGTTAGGTTATACTTTTTTTGCACAGGCGGTGTCAAAAAGCCTCGTTTAACCCAGTTTTG
>JAZSAK010000064.1:0-19255 GCA_045601865.1 Faecousia sp. | reverse complement strand
ACGGTGTAACGGTTAAGGCGATTGCTGCCAACGCCCATGATGCCGCGCATTCCGGCTGTGCCGAACTGCAGATCGCTGCCAAAACAGCTTTTTAATTGCTCTTCGTCGTTCTGCATTGCTTGCAACTGCTGCTGAATATCCTCAGGTAAACCTGCGTTGCACCATTGCGTAAAACGTTGTGTATAATTCATATGATCCCTCCATTAGAATTCAAAAAAACAGCCCAAATAATATTTTGAGCTGTTTTTCTGTGTTTATGATTAAGCTTCCTCAGTATGGCTTTCCTGAGACTCGGCCAATGCACGGAACTTCACACGAGTATCGCGTACTTCGTTTAAAGACTGTGCAATGGACTCCTCAGTGCGGCGAAGCGCATCATCCATGTATTCATTGCTGGCTTTACGCAGCATAGCAATTTTTTCTTGTGTGGTTTCAAGCATCTGCTTGCACTGTGTTTTTGCTTCCTGATAAATAGCCTCATGTGTGACCAATCCTTCAGCCTGCTGCTGTGCCTGACGGACAATGGCCTCGGCCTCGCGGCGCGCTTGGCCAATCAGCTCATTGCGAGATTCAACAATAGTGCGGGCTTGCTTGATTTCAGCAGGCAACTGCGCGATGATTTCATCCAGCATGTCCAAAACCTTATCTCGCTCCAAAATGCACTTATCGGCACCCAAAGGCAAAGCCCGTGCGTCTTGAATCATGTCATAAAGTGCGCTGATGATGTCTTCGATGTGTTGTTCGTTCATTTTCTATTTCCTCCTTGATGTATGGTAGATACGCGTTTTTTAAAGTCCGGGATAATTTGCTCAGGCAAAAAATCGGACAAGTCTACGTCATAAGAGCCAAGTTCCTTTACAGTGCTGGAACTCATATACATATATTCGTGCTCAGCCGGCACGAACATGGTATCCAGCTCCGGATTTATTTTCCGGTTTATCATAGCCATTTGGAACTCATTTTCGAAATCAGAACCGGCGCGTAAACCCTTGATAATTACACAACCGCCCTTACGCTTAGCATATTCTGCCAACAATTCATTGGAACCATCAACTTCAACATTTGGAAGGTCTTCTGTGACCTTGCGGATAAAACCCACTCGTTCTGAAACTGAAAACATAGGATTCTTTCCGGCATTGACCATTACGCAAACAATCAGTTTATCAAAAATCCCAGCAGCTCGGCGAATGATATTCAAATGACCACTGGTAACAGGATCAAAGCTGCCCGGATAAATGGCAATCTTCATATTCGGCCCTATCATTACAAATCCTTTCTGTAAAGGGTTAGTAACGTCTTTCCGTATTTATAGTCTTTGGACTTTGTAAAGCCTGGAACGTCTATTGGTAACACCTTATCCAAAGGGCGTTCCGCAACTATTATACCACCACTTTTCAAAATGTCAATTTCTGATAGCCTTTTTATTGCATTTTCTAGAAAAACTTCTGCATAAGGTGGGTCAAGAAGTACAAAATCGTACTTTTCTTGGCAAGAATTTAGATATTGCAAATAGTCGCTACGAATAACTTTGCCATCCTTTTCCATTTTGCAGCGCTTCAGATTCTCTCGAATCAGCGAACACGCCTTTTCCTCTTTGTCCACAAAAACTGCCCGTTTCGCGCCTCGGCTCATCGCCTCTATACCCAGCTGTCCCGTTCCACCAAACAAATCTAAAACCTCGCTGCCGGGTAATTCAAATTGTAATATACTAAACAAGGCTTCTTTGACACGGTCAGCGGTAGGGCGCGTAATCAAGCCATCCGGTGTTTTTAACACCACACCCTTGGCTTTTCCGCTAATTACACGCATGATTATGACTTCCCTTCTTTATGAAAATATTGGTAAACTGCGAAAGACGCATCCTTTGGCAGCACTTGCTCTAACTCTGCCAAGGTAGCTTGGGAAATTGCACGAATCGACTTATAGGTTTTCAAAAGTAGCTGTTTTCGCTTTTCGCCAATCCCGGGAATATTGTCCAATTGGGAATATCGCAAACGATTGCTGCGAAGCTTTCGATGATATGTGATTGCAAACCGGTGCGTCTCTTCCTGAATATTTCCAATCAGTGAAAATACAGCTTGGCAGCTATCAATCGCAATTTCCTTCCCATCAGGCGTCACCAGCGCGCGTGTACGATGGCGTTCATCCTTGACCATACCTACAACCGGAAAAGTTAGCTCCAGCTGATTCAGCGCCTCCAGCGCTATGCGCGCGTGATTCAAACCACCGTCAATCAAAAGCAGATCCGGTTTTTCTGCAAATCCCTTATCACCACTGTTATAACGAGAAAAACGGCGAAGTAAAACCTGACGCATAGATGCATAATCGTTTTGCTCTGAAAGTCCTTCAATCTGAAAGTGCTTATACTCGCTTCTTTTCGGCTTTCCGTCTTGAAATACCACCATACTTGCCACAATATCGGTACCGGAGATATTGGAAATGTCAAAGGATTCAATCCTCGAAGGCGGTACAATTGCAAGCATTTTCCCCAATAAGGACAATGTTGCAGACATTCGCTCCTCTTTCCCGGTGACTCGATTGGCTTCCTCCATAGCATTTTTATTGGCCAACTCCACAAGTCGTGCATTTTCACCCCGTTGCGGAACGATAAGATGGGTTTTCTTTCCGAATTGTTGTTCCAGAAGTTGAGAAAACAGACTGCTGTCAGAAACAGAAAACGGAAGTAATACCCGCCTGGGTGCAACGCCTCGTGATAAATAATACTGCTTCATAAGACTGGATACCGCGGCTTCCGCGTCATCCGGCAGTGGAAAAACATCGTATTCCTTATCCAATAGATTGCCGCCAGAAAAATGCAGTACTGCAAAGCAGGCCTTTGTTTCCGTTTGCCCATAACCAATGACATCTGTATCCGCAAACACGCCTGCAGTAACGAGTTGTTTTTTCCCCAATGTTTCAACGGCATTTAATCGGTCGCGAAGTTTTGCTGCAATTTCGAAATGCAGATTATCCGCTTCCATAAGCATCTGCTTGCGAATTTCCTCGGAAACCTTCTTATACTTTCCCTGAAACAATTGTTTTGCCTGCTCAATCCGTTGTAAATATTCTTGCTGCGTTCTCTCTTTTTGACACCACGCCGCACACTGATTCATGTGGTAGTGTAAACACGGCCTGTCTTTACCAATGTCTCTTGGAAAGACTTTACCGCACATTGGCAGCCCCAATATCTGCGAAACGGCTTCAATCAAAGCGTTTGTCGTTCCCCTGCTGCCGAAGGGACCGAAGTATAATGCGCCATCCTTGGCGACTTTATTTGCCAGGGATATGGTGGGGTACGGTGCACGAATATCCAGGCGAACGTATGGATACCCTTTGTCATCCTTTAGCAAAATGTTATATTTGGGAAGATGCCGTTTAATTAAGCTGCACTCCAACACAAGCGCCTCAAACTCAGAGGCAGCTACTATAACGTCAAAATGGTCAATTTTTGAAACCATTAGACGGGTTTTAGGTGTATGCGAGGCAGTATCCTGAAAATACTGCGAAACGCGATTCTTCAATTTTTTGGCTTTGCCGATATAAATTACTTTATCGGCATTGTCCTTCATAATATATACACCCGGTGCATACGGCAAGGACAACGCTTTATCCTTCAATTGCTCAAATGTCATACAATCACCTAAAAAGAAGCCGCCTTAATGCGTAAATCCAGGCACTAAGGCGGTTTAAGAATAGATAGAATCAATAAACATCCCGTTGGAGCAGGGTCTCCAGCGCAGATACAGCCGCCTCTGCGTCAGCACCCTCTGCAGACAGCACAACACTAGCGCCTGTTACAATGCCCAAAGACATAATGCCCAGTAAGCTTTTGGCATTCATCTTGCGGTCACCAGATTCTAACCAAATGCTGCAATCAAACTCATTGGCCTTCTGAACAAAGTATGTGGCTTGCTGATTGTGTAAGCCGGACTCGCAGCGGACAACGATTTTTTTGTTGATCATAAGATTCACTCCTTATCACCGTACGGAATTCACCGATACAGTTATCTGTATATATGATAGCAAATTATACGGAAATGTCAACCCAAATTCGTCTGATTTACACAAAATGGGTTTTCTATCAACGTAGCGTAGCAATGGTTACGCCATCCTCACCCTCACCATAAACACCAAGACGAAACGACTTGACAAATTTATTCTTTTTCAGCTCCTGTTGTACGGCACTTCGCAGTGCCCCGGTTCCCTTTCCGTGGATAATTCGCACAGTAGACAGATTGCTGCGCATTGCACTATCTAGATATAAGCTAAGTGCACAGACTGCCTCCACAGTGTCCATGCCACGCAAATCCACTTCACTTGCCATCGCTTCTTTTTGCATCTGTCTGCCGGAATGAGCAGGTCTGCCCTTGGTTTGGTAGGGATTTTCGTTTTCCAATAGATACACGTCACTGGGCTTTGCTATCATTTTTAAGATGCCTGCCTGTAATGTATAGGTTCCGTCCTTATTTATGGCTATAACACTGGCCTTTGTCCCCAATTTTAACAATTCAACAGTATCGCCGACCAACACATCACGTTTTGGCTGTGGACGGGCTTCCTGAACCTGGGCAGCACGCAGTCTACTTTCCGCCTCATTGAGGCTGCGCCGCACCTCTGACTGTCGTTGATTGAATCCTGTGGTGTCCGCGTCACTTTGCAGCTGTTTGCGCAGCAACTTCATTTCTTCAGAAGCAGCATTTGCCGCAGAACGAGCATCTTCAATTATTCTCTGTGCTTCTGCGCGGGCAGCACTCAGCGCTTTGTCCTTTTCTTTTTGCAGCTGCGCGCTGTATTCCTCACTTTGGCGTTTGATTTTCTCGGTTTCACGACGCAAATGCTCGGCTTCAAGGTGTGCTAATTCCATTTGTTGACGCTGCTGCTCCAGCTGCAACAGCACATCCTCAAAATCCTTATCACTTTTCCCCACCAAATCGTCTGCAGCCTTTAAAATTTCCTCAGAAAGACCAAGGCGGCGAGAAATGGCAAAAGCATTGGATTTCCCAGGAATTCCAATCAGCAGCTTGTATGTGGGCTGTAAGGTTTCCACATTGAATTCGCAGGACGCATTGATGACACCCTTTGTGCGCATAGCATACAGCTTTAACTCTGCATAGTGCGTTGTCGCAACAACTAAGCTGCCCATTTTTCGGCAGTATTCAATCAATGCAATTGCCAAGGCAGCGCCCTCAGCCGGGTCAGTGCCGGCACCCAATTCATCAAATAGAACCAGCGTTCGGTTGTCACACTCCGCAACCACATCCACAATGGTGCGCATATGACTGCTGAAAGTAGACAGGCTTTGGGTTATGGATTGCTCATCGCCAATATCCGCTAAGATCAAGTCAAAGGTAGAAAGTGTACTGCCATCCCCTGCCGGAATGTGCAATCCGCACTCCGCCATTAGTGTCAGTAATCCAATCGTTTTCAGTGTTACGGTTTTACCGCCAGTATTCGGTCCGGTAATTATCATGGTGTCGAAGTCATTGCCTAGATGCACACTGATTGGCACGACTGTCTTTGGATCAATCAGCGGATGACGCGCATTGCGCAGTATGACCTTCCCTCTGTCGTTCATAATCGGAGCCCATGCACCCATACGATAGGCAAGCTTCGCTTTTGCAAAAATAACATCTAACTGAATCAGTAGTTGGACGTTTAGATTAATTGCCTCTTTGTATGCAGCAGATTCCGCCGATAGCTCCAAAAGAATCCGTTCAATTTCCTTCTTTTCTTTTAATTCCAGTTCCCGTAAAGCATTATTGGCGTTTACAGCCGACACAGGTTCTACAAAATAGGTCGATCCGGTAGAAGATACGTCGTGAACCAATCCGGGAACATCACCCTTGTGCTCACTCTTTACCGGTACGACATAGCGCCCATCCCGAATGGTAATAATCGGCTCGCGCAAATATTTTGCATATGCAGGTGAGGAAATAATTTTCTGCAGGCTGTCCTTAATTTTGCCCGCCTGAATTCGCATATGTCGGCGAATATCCGCCAGTGTGGAGCTTGCGTTGTCTGCAATTTCCTCCTCCGACAAAATTGCACCTGCAATGCGGTCTTCCAAATATTTATTTGGATTAAGCGCGGAAAATAAGGGCGCAAGCACGGTTGCATTGTCGTCCTCATCGAAGAAGCTTTTTACTGTTCGTGTGCAACGCAAAACACTTGCAATCCGCAACAACTCAGCAGGCTGTAGGGCGCCACCACGTTCAGCACGTTCCAAAGACGCAGAAACATCTGTTACTCCGGAAAAGGACAGATTTCCCTTCCTCGTGCAAAGTTGGGATGCCGAGGTCGTTTGATCAAGGAGTAATTGCACCTCATCTAAATCGGATATCGGACGCAAATTTAAGCAAGCATTTTTTCCAGCACTGCTGCTGGCACAGTCTGCAAGTAAGGACAGCACTTGATCCAGCTCTAGCTTTAACAGCGATTTATCATACAATTTTGACATGATTGTCTCCTAAATAAGTAACGATTTATAGAAATCCAAGGCAGAAAAGCCACGTTCCAGTTGGGTGGTTAAGTACGCTTCTGTAACCTGCCCTAAAATATATGTGTTCTCTTGTCCCAAGTCAAAGGAAAACAGCCTTTTAGCATCACAATAACAAATATATCGCATAGCGCCAAACACGCTGGCATTGATAGGCATGCGAATATTATTTCCAACTGCCGTTCTACAGTGTTCACATTCAAACCGACTATCGGACAAATCAAATAAGATAGGATTATCACCACCGCAGGAGCAGCCGGATAGATCCGGCATATATCCTGCAAGGCAGGCGCAACGCAATTCAAATACCGCCTTAACCTTATATTCCGGCATCCCTTGCTCCAAAACGTACAGGCAGTTTAGCACGAGGCTTAAAAGCGCTGGGTTGGGCATGTCCTCATGCGAAAGCAGCTCCGCAACCTGCGCGAAATATGTGCCAAGGGAAAGCTTGGTTAAATCTTTGCGTAAACCTTGAAACAGTTCAATAGAGACGGCTTCGTTAACTGTAAAACTATCGCGATACGCAAACAGAGTAAATTCGCCGTATGCCAGAAGCTGGCATGTAGCAGTTAAGGGACTGTTTTTTCTGCGCAAACCCCTTGCTTTTACAGTGAGTATACCGTTTTCCGGTGTCAACAAGGTCAGCAGCGCATCACGGTCATTGTAGTCCGTTACCCGCAGCACCATTCCCTTTGTGGTCAAATACATTGTCTGCCTCCATTTTTAACGCTTTTGAATACAGCAAATAAGCCTCTGGGGCACCGGTATCCAGGAAAATATCCCAATAATCTCTTGCTTTCATGTTCATCCCTCCAATGGTAGCATTTGCAGAATTGGGGGATGTCAGTCATGGAAATTATTCGCTGTAGCCGAAATTACGAACAAGGAAATCCGAACCGCGCCAATTTTCCTTCACCTTTACCCAAGTGGTTAAGAAAACCTTTGTTCCCATAAATTTTTCACAATCGTTTCGCGCCATTGTGGAGATTTTCTTCAGCATGTCTCCGTGTTTGCCAATAATAATACCTTTGTGGCTGGCTTTTTCACAGTAAATTGTGGCATCTAAATCGATAATGCCATTGTCCCGTTCCGAAAACTTTGTTATCTCCACGGCTGTTCCATGAGGAATCTCCCGATCAAGACACCATAAGAGCTTTTCACGAATGATTTCCGCCATGACCTGCCGTTCCGGTTGGTCAGTTGTGACATCATCCGGAAAAAGGAATGGGCTATCGACAGCATATTTTTCACACTCGCCAATCAACGCATCCACACCGTCACCATTTTTAGCGCAAATCGGGATGATTGCGTCAAAATCCGCGGCATTGGAATACGCCCCAATTACCGCAAGGAGCGCCTCCTTCTCCACAGTGTCAATTTTATTAATTGCCAAAATTGCAGGGCATTTACTGCTGTTTATCATTTCTAACAGGCCCTGCTCTTGTGGTCCAATAGACGCAATAGGCTCCACAACCAAAATAGTCAAATCCACATCTGCAATAGACTCTTTGGCAACCTTCACCATATAATCGCCTAATTTTGTGCGTGCGCGATGGTAACCGGGTGTATCCACAAACACAAACTGTGTATTTCCCTTGGTAACCACGCCACAAATGCGGTTACGTGTGGTTTGCGGTTTATTGGATACAATCGCAATCTTCTCACCAACAAGATAATTTGTAAGTGTGGATTTGCCCACATTGGGGCGCCCAGCAATTGTAATCATGGCGGTTTTGGTCTTCATATGTGTACTCTCCTTTTTAGCGGTGGATGCCAACTGCTGTGGCAATCGTTTCCTCTCTTGCACGCATTTTTGCTTTTTGCTCACCCTCATCCAAATGGTCATACCCCAACAAATGGAGAATGGAATGGATGGTTAAATAACCCACTTCCCGTCTAAGGCTGTGTCCAAATTCTTTTGCCTGAGCATCAGCGCGTTCTAGACTGATGCACATATCTCCAAGTGGACAAAGATTGGTTTCAGGGTCAGCATACGCAGACCAATCCTCAGGATATTCACCGGCTTGTAACGGGAACATAGGAAAGGATAACACGTCAGTCGGCCGGTCTATTTCCCGACTGGCAAGATTGATTGCATGAATGCCTCTGTCATTGGTAACCAGAATGTTGATTTCGCAATCGGTACCAACATTCTCAAGTGCCAGCGTCATATTCACGCAACGGTGAATAATACTGCTGATAAAGGGTTGTCTGGGGGTGAAAATATCGTAAGTGATGTTAATTCTATGTTTTGACATGTTATTTTTTCCTCTGTTCTCGCGTTTTATATTCCGCTCTCTTTTCAGCCTTTTCATAGGCATTGATAATTTGCTGAACCAAGGCATGCCGCACCACATCTGCGGATGTCAGCTTGCAGACAGCAATGTCCTTTACATTTTCCAGAACGCGGATCGCGTCCTTAAGCCCAGAAACCTTATCCTCTGGCAAGTCAATTTGGGTCACGTCTCCGGTAATAACAATTTTTGAGCCAAAGCCGAGGCGGGTTAAAAACATTTTCATCTGTTCTTTTGTAGTATTTTGTGCTTCATCCAGAATAATAAAGCTGTCATCCAGTGTGCGACCGCGCATATAAGCCAAGGGTGCTACCTCAATTGAACCCCGTTCTTGATATTTCTGAAAGGTTTCCGGACCAAGCATATCATACAGCGCGTCATAAAGAGGACGCAAATACGGGTCAACCTTATTTTGCAAATCTCCGGGTAGAAAGCCAAGACGTTCACCCGCCTCCACTGCCGGTCGCGTAAGGATAATACGATTGACGGTTCGCTCCCGAAACGCAGCTACCGCCGCTGCAACAGCCAGATATGTCTTACCCGTACCGGCAGGCCCAACACCTATGGTAACCGTATTGGCTTGGATTGCTTTCATATAGGTCTGCTGACCAACGGTTTTCGCTTTGATTGGCTTGCCCTTAGCGGTAATGCATACCACATCTTTAGCCATTTGGGAAACTAACGCATCATTACCCTCTTGAACCAGCGTAATGAGATAGCGGACACGTTGCTCATCAATAATTTCCCCTTTGGATGCCAACTGGAATAAGCCTTGCAACGTTCTAGACGCTTTATCCACCGCTTCCGGATCCCCTGATACCTTCAGCTCAGTACCGCGGTTAACGATGGTAACACCCAATGCTTCTTCAATTCGTTTTATATTCTCGTCAAATGAGCCAAATACAGCAATTAAATCCTCAATCCGTTCTGCATTTACAATACGTTCAATTAGATTACTCATTTGGTTTTTACCAGCTCCTCATTTTGTAAAATGCCAATCATTTCTGTGCAGGAATACTTGCCGGATAAAATATATGCACCGTCTATCATATCGATAGATTGTTTTTGGTGGATGCACTCCCCTGCAATCATTTGTGAATGAAGGTACTGCTGCGCAGATGCCGAAAGAATTTCCGCCGCAGTCACTTCCGTCACAGCCAGCTCCACTTCATCATAGTATGTCCATTCTTCTGTTACAAAAGCGATTGGTAACTGAAACCCGCCTGGCAGTGTTACATACTTTTCCGAGTACATTTTAACACAACTGCTGGGGGAAATTCCACTACCTTTATAGAAATTTATCCGTTTTTTTCCGATAATCAAGGAATATTTTTGCTCCCTTCGCAAAACTTTCCCTCTTTCCCGAAAATCAGAGGCAAAAACCACCGTTAAATTCCGATGGGTTAGGGCATAAATCTCCCCTTCTGCTATTTCACCGCGAATAGAAATACCGCAGTCGGTGTAGCCGGAAATAAGCACCTGTCCTTTTCTTACTGCCTGGCCGATGCTGCAAACCGTATTCCCTTTTGTTGCCGTAATTTTTGTAATGACTCCGTCTCTTGATGATACAATACTGCCAATGCCAATAGGTTTGCTGATTGCTTGCTGTTCACTGCGTTCCCGCACCGATATCGTTGCAACACACCCTGATGTGTTCACGCCTGCCCACTGAAGCTGTGGGATTGACTCCAACAGCGCATTTTTTACCTTTTCGCTCCGCACAGTTTCTCGTGAGGCGCCAAAGGTAAGACCGCAAGACTGGCATTTTTCTAAAATAAGTTTGGTCGGAATTTTAGAATTTCCTTCTACTTGAAAAAAGAAAACCCTTGTAGGTAAGAACGTAATTAAAATTAACAGCAGCACAATGCCAACCATTAATACCGGTCGCTTTATGAATCCTTTTAACTGCCAATAAACACCATTTCTATTAGTAATCTTCCAGCTAATTCCCCGCTTTTTTGCTAAATACTTGAATTTGCGAAAGTCATTGCGTTGAATTTGAAATGTAACGGTAAGCGGATCCTCATTTTGTGTCAGTTGATAAAGTGTAATCTGCATATCCTGAATACAGTTTATGTCCTTTGCTATATCCGCACTTGTAACACAAATCGAAACCATGCCGCCTAGGGAATGCCAAAAATCCATGCTATCTCCCCCTTATCAGCCGAACGGATTCGATTATTCCGGATACGACAAGTCTTTCCCTTGTCATTTGCGTCAGCTCCAAGCAGGTTCCAGAGACACAAATCAGCCCAAATTTTACCCGTACGCCAATGTTTTGACTATCATATTGACTGACACCTTGATGATGTTCAATCAGCACTCGATTTTCTCCCGCAATTTCTATAATGGTCTGTCCGGGTATCGTCTCATCCTGTAAATCTGCTACATTGGTAAGACGATGAAAAATCGGTTTTGTCTGCTTCATAGCCATTCCCCCTTACGAAAAAGCATATGCCTATTTAGGGATGATTTTGTCTTTTCACACATAGATTCTTGTGAGGTGAATGTGTATGAGAAAATTTTGGACAAGTTTTTGGGCAGCGCTTGCTATCATCATGCTAATTTTGGATGCAAAATACGCTTATTTTAGTGCAGTGGAGGGTGTCTATCTTTGCATTTACACGATACTGCCGACTCTATTCCCTTTCTTCTTTCTATCCGTTCTATTGACAAACGCATTGACCGGAAGGAGCTTTCGGTTTCTAAAGCCAATTGGAAGGCTATGTAGAATGCCAAGAGGCAGTGAATCTATTTTGGCCATTGGGTTACTGGGCGGTTATCCGGTTGGCGCACAGGCAATATCCCAGGCATATGAGGGAAAACAAATTTCCTGTAAGGATGCACAGCGACTGTTGGGTTTTTGCAGTAATGCAGGTCCCTCCTTTTTGTTCGGATTGATTGGTGCGCAATTTGATGCTTGGTATATTCCTTGGTTTCTGTGGCTGATTCATGTTGTTTCTGCTGTGCTTGTAGGTCTGCTGCTTCCGTGTACTGTAGCGGAAACTGCCCATATACCGCGCCATAAGCCGATATCCGTAACGGATGGATTAAAGAAAGCGATTCAAATATGCGCTGTGGTCTGCGGATGGGTTCTAATGTTTCGTATTATCATCGGTTTTTTGAGTCGCTGGCTTCTATGGCTGCTGCCAACAGCAACACAAACAGCACTGTATGGCATATTAGAGCTAGCAAACGGATGTACGCAGCTGCGTTGCGTTGAAAACATCGGTCTGCGATATACGATATGTGCCGGAATGCTTGCCTTTGGTGGGTTATGTGTTGCTATGCAAACCGCCTCCGTTTCCCAAAAAATCGGACTTGGAATGTATTTTCCCGGGAAATTATTACAATGCATTATTAGTGTATTTCTCGCATTGTTGACGCAAAATCTGTTCCTGCAAAGGCAACAAATATTCTTTGTTCCCCTATGGGTATATGTTTTAATCCTCATTTTGGGTGTGGGAATATGCTTTTTCCTCCACAAAAGCAAAAAATCATGTAGCAATTTGTTGCCGGTTGGTGTATAATGAGAAAAACACAAAAGAAATGGGGGATTTATATGCTCTTTCGTAAGAAAATTGAGAAGTCCTGCGCTTACTGTGCATATGGCACAATATTGAATGATGAACAGGTCCTTTGTATTAAAAAGGGTGTTGTACCCCTCGCCTCAAAATGCAGGAAGTTTTCCTACGACCCTTGCAAGCGTATCCCTCTGAAACAAAAAGCATTGGATTTTGATAAATATAAGGAAGAAGATTTTGTGCTATAAAAACTCCGGAGAGGTCGACTCTCCGGAGTTTGCATTATTGAATCATTGCTAAGAACGCATCTTCGGTCAATATGGGGATGCCTAACTCCCGCGCCTTACGTTCCTTTGAGCCGGCATTCTCCCCCACCACAACATAGGTGGTTTTTTTAGAAACAGAGCCGGATGCCTTACCGCCAAATAATTCGATTTTCTCCGTTGCTTCATCACGGGTAAATTTTGTGAGCGCGCCGGTTAGCACAAAGGTCATGCCAGCAAATCGTGTATCGGCTAAAACGCGTTTACTTTCAAAATTTACACAAGCATTGCGAAGCTTCTCAATCATGTGCTGAGATTGTGGATGGGCAAACCAATCAACAATATTCTGCGCTGTAACTGCGCCCACATCCGGCACCTGCGTTAGATCTTCCACGCTAGCGCGCATTAAAGCATCCAAACTTCCAAAAGCACTCGCCAAAACCTTACCGGTTTTCGCGCCAACCTGACGAATGCCCAGTGCATAAATTAAACGGGATAAATCCTGCTGCTTGCTGTTTTCAATGGCAGTAAGCAGTTTTTTTGCGGCCAAATCGCCATTTTGCCAAAGGCTTTTCATCTGCTCTAAGGATAAATAGTAGATATCAGCCGGTGAAGTAATTAATTTTTCGGCAATCAATGCCTCAACAATACTTGCACCAAGGCCATCAATATCCATGGCGTCACGGCTTACAAAATGCGCTATATTGCGGCTTAACTGTGCCGGGCATTCCGCGCCGGTGCAACGCAAAAATGCGCCATCCGGATCGCGCTGTGTTTGCGCACCGCAAATTGGGCAAAAACTTGGCAAGAAATACGGTTTAGCATCCAGTGGACGTTTTGTTAAGTCAACTTCCAATATTTCCGGAATAATCTCCCCTGCTTTGCGTATGAAAACCGTATCGCCAATACGAATATCTCGCTCAGAAATGAAATCCTGGTTGTGTAAGGTGGCATTCGTAACGGTTGTGCCGGCAAGGCGAACCGGCTTAACCACGGCTTTGGGTGTAAGAACACCGGTTCTTCCAACCTGAACTAGGATATCCTCGACAATTGTAGGCTTAATTTCCGGCGGATACTTGTATGCTACCGCCCATTTGGGGAATTTGGCAGTTTGTCCCATCGTATTGCGCTGTGTAATACTGTCCACCTTAATAACAGCACCGTCAATGTCGCAAATCAATGATTCCCGATGGTCATGAATAGAAAGGACATATTCACAAATTTCATCCGCCGTGTGAAGAATCTTTCCCGGAATTACCTTGAATTTCAAATCCTTCAAAAATTCCAGCGTCTGTGCATGGGTAGAAAATTCTATACCTTCAGCTAATTGAAAGTTAAACACGTAAATGTCCAACCCGCGCTGTGCGGTCACTTTAGGGTCGAGCTGGCGCAAGGAACCAGCAGCGGCATTTCGCGGATTGGCAAACAGCGGCTTGCCCTCTGCCTCCTGACGTTGATTGAGCGCTTCGAAATTCTTTTTCGGCATAAATACCTCTCCGCGTACAATAAGCCGACGTGGCGCACCGCAGAGTGTCATAGGAATAGAACGGATTGTCTTTAGATTTTCGGTTACATCCTCGCCAACCGTACCATCTCCTCGTGTTGCACCTCTGACAAATTGACCGTCAATATATTCCAAGGCAACACTAAGACCATCAATTTTAGGTTCAACGGAAAAGGCAGAGTCCGGATAGCTGTCCAGTGTTTTATCCACAAATTCCCGCAATTCTTCCTGGGAAAACACATCCTGCAAGCTTATCAGCGGAACAGAGTGCGAATATTTTTCAAACCGGCTCAGCGCTTCACCGCCAACGCGCTGTGTGGGAGAATTTGGGTCTGCAAACTGCGGAAATGCCTTTTCCAGGTCCTCCAACTCCCGAAGCAGATGGTCATACTCAAAGTCCGGCATTGTAGGATTATCCAAGACGTAGTATTTATAATTCGCTTCTGATAAAATGGCGGATAGTTCTTCAATTCTTGCTTTCGCTTCCATTATAACCTCCGGTTTGTAAAAAAGTATCCGGCACCTGCCCAACAATTATAGTTTCTGCAACAACAACCTGACTGTTTACGGTAAAGCTTTCTGTTTTACCCAAAACCAATACAGAAACGTCTACGCTCACATTCATCGTTAGCTGTTGCAAGGTCTGATTGATACCTGCCTCTGTAAAGTAGCTTTCAAAGGTAGCATCAGAATTACGGATTGACAGAATATGCACAGGGATTGCATATCCCTTACCGGAAAATATTTCCGGAAGCAGTAAGCTGCCAATGGGGATACCGATATTACTGCTATCCAATGCTAAAATTTCATCATTGATTATATTTAAAATGGCCGTTTTTAGTCGGTTAACCTCACTCATATTGGTTTTTAACGCGGTTATCCGACCATTTAGGTCTTTTTCAAAATATACAATACGGTCATACTGTATGTTCCCTGTTTCTATCTGCTTATCAATGGCATCGTTAATTAAATCCGATGTAGAATTGATTACCTGCGTTTGCGCCAGTGTGCCAATTGTGGTGTGGTATCGACTGCGAAAAAGCAATAAAAACACAAAAAGCATCACGAAGACAATTACTATTCCGGTCAAAACTCTCCGTAGCCGATAACGCATAAAATCACCCCTTGGGATTCTATGCAAAGGGTAGAAAATAATTACAGCTTCTTCATATGTGCGCAGGCAGATTTTGCCATAAGCTTCTTCGTTCCTTTTTGGTCAAATGCAATCTCCAGCAAGGCGTCGCCACCCATTTTCAGAACGGACAGCACCATTCCTCTGCCAAAGGCAGTATGCTGCACCATATCCCCCTTATTTAAATCCAAATACGGGGTGTTTTGCGCCGAGGTCTGTAGCTTTGGCAGCTGATAACGAATATTGGCAGCAGGCTCATAGCGGGGCGTGCGCTGCGCTGGTGTGTAGCTTCCCTTGCGCTGTATTTCATTTTCCGGTAATTCCTTTAAGAAACGGGATGCCATTGCTGCACAGGTGCGTCCATAAAGCATACGCTGTCGGGCATGGCTAATGGTAAGCGACTTTTTGGCACGGGTAATCGCAACATAGCACAACCTGCGCTCCTCCTCCATTTCCTCATGGTCACCAATGGTGCGCATACTGGGAAACAAGCCATCCTCAAAGCCTACAAGAAATACATTTTCGAACTCAAGTCCCTTAGATGCATGCATGGTCATCATCACAACAGCATCTTCCCCTTCATTATACTGCTCAATATCCGTATAAAGGGCAATTTCCTCCAAAAAGCCGGAAAGCGTAGGAACATCGCCATTTTCCTTAGCATTTTCCTCATAGGAATGGATGCTGGATTTTAATTCCCGAATGTTTTCCAAACGTGTGCGGTTTTCTTCTGTATCCTTGGCTTTTAGCATATCTGCATAGCCTGTTCGAAGCATAACTTCTTCATAAAAGTCCGGTAATGGCAATCCGTTTTCTAAATCCTCTGCCAAGCCTTCGATTATGGCAGTAAACTGCTTAAGCTTTCCTGCGGATTTTTCCAGCGGCGCGTATCCTTTCGGATTTACGATTACCTGATATAAAGGGATTTCCTCCGCATGAGCAAGTCGCTCAGCAGTTTCAACGGTTTTTGCCCCCAAGCCTCTGGGAGGATTGTTGACAATACGTTTTAACCGCAAATCGTCCTTGCGGTTATTAATGACACAAAGATATGCCAGCATATCCTTAACTTCTGCACGGTCAAAGAACCGCATACCGCCGATGATGCGGTATGGAATACCGTTGCGCTTCATGGCGTATTCCAAAGCGTTGGATTGGGCATTGGTTCGGTAAAGAATCGCAAAATCTTTAAATCCAACACCTTTGGATTTGGTTAAAATCTGTCCGGCAACATAGTTTGCCTCTGCCGCTTCATCGGAAGCCTCAAAAACCGTAATGGGTTGTCCTGCGCCATTGGCAGTCCAAAGCCGTTTTCCTTTTCTACCGATATTATGGGCAATGACTGCATTGGCGGCGTTAAGAATAGACTGTGTTGAACGGTAGTTTTGCTCCAATCGAATCACACGTGCTGCGCGATATTGCTTTTCAAAGTCCAAGATATTGGCTATTGTTGCTCCACGGAAGCGATAAATGCTTTGGTCATCGTCACCAACAACGCAGATGTTCTCATAGCCACCTGCCAGTAAGGAAGTCAGCAAATATTGCAAATGGTTGGTATCTTGATATTCATCCACCAAGACATAACGGAATTTGGCTTGATAGAATGTGCGTATATCCTCATTTTCCTGTAACAGCTTTACAGTCAATAAAATAATATCATCAAAATCCAGCGCATTATTTTCTTTTAGCTGCGCTTGATAACGCTTGTACGCCTTTGCAATCGGAAGTAGACGGGCATCATGAAAATCTTCTGCACGCGCAAGCAGCATGTCCGGCGACACCATTTTGTCTTTTTCCTTGCTGATAACACCTAACACATAACGGGCTGGAACGGCTTTATCGTCTATGCTCATATCCTTCAAGATGTCCTTCATAACCCGCTCGGAATCAGCAGAATCATAAATTGTGAAGCTGCGGCTGTATCCAAGTCGCTCAATATCCCTGCGCAGAATGCGACAGCATGCGCTGTGAAATGTCATTGCCCACACATCTGACGCCTGTGCGCCAAGCATATTTTCCAGACGCTCCTTCAGCTCCCCAGCCGCTTTGTTGGTAAAGGTAATGGCAATAATGCTCCAGGGAATTGCAGGCTCTACGGCGCACAGATAGTCAGCACGCTTGGTTTCAAATTCGGATAATTCCTCAGGAAGATTTTCTAAAAAAGCAACATCCTCTTGAGTAATCGTGTCAGGAATCTCATTGGAGTCACTCGCTCTGCCAAATCGAATCAAATTGGCAATTCTGTGAATCAGCACAGTTGTCTTTCCGCTTCCGGCTCCGGCAAGCAGCAAAAGTGGGCCATCCGTCATCAGGACAGCCTTTTGCTGCATCTCATTTAAGTGAGAGAATTGGTTAGCAATATATTTTCTGCGTGCGGTGAGAAATCTTTGTTCGAGCTCTGTATTCATAATAGCACCTTGTTCTTGATTATATATTTATTATACTGCAAAGCAAAGAAAAGGTAAATAGGAAATTAAAAAAGAGGGTGAAAATCACCCTCTTTTTTAGGTTTCAAGCAGCCCTCTTAATAGCCCAAGTGCTTTTTTTTCAATACGCGAAACCTGCACCTGACTTACAGACAGAACCCGAGATACTCTATCCTGTGTTAAACCATGAAAATAACGCAACTGAATAACCGTTGCTTCCCTCTCGGGAAGTTTACTTATTGCTTGACGCAAGGAAATTCTTTCCACAAGATTTTCCTCGGATTCCGTATCCGTTAAGATGTTTTCCAGGGAAAATCCATCCTCTGTCGTTTGTCTCTGGATAGATTCTGTGGCAGCAGTGGCTGTTTCTGCAATTGCAATTTCTTCAGTACTGAAGCCTGTATGCTTGGATATCTCACTAATTGTCGGCTCCCGTCCTAGCGTATTTGTAAGTTGATTTCTGGCACTTTTTATAGTGGATGCTTGTTCTTTTATGGTTCTTGAAACCTTGACAGCACCATCATCCCGTAAAAATCTTCGAATCTCCCCTGCAATTTTGGGTACTGCATAAGTGGAGAATTGTGTACCGTATTGAAAATCAAAACCGTCAATTGCTTTGAGAAAGCCCAAACAGCCAAGTTGATAAAGGTCATCTGCTTCCGTACCCCGTCCCAAAAAACGCTTTGTCACGGACCATATCAAGCCGGAGTTTTCTGAAATCAATTGCTCCGATGCTTGCCTGTCTCCTTCTCTGGCGCGGAGAATCAATGCCTCAAAATCGCTCATTTTCTTTTCTGAATTCTGCGGCGCATATGTACAGTTGTCCCCTTGTCCGGTTCCGAAGTTAAGTCAAAGCTGGTCATAAAACTCTCCATGATGGTAAAACCCATACCGCTACGCTCTGCCCCGCCGGTTGTAAACATGGGTTTTCTCGCTTGCTCAACATCCGCAATTCCGACGCCCTTATCCTTAATGACGATATCTAAAACATTATCCTTTAAGATACGGCATCGCATAGTAATAATCCCCAATTCATTGGGATAACCATGCACAATGCATTTTGTCACAGCCTCGGACACCGCTGTGCGAATGTCCCCAAGCTCCTCCAATGTTGGATCCATTTGGGCCGCAAAACACGCCACTGCAGACCGGGCAAACGCCTCATTGCAGGATTTGCTGGGAAACTCTAAAATCATATAGTTGTTAAATTTCATGATACTGCCTCCTTTATATCCACTAATTTATCAATGCCGGATGCCCGGAACACTTTCATCGGCTGTTCGCATATTCCCGTAAGCAGAAGCTTCCCTTCAATTTGGGTCATACTGCGCAATGCGTTAATCACAACCGCTATTCCTGATGAATCAACAAAGGTTACATTCTGAAAGTCCAGAATGCAAACATCCGGTGTATATGCCTCAATTTTTCCCGCTATGGACTGGATGTAGGATTTTGCGCAATGATGGTCTATCTCTCCGGTAAGTTCTACCGTTAATTTGCCGTTTTCCAGATAACTGGTAAATTGCATTTTTAATTCCTCCTTATTCCGTTTACCGCTTTAGTATAAATTACTATGTTTGCGTTTTTCAGTCGCATTTAGTTGGCAATTAAAAAACAGC
>JAZSAK010000063.1:0-2732 GCA_045601865.1 Faecousia sp. | reverse complement strand
GGCTATCGTTTTGCAATAACCCTTTCGTTTTGCAATGGGTGCATTTGGGTGCAAAAATTGGTTCTTGGGTGCAAAAAAAGGCTCGGTGGGTGCAACACCGAGCTTTCGTTTTGCTATTAGAAACTATCTGACAAGTCATAGCTTTAGCAGTTTGCAAGAAATAGATCGGCTTTGGGTTCTGCAACCGAACGGTTAATATAAACAAGATTGAATTCACCAGTGATCTCCATGTCCTCCACCCTAAATGTTGCCAAGTCATTTCGGCAGTGACTAATTGGTTCATATGCAAAAGTAATCAAATGATCCGTTGCAACCAAGTCGCAAATAATAGAAAAATTACTGATGGACGAATGCCGACTGAAGCTGTCCAGTGAATAACCTCTTGCGGCCACGGCCTGTTCCAAAAGCATGCGTGTTCCGGAACCTTTCTCACGCACAAGCAGGCTTTCCTGAAGAACTTCCTCAAGGGATACGGTTCTGCCTTCAAAAGAATGGCCGCGGCTGCATATGCCCAAAAAGCTCTCTTTTTTATAGAGGCGGTGCGGATACTTTTCTTTATCAAACACGCCTTCAATTATTGCAAAGTCCAATTCTCCTCGTTCGAGCATAGCAAGCAATGTTTCGGTATTGTCGACCAGCAGATCAATCTGGTGATTTTCTTTTTTTAGGAATTGGCGTACCGTTGGCACGAGAACATATTCTCCTATGGTTTTGGTGGCTCCCACCCGCAGATGCAGCATATCGGTCTGCACAAATCCGGCGCGGAGGTCATGCTCTGCTGCCCGTGTGCTGTCGATATGCCGTTTCAGCCGCTCTGCTTCAGGAGTTCTAAGCAATCGATGCCCATCATAAACAAAGAGCTTTACGCCATAATAATTCTCTATATAGTGGATGTGCTGCGTCACGCCGGGCTGAGTCATTTGCAGACGCTCGGCAGTGCGACGGTAGTTCATTTCCTTGTACAGGGTCAGAAAGGTTTCCGTTCGGTAATCAAGCATAACGCACCACCCATAATTTGAGATTAACAGGTAATAATAAATGATAATTTCATATTATCACACGGATGTGATATAATCAAGCCTGTTATCAAGCGAAAAGGAGATTCACCATGAAGATCATAAAGCTGCTACCCGGGATTGTGCTGCCGATCATCGTCGCGCTGCTGGCTTGCTGGCTTGAGAGCCTGTTGCCCATCCACCTGATTGGCTCTGCGGTAATTGCCATGTTCATTGGCATGTTTCTCAACCAGTTCGTGCGCAAGACGGATGTGTTCGCCACAGGGCTGAAGTTCACCTCCAAGAAGATATTGAAATTCGCCATTATCCTGCTGGGGCTGTCGCTGAACATCACCACCATCTTGCACGTAGGCCGGATGTCCCTGACGGTAATGGTCTTCACCTTACTGACCTGCTTTGGCGGCGGTTACTTCATCGGCAAGGCGCTGGGACTGAACTGGAAGCTGTCCAATTTGATTTCCGCTGGTACAGGCATCTGCGGTGGCTCTGCCATTGCCGCTATCGCCCCCACCATCGACGCGGACGACAACGACGTTGCCTACGCCATGTCCGCCACCTTCCTATTTGACATGGCGATGATCGTGCTGTTTCCTATCATGGGCCGGGCACTGGGTATGACGGATCAGGCCTTTGGCATCTGGGCAGGTACGGCGGTGAACGACACCTCCTCCGTGGTGGCCACCGGCTATGCCTTCTCCGAGGCGGCAGGCGATTTCGCCACCATGGTCAAGCTGACCCGCACGCTGGCGATCATCCCCACGGTGATCGTGTTCGCCCTTGTGCAGCTGAACCTGAAGCGTAAGGAAGCCATGGCTCTCCAGCAGGACGGCAGTGCGCTTAAAGCTGAGTTCTCCATCAAGAAAATCTTCCCCTGGTTCATTCTGGGTTTTCTGGCCATGTCCATCGTGGCGAGCATCCTTCCTATCCCTGCGCAGTTGGTGAGCGGCACCAAGACTGCCAGCAAGTTCCTGATGGTCTGCGCACTGGCTGCCATCGGATTGAATACCTCCTTCGCCAGCATGAAGAAGGCTGGCATCCGCCCCATGATCCACGGTTTCATCATTTCTGCGCTGGTTGTAATTGTGGCGCTGCTGGTGGAGATGGGCATGGGAATCGTGTAAGAAAGCTGCAAGACAATTGAGCAAAGCCACAGTCCAAAACAAAACTGTGGCTTTTGTCTTCCCGGGTGCATTTTCCGTTTTGCATTAGGATTCTGCAAGAACATAAAGAAAAGGACTGAAACCTTGTATCAAAGTTCCAGTCCTTTTATGGTGGAGGTGAGGGGAATCGAACCCCTGTCCGAAAAAGCGACTGCCAGGCTTTCTCCGAGCGCAGTCTGCGTTTTAACATCCCCTCTCCCAGGCGCCCACAGACGGGCTCAAGGGTTCAGTAGCTTCATGATGTGGCCATGCGGCAAAGCTTAGGCATGGTCATGGCCCGCTAAATTGACGCCGGGAACCGGGGCAGCGGGATCCCCGGGCCGACGCGCAGCCTAATTAGGCCGCGAGGCAATAATTGTTATTGTCAGTTAATTTTTAATTTCCCGGTTTTTACGTGCCCCGGGGACACGGCTCGCTTACCTGACCGCCCACGATCCCGTCGAAACCAGTACACCCCCGTGGGCTGTGCCCACACCCGATTCCGAAGCATCTCTGCCAATTGCCATATACTTGCGCCCGAGGCCGCAAGTATGCAATTTACAGGAAGTCGAAGCAG
>JAZSAK010000062.1:0-4033 GCA_045601865.1 Faecousia sp. | reverse complement strand
ACCATTCAGGATAGAGAATACGTTGTAAAAAACGAAAAGCGTCTTGCACCAACGCCTTTAGGCGAGGTGGTGAACGGACTGATGATAGAGCGATTTGAGGACATCATCGATGTGGAATTTACCGCCAATATGGAAACCCGTTTGGATGACATAGAGGCTGGAAAACGCAACTGGAAAGCGGTATTAAGCGATTTCTATCACGATTTTCATCAGGAAATGCAGGATGCGGAAAAGGCATTGGAAGGAACACGCTTAAAAGTTCCGGAGGAGGAAAGCGAGGAAGTTTGCGACCTCTGTGGCAGAAAAATGGTAGTAAAAGTGGGACGTTTTGGCAAGTTCCTTGCATGCCCCGGTTGGCCGGAGTGTAAAAACACAAAGCCGATCGTGGAGCGTATGCCCGGCCGTTGCCCCAACTGTGGCGGTGCGATTCTCAAGCGGAAATCCAAGCGTGGCTTCGCCTATTATAGCTGTGAAAAAGGCCAGGAATGTGGATTTATGAGCTGGGATGTTCCAACAGAGTTGGATTGTCCGGAATGCGGTAATACGCTGTTTAAGAAATCCGGCAGAGGCCGTCAAAAGACATTCTGCATCAACGAAAAATGCTCTGCATTTTTGCCGGAGGATCAGCGAGGATACTATAAGAAAAAAGAGGATGGAGAAAAGCCTGCTGCAAAAAAAGGCGTAAAAAAGACATCCAAGAAGGCAGGGGCAAAGAAATGACAACAGTAAAAGTCATTGGCGCGGGACTTGCCGGCTCGGAAGCTGCATGGCAGCTTGCCCAGCGGGGTGTGCAGGTAGAGCTGATTGAAATGAAACCCCACAAAATGACACCTGCCCACCATAGTACAGACTTTGCAGAGCTGGTATGCTCCAATTCTTTTCGCGGTGACCGATTGGAAAATGCAGTTGGTTTGCTGAAAGAGGAGCTACGTCGTTGTGGGAGCCTGATTATGGAATGTGCTCTGCAGACCCGCGTGGAAGCAGGCGGTTGCTTGGCGGTGGACAGAGAGGGCTTTGCGGCAAAGGTTACAGAAAAGCTGAAAAGCCATCCCAATATTACCGTTACTGCAGAAGAAATCACCCAGGTACCTGACGGTCCGGTGATTATTGCCACCGGTCCGCTAACCTCTGATGCGTTGAGTAAGGCAATCGGCGAGTATTTTGGTACGGAATATCTCCATTTCTTCGATGCCGCAGCGCCGTTGGTGACGTCGGAATCTGTGGATATGGATTTGGCATGGTGGCAGAGCCGCTATGACCGGGGAACTCCGGATTATGTAAACTGCGCCATGGATAAGGAGCAGTACGAAGCCTTTATCAAGGAGCTCGTTACGGCGGAGGAAGCACCGGTGCATGGTTTCGAGGACCAAAATGTGTTTGAGGGCTGTATGCCCGTGGAAGTTATGGCACGCCGTGGCTTTGATACACTGCGGTATGGCCCGCTGAAGCCGGTAGGGCTTACCGATCCGAAAACCGGAAAAGAGCCTTATGCGGTGGTGGAGCTGCGGCAGGATAATGCTGCTAAGAGCATTTACAATTTGGTGGGTTTTCAAACCCATTTGAAATTTGGCGAGCAGAAACGGGTATTTTCCATGATTCCCGCTTTGCGCAATGCCGAGTTTGTCCGTTATGGCGTGATGCACCAAAATACATTTTTGCAAAGCCCCAAGCTGTTGGATGAATACTATGCAGACCGCCGTAACCCCCTTGTAGCCTTTGCAGGACAGATGACCGGCGTGGAGGGCTATGTGGAAAGCGCAGCATCCGGCTTTTTAGCCGCAGTTGCTATGGCGGCCAAGGTGCAGGGGCAGGAGATTCCCGTATTTCCGAAAACCACTGCCATTGGTGCGTTGGGGCGTTACATTAGCGATGCCTCCATTGAAAACTTCCAACCGATGAATATCAACTTCAGCATTATCGCTCCGCTGGAACAGCGGATTCGTAAAAAATCCGAAAAGAACCTTGCCATTGCCAATCGCTCACTGGATGTGATTGATGGATTGCTAGAGCAAGGTCTGTAAAGAAAGAAGTGAACGGCTATGAAAATCATTGTGGATGCTATGGGCGGTGACCATGCACCGATGGCGCCTGTGTTGGGAGCCTTGGAGGCGGCGGAAAAATATGGATCTCAAATAACGCTGGTAGGGCGCGGAGAAGAAATTTTGGAAGTGATGCGTAAGCACGGCGTTGCGGATTTACCGGATGGATTGGAAATTGCCAATGCCGAAGATGTGATTGACATGCATGATGACCCCACCCGTGCGATTTCCCGCAAGAAGGATTCTTCCATGGTTGTGGGACTGCGGATGCTTGCTGAGGGGCAGGGGGATGCCTTTATTTCTGCCGGCAGCACCGGCGCATTACTTACAGGGGCGACGCTGATTGTTAAGCGTGTCAAAGGTGTTCGCCGTGCGGCAATGGGACCTGCCATGCCCAATAAAATGGGAGGCAAGACCGTGATTTTGGACTGTGGCGCCAATGCGGAATGCACACCGGAATTTTTGCTACAGTTCGGACTCATGGGTGCGTTGCACGCCAAGAAAACCTATGGCATAGAAAATCCCCGGGTAGGGCTGCTGAACAATGGTACAGAGGAGACGAAGGGCACAACCCTGCAAAAGGAGGCGCATGCACTGCTAAAGGCTGCATCCCAACAGGGAATTTTGAACTTCGTTGGCAATGTAGAAGCGCGTGATGTTCCCCTTGGGGCAGTAGATGTGGTTGTTTGCGATGGCTTTGCTGGGAATGTGCTGCTCAAGGCCATTGAGGGCACGGCAATGTTTATGGGCAGCCTGATGAAGCATAAGATTTTCAAGCGGAATATTTTCTCAAAACTGGGCTATCTGCTGTGCAAGCGCGGTGTGGATGAAGTCATGTCTATGCTGGATTATCGAACCATTGGCGGCACAGAGTTCTTAGGTATTAAAAAGCCGGTTATCAAAGCCCATGGTTCTTCTGACGACATGGCGTTTGTCAGCGCAATTCGTCAGGCGGAGCATGCGGCAGCCAATGATATTTCCGCAGAGCTGGAGCAGGGACTGGCACAGCTGTCTGCAAAGGAGACTGAAAATGCTTAAAGATTTGGAAACTGCCATTGGGTATCGATTCCATAATATTTCTATGCTGCAAAATGCATTGACGCATTCCTCCTATGCCAATGAGCATTACCACAACAGCCTGAAAAGTAACGAACGGCTGGAGTTTTTGGGTGACAGCGTGCTGGGTATGTTGGTTGCGGAGTATTTGTATCGCACATTTCCGGACAGACCGGAGGGTGAACTAACCCGAATGCGCGCAGATATGGTTTGTGAAAAGACCCTTGCCCATGTTGCCAACGGCTTAGGGCTGGGTAAGCATTTGCTGTTGGGAAAAGGCGAGGAGTTGAGTGGTGGCCGCAATCGGGATTCTATTTTGGCGGATGCGGTGGAATCTGTGATAGCCGCCTGCTATCTCGACGGAGGCAAAGAAGCTGCGCTGGATTTCGTGCAAAAGTTTATTCTTGTAACTGTTCCGGTTGCCAAACTAAACCATGTGGACTATAAAACAGCTTTGCAGGAGTTGGTTCAGCAAAAAAAGAATCAAACGCTAACCTACCGTCTTGTCGGGGAAAGCGGACCTGACCATGATAAGCATTTTGTGGTAGAGCTGACCCTCAATGGGGAAGTGGTGGGCAAAGGCTGTGGCAGCAGTAAAAAACGTGCGGAGCAGGACGCCGCACACACAGCTATGGAAAAACTGTTCCCTAATGCATAAAAGCAGCGCCTTTGGGCGCTGCTTTTCATATTTTATTGAAAAATGGGCAATCTAGTTCCGGAGGGATGACAATGACGGAACGGGAATATGGGAAATTGGTGTCCGGAATGGCACCCAAATCACCCATGCGGAAGGATTGTCTTAATGCCTTTTGGATTGGCGGTTTGATTTGCGTGTTGGGGCAGATTGCCTTAAATAGCTATAGCGCCTTGGGCCTGGATAAGCAGGATGCCGCCACGGCTACCTGTATGAGCCTAATTGCTCTTTCTGCCCTGCTTAC
>JAZSAK010000061.1:0-2354 GCA_045601865.1 Faecousia sp. | reverse complement strand
TTGGCAGTCACCCTTGCAATGGGATAGCCGGATGCCTTGGATGCCAATGCGGAAGAGCGGGAAACACGGGGGTTGACCTCAATTAGGTAATATTCGGAGGTGACAGGGTTCAACGCATACTGTACGTTACAGCCACCCTCGGTTTTCAGCGCGCGGATAATCTTGATGGCACTGTCGTTGAGCATTTTTTGATCTTCAGGACTGAGGGTCATAATGGGAGCGACCACCATGCTGTCGCCGGTGTGGACACCAACCGGGTCGATGTTTTCCATGCCGCAGATGGTAATGGCATGGTCGGGACCGTCGCGCATAACCTCAAACTCAATTTCCTTATAGCCCTTGACGGACTTCTCAATCAGAACCTGATGAACGGGGGAGAGGTTAAAGGCGTTAATGCCTACCTCAACCAACTCTTTTTCGTTGTAAGCGAAACCGCCGCCGGTACCGCCCAAGGTAAAGGCAGGGCGTAGAACCACCGGGTAGCCAATTCTTTTCGCGGCTTCCTTGGCTTCTTCAATGGAGTAGGTGATTTCAGAGGGGATAACCGGTTCGCCGATTTCTTGGCAAAGCTCCTTAAACATTTCCCGGTCCTCAGCGCGCTCGATAGAAGCGCTGGAGGTACCTAACAACTCTACACGGCACTCTTTCAAAATGCCCTTCTTTTCCAATTGCATGGCAAGATTTAGTCCGGTTTGACCGCCAATGCCGGGAACAATAGCATCCGGACGTTCATAACGGATGATTTTTGCCACATATTCCAATGTTAAAGGCTCCATGTAAACCTTATCTGCAATGGTGGTATCTGTCATAATGGTAGCAGGGTTCGAATTCACTAAAACGACTTCGTAGCCTTCCTCCTTCAGAGCCAAACAAGCCTGTGTACCTGCATAGTCAAATTCTGCTGCCTGACCAATGACAATTGGACCGGAGCCGATAATCATAATCTTCTTTAAGTCCGTACGCTTTGCCATGAAAATACCTCCGTAAATCTATATAATTAATTATTTTCTAATTTTTTCTAACCATACCAGTTTGCTGTTGCTGACGGTCGCCATGCACTTTCCCCAAACGCGCCAACCCTCAAAGGGCGTTGATTTGCCCTGAGATTGGAAGGTTTCCGGCTCAATGATATAGCTTTGTCGCATGTCCCAAATGGAAAAATCACACCCGAGAGGAATGTTAAACCGTTTTCTGGGGGCATAGACCAGCAGGTCTATCAATCGCTCCATGGTAATCACATTTTCTTTCACCAGATAGGTGTATAGCAAGGGGAAAGCGGTTTCAATACCAACAATACCAAAGCTGCTTCCGTCCAGTCCTTTGCTCTTTTCCTCCTGAGAATGCGGTGCGTGGTCGGTGGCTATCATATCAATTGTGCCATCCTGCAGTCCGGCAATCAGAGCAGCCCTGTCATCAGAACTGCGCAGAGGGGGATTCATCTTAAATTTTCCGTCTTCTAATAAAAAGCTATCGTCCATAATAAGATAGTGAGGCGCTGTTTCACAGGTGACGTTGAGCCCTTGCTTTTTTGCCTGCCGTATTAGCTCCACGCTTTCTTTGGTGGAAATGTGGCACACATGGTAGGCACAACCGGTTTCTTTCACTAATTGCAAATCTCGCTGTATCTGCTTCCATTCGCTTTCGCTGCTGATACCACGATGACTGTTTGCCCTGGCATATTCTCCGTCATGGATATAGCCTCCATTTAACAGCGTGTTATCCTCGCAGTGGGCAACAATCAGCTTTTTCAGAGATTTTGCTTTCAGCATAGCTTGGCGCATCATATTCTCATTTTGCACACCCTTGCCATCGTCTGAGAAGGCGACAACCTGCGGCGCCATCCCAGCCATGTCCGATAGCGTTTCACCCTTTTGTCCAACCGTGATAGACCCATATGGGTAAATGTGAATGAGACCATCCTGCCGAATCAAATCCAGCTGTTGCTTAAGATTTGCCTTGCTGTCCGGAACAGGGTCCAGATTCGGCATAGTACAAACCGCAGTGTATCCGCCGTGTGCCGCTGCTAAGCTACCGGAAAAAATAGTCTCTTTGTATGAAAAACCCGGCTCTCTGAAATGCACATGCACATCACAAAAGCCGGGGAAAATAACATATTCGGGGGAATTGAAAGCACAAAGATCAACAGAGGACAAACGCTCTGCAACAGAAACACGGGTATTCGGAGTAAATGCGGACAACAAATTGAAAGTTTCGTTCTGCATTGCCATAATAAACTCCCTTCCTGATAAGCACATAATTATTGATTTTATCGCAGGATATTATAACATAAAGCTATAAGATGTGTCAATGAAAATACTGCAAAAAAAGTCGTCGGTTTCCCGACGACTTTTTGT
>JAZSAK010000060.1:0-2873 GCA_045601865.1 Faecousia sp. | reverse complement strand
GTGGACACATTCAATCTCCACACCCCGCTTGGCAATCATATATGCCGCCACGGGAGAGTCAATACCGCCACTAAGCAGGCACATCGCGCGACCGCCCACACCTGTGGGCAGTCCTCCTGCACCGGGCTCTGCCGGTCCATGGACATAGGCCGCCAAATCCCGCACTTCCACATACACTGTGTAGTCCGGATTGCGGACATCCACCGCAACATCCGGATGGGCCTCTGCCAGGCGACCGCCGATTTCCTGTGAAATCTGGATGGAGGTCATGGGGAATGCCTTGTCGGAACGCTTGGACTCCACCTTAAAGCTCTTTGCGCAATCCAAATCGTCACCAAGATAGTTTTCCACGGCATCGAAAATCGCATCCAAATCCTTTTCGCAGGGACGGCAACGGCACAGGCTGACCACGCCGAAAATGCTATGGCAGGCTTCCCATGCACCCTCTACATCCGCCAGCTCATCCATAGGCTCTACATAGACAGTAGATTGCATGATATACACATCAAAATTGCCGTAATGTTTCATGCGGCGGCGGACATTTTGCCGCAAACGGCTTTCAAACTGGCGCTTGTTGGCACCTTTCAGGACAATTTCGCCCAATTTTAATAAAAAGATTTCTTTCACTTGCTTTTCCTCACTTTACCGATTTCCCAAATTCACCGTACGATACTGAATCGCCTCTGCAATATGCTTAGGCTGAATGTTTTCACTGCCGTCTAAATCTGCAATGGTACGCGCAACCTTTAAAATACGGTCATAACTTCTGGCGGTTAAGCCCAAGGCATCAAACGCCTGCTTCATCAGCGTCTCGCACTGGTCATCTAATGTGCAGTGCTTTCGCAATTCGTCAGGACCCATGCGGGCATTGCACATATTGCCATCTTCCTGAAAACGCTGATGCTGCCGCCGGCGCGCATCGTCTACCCGTGCCTTTACCACAGCCGAAGGTTCTGCCTCTGCTCTGGCTCGCAAATCCTCAAACTGTACCGCCGGCACTTCCACCACAATGTCAATTCTGTCCAACATCGGACCGGAAATACGGCTGCGATAATTCATCACCGACTGCTCCGAACAGGTACACCGACCGGAGGCATCCCCATACCAGCCGCATTTGCAGGGGTTCATGGCGCAAACCAGCATAAATTCCGCCGGATACGTTACCGCGCCGGACACACGGGAGATGGTCACCTGCGCATCCTCTAACGGCTGGCGCATCATGTCCAGCGTATCCTTACGAAACTCCGGCAGTTCGTCTAAAAACAGCACACCCTTATGCGCCATGGATATTTCACCGGGTCTGGGGTTGGAGCCGCCACCGGCAAGTCCGGCATTGGATATGGTATGGTGGGGACTGCGGAAGGGTCTTCGGGTTACCAGAGGCTCTTTTGCCGTCAGCATGCCCATCACAGAATATATCCGACTAACCTCCAGGGATTCTTCCCATGTCATTTCCGGCAAAATAGAGGGCAATCGCTTAGACAGCATGCTTTTACCCGAACCGGGAGGACCCACCAGCAGCACATTATGGGAGCCTGCTGCCGCCACCTCTAAGGCACGCTTCACATTATCCTGTCCCAAAACATCCTTAAAATCCAGCTGAACGGTCTCCCCTTGGGTCGGTTCCCACAAAGGCTGTTCCTGCAAAGTTGTTTCCCCGTTCAGTGCCGATACCAATTCCCGAACATTGCGGATTCCGTACACCACCGGCCCACGAGCCAAAGTGGCCTCTGCCGCATTTTCCGCCGGAACAAATATGGTATGTATGCCCTCTTTTTTCGCAGCCATTGCCATGGGGAGCACACCGCTGACACTGCGCAATTGTCCATCCAGGCTAACCTCGCCAATGAATGCCGACGTGGATTTGGGACGGCGCACACCACCGGCTGCTGCCATAACGCTTAAAAGAATCGGCAAATCATAGTGCGTGCCGGCTTTTTTCAGGTTGGCTGGGGCTAAATTCACCGTAATGCGACTGGTGGGAAAGGTCAAGCCCGAATTCTTCGCCGCAGCACGCACACGCTCTCTGGCTTCTTTGACGGCAGCGTCAGGAAGCCCCACAATATCAAAGCCAGGCAAGCCGTTGGAAATATAACATTCTGCCGTTACCGCATTGCCTTGTATGCCGGTTACGCCTAAGGTTTTGACACTGCAAATCATAGTTTTCGCCCCTTTGCTCCTATTTTATAACATCATAACCCAAACGGCAAAAAAAGACAATCTTTTTTTATGTGCAAGATTCTTGGGGAAAAGGATTGTTTTTTATGCACTTTTTTCCTCGAAAGTCAGGGGATTACGGCTTTACAAATCCAAAAGAAAGTGCTATGATATGTGCGTAGAAATTTGAATACTATTAGGAGGTATTTTATCTTGGCAAGAAAATTCAAGACTATGGACGGCAATACTGCTGCCGCCCATGTTAGCTACGCTTTCACAGAAGTAGCTGGCATCTACCCCATTACGCCCTCCAGCCCCATGGCAGACAATGTTGACCAGTGGGCAGCTGCAGGCCGTAAGAACATCTTCGGCAACACTGTTAAGGTTGTGGAGATGCAGTCCGAAGCCGGTGCAGCCGGTACTGTTCACGGCTCTTTGGCAGCCGGTGCTTTGACCACCACCTACACCGCATCTCAGGGTCTGCTGCTGATGATTCCCAACATGTACAAAATCGCAGGCGAGCTGCTTCCCTCTGTGTTCCACGTATCTGCCCGTACCGTTTCTGCTCAGGCTTTGAACATCTTCGGTGACCATTCCGACGTTTATGCCTGCCGTCAGACCGGTTTCGCCATGCTGGCTGAATCCAACGTGCAGGAAGTTATGGACCTGAGTGCTGTTGCACACCTGGCCGCTTTGGAGGGCAAGGTTCCCTTCAT
>JAZSAK010000059.1:0-11097 GCA_045601865.1 Faecousia sp. | reverse complement strand
CCTTGGATATGGGTCAAGATGACAGTGCTGACCCCAAAAATTACGGTGTGAAATGGGATGTAATTGTAAATAACAACATTACCAACAGTAACACTCCTGATAATTCGATTTCTTTTATCGATCCAACTCGGGAGACATATTTTGCCCTCCCGGGAATTGCAACCTTCAGAGGAAATAATTACCGAAATGACGCAGCCTATGGCACAACGAATATTAAAAGCAAAACCTTAACCAATCTATGGGAAAAGGAAATCAGTTCCATGCCCAAAGGTGTCAGCGAAGGTTATTGGACCGGCTGTGGCTGGACAGGGCAGCCCTTAATGGTACAATGGGATGAAGATACTAAACAAATCATGAATCTTTTCCCTGAGAAAAAGGCAAAAAAAGATTTGGTAGAAGTTATT
Organism: Faecousia sp.; assembly: GCA_045601865.1. Classification (GTDB taxonomy): domain Bacteria; phylum Bacillota; class Clostridia; order Oscillospirales; family Oscillospiraceae; genus Faecousia. The sequence goes on along the minus strand of JAZSAK010000059.1, from coordinate 10,693 downwards.
TATGCAACGCTGGACGGGCATATATATTTCTACGATTTGGAGGACGGCTCCTATACTCGTGATCCAATGAATGTGGGAATGACCTTTAAAGGCGCAGGCGCATTGGACCCCAGAGGATATCCGTTATTTTATGTAGGCTCCGGTGATAGCATTGACGGTAAGAGACCGCGTATGTATGTAATCAGCTTAATAGATTGCACGATTTTATATGAGCGTGGTCACAGCGAATCAATGAATTACCGCGGTTGGTATGCCTTTGACTCCTCGCCGTTGGTTCACGCACAAACGGATACTTTGATTTGGCCCGGTGAAAGCGGTCTGCTTTATGCCATTCACCTTAACACCAAATACGACAAAGAGTCTGGTACAATTTCCGTCACGCCGGACACACCGATTATGACACGGTATAAGACATCAGCAGACCGTACAAAGGGTTATGAATCCAGCGCTGTCATTGTGGAAAACTATCTGTATATCGGAGATAATGGCGGAATGCTGTTTTGTGTGGATTTGAACACCATGCAGCTGCAATGGGCGCAAAATGTCCATGATGATGTGAATGCAACGCCTGTATTCTCCTGGGAAAACGGAAAAGGCTACCTTTATACCGGCAGCTCCATGGAATATTCTGATGGCAATGTATACATTACAAAGCTGGATGCCTCCACCGGTAAGGTTGTATGGGAAAATAAATACACCGATGTTTATTACAGTAAAGGTGTCTCCGGTGGTGTTATGGGTTCTCCGATACTGGGAAAAACCGGCACAGATTTAGAAGGTACTATTATCTACACTATTGCCCGTGCCCCCGGTGCATACAACGGCATTATGCTGGCACTGGACCTTAAAACCGGCGAAACCGTCTGGAAAAAAGAGATGAATAACTACACATGGAGCTCTCCTGTTGCATTGTATGAGGAGGATGGAACAGCTTATGTGATTCTCTGCGATTCCAGTGGTAATGTGTATTTAATGGATGGAAAGAATGGCGACACGCTCGCTAAAACATCTGTTGGCTCCAACGTGGAGGCCTCTCCTGCTGTCTTCAACGATATTTTAGTGGTAGGCACAAGAGGACAAAAGGTATATGGAATAAAAATTGGTTAAAAATAGCCGAGCTGCTTGATGCAGCTCGGCTGTTTTTTTACTTGTACAAAGGGAATTTTTCACAGATTTCAGCAACTGTTGCTTTTACTTCTGCTTGTGTGCCTTCAAAATCCCGGGCAGTCAGAGCCACGCAATGAGCAATGCGTTTCATTTCATCCTCACCCAACCCACGTGTTGTAACGGCTGCAGTGCCAATGCGAACACCGCTGGTTACGGAGGGTTTTTCCGGGTCGTTGGGAATGGCATTTTTATTTAAGGTGATATGGTTTTCGTCGCAACGAATCTGCAATTCCTTACCGGTGATTCCCATGGGGCGCAGGTCAGCCAGCATTAAATGATTGTCCGTACCGCCGGTAACCAAATCAAAGCCTTCCTCAAGCAGGCTGTTTGCCATAACCTTTGCATTTTTTACAACGTTATGTGCATAGGCCTTGAAATCGTCGCTCATGGCCTCCTTTAAGCAGATTGCCTTAGCAGCAATCACATGCTCCAGCGGGCCGCCCTGTGTGCCGGGGAATACAGCAGAATTTAATTTCTTGGCAAACTCTTCCTTGCCTAGAATTAGACCGCCTCTGGGGCCGCGAAGTGTCTTGTGGGTAGTTGTTGTGACAATATCGGCATAAGGCACGGGACTTTGGTGCGCTCCGCCGGCAACCAAGCCTGCAATGTGCGCCATATCCACCATCAGAATTGCACCAACCTCATGGGCAATATCCGCAAAGATCTTAAAGTCAATGGCTCTTGGATAAGCAGATGCACCTGCTATAATCAGCTTCGGCTGGCATTTTTTTGCCATATCGCGAATGGCATCATAATCAATCAATCCGGTATCGTGGTTAACATCATAGGTCACCACATTGTAATACTTGCCGGAGATGTTAGCAGGACTACCATGAGAAAGATGTCCACCGTTGGCAAGACTCATGCCCATCATGGTATCACCAGGCTGTAACAGTGCCAACTGAACCGCAGCATTTGCCTGTGCGCCGGAGTGTGGCTGTACGTTGGCAAATTCCGCACCAAACAGTTTTTTTGCACGTTCAATACAAATGCTTTCAATTTCATCAACAAATTGACAGCCACCGTAATAGCGTTTACCGGGCAATCCCTCTGCGTACTTATTTGTTAAAATCGAACCCATTGCTGCAATCACAGCAGGAGATGCAAAATTTTCAGAGGCAATCAATTCCAACCCGTCTTGTTGACGCATAAGTTCCTGCCCCATCAGACCGGAAATTTCAGGGTCAAAATCTGCAACAAAACCAATGGAATCCAGTGTCTTTCCGTACATAACTATTTCCTTCTTTCTATCATCTGTAACAAAATATGCAGCCCACAAAATGAGGACTGCATAATGCATTGCAAAATAAAGACTTTGCATCTCTGTCCTTTTGCCTGAGAGATTCGGCCACTGCCTTGCACCTTCGGCACACAACTAAATGTGTTCTCCAGAGAGTCCTCTGCTGTTCAGTCTTACCTCGCATGAGGCACCTGAGACTGTTAGTCCTTCGGTGGGCAATTCACCACTTTCCTGAGCCGCTTCATAGGATATTCTGTTGTAATATGAGTATACACAATGTGGTGCACATTGTCAAGGTAGGATGAAAATAATCTTGCCTTAGATTCTTCTTGAGGTAAGTTTTCTTGCAAGATGTACAACATACTCAGTTTCAGAGAATACCTGTAACGCATCAATTGCATAATTGGTATACTTCTGTACCAGTCTTTCGCATTCCTCTAAGCCATAGAGGCGGACAAAGGTATTCTTTGCTTCATCTGTACCTACACCCTTGCCCATCTCCTCTTGCGTTCCGATCACATCCAGCATATCGTCCCGAATTTGAAATGCAAGACCGATACCTGAGGCGAATTGTGCCGCCGCATCAAACTGTTCTTCGCTGGCGCCACCGGCCAGTGCACCGCAGCAGCATGCAGCGCGAATCAGCCCACCGGTCTTTCTGGATTGAATATCCAAAACCTCTTGCTCAGAAAGCTGGCGCTCCTCGCTCATAATATCCAGCACCTGACCACCAACCATTCCCAAGGAACCGGAACACTCCGCTATGACCGCAATGGCATCGGCAACTGTGCGCCCGTCTAAATCCGCCGTAGAGGCTACGGCAAACGCATCTGTTAATAACGCATCCCCGGCTAAGACTGCCAGCGCCTCGCCGTATACCTTATGATTGGTAGGTCTGCCACGGCGAAAATCATCATTGTCCATACAAGGCAAATCATCATGAATCAGGCTATATGTATGAATCATTTCAATGGCAGCAGCAAAGGGTGCAACATTTTTCCAATCTGCTCCACACATACGACAAAATTCAAATGCCAATATCGGTCGTAACCTTTTTCCACCTGCCAGCAGGCTATATTCCATAGCCTCAAACAGCTTGCCCTGTGGCTCTTTGGCAAATCTTGCATACCACTGAGAAATATATTGGTTAATGTATTGGTGATACGCCTGTGTCCTCTCATCAAACAATTTGTTCATCCGTAATCTCCTCCAAAATTGGGCTTCCGTCCGGAGCTATCATTACCTTCTGAACTTGCTGCTGGGCATTTTCCAGCAACGCGCTGCAGTTACGCACCAATTCTGTGCCCTCCTGAAACAGCTGCAGGCATTCCTCCAGCTTTGCATCTCCACGTTCCAGTGCACGAACGATTTGCTCCAGCCTTTCCATAGATTCTTCAAAGCTCAATTTTTTCTTCATTTTGATTCCTCCTGTGCGACAGTAGCATGTATAATTCCGTCGCTGAGTGTCAGTTTCAGCTTATCTCCGATTGTCACCTGCTTTGCACTTCGCAAAAGTGTGCCATCGTCTGTTTGTGCCATTGCATAGCCTCTTGTAAGCACCTTCAAAGGGCTCATGGCATCCAATTTCGTTGTTAATGCCACATATAAACGTTGTGCACGTTCATAAATGCGTAATTGGCCAGATATCAATCGATTATTAAGCAATTCAAGAGATTTTTTTCGTTGCTGCAAATAGCCAGTGGGACTTTGCAGCGCCGGACTGGCTGAAAGCATATACAAATGCTGCTGTGCGGCACGCAGCTGCTTGTGCAACGCAGTAGCCATTGTGGAAGACATTGTATCTAAGCTTTGAAAAACAGCTTGTTTATCCACAACAGCAAGCTCTGCTGCATTGGAGGGTGTGGCGGCACGTATATCCGCAACATAATCAGATATGGTTACATCCGGTTCGTGACCCACTGCAGAAATAATTGGAATTGCCGAACGGTAAATTGCGTGGGCAACACGTTCATCATTAAATGCCCACAAATCCTCTATAGAGCCGCCTCCCCTACCAACAATCAGCAAATCTGCCAGTTGATGTGCATTGGCGTAATCAATTGCGGCCGCAATTTCTGCCGGCGCTTGCGCACCTTGCACACGCACCGGAAGCAGTCTGACCAAAGATAGCGGATACCTTGCCTTTAGAATACGAAGCATATCATGAATCGCTGCACCAGCGGAGCTAGTGACAATCCCAATAGTCTTGGGGTATTTCGGCAGTGGTTTTTTATGTGATGGGTCGAATAGCCCCTCCGCCGCAAGCTTAGTTTTCAGTTGCTCAAATGCTGCGTATAAGTCACCAACACCGTCCAGCGTCATAGCAGTACAATATAACTGATATGCACCGTCCCTTGCATATACGGAAATTTTACCAAAGGCAATGACTTTCATGCCATTGTCCGGACGAAAACGCAGGTGAAAAGCGTTCCCCTTAAACATAACACATTTCAGGGCACTACTTTCATCCTTAATCGTAAAGTAATGATGACCGGATGGATAAACCTTATAGTTACTAATTTCGCCACGGATGGCCACCTGACAAAGAAACGAATCCTGCTCCATTCTGTCACGAATGTATGCATTGATTTGGGAAACAGATAGTACTTTTTGCTCCATATCCGTTACCCTCCCATTCGATGCCCTAGGATTGCGACACCAAGAGCATTATCCGTGGAGAATTCCGGTTTTGCAAAGACAGGATTAAACGGACGCACTGCCGTACGTAGCATAGCATTGGATGCCACACCACCAGAAAACACAATTTCATAATCGGGATAGCGTTTTTTCGCTTGCTCCGTAGCTACCGACACCGCTTTGCAAATGCATCGCAGCGCAAAAGCGGCAGTTTCCACCGGATCGCCAACTTTCTGAAAATACTGCTGCACTTTATTTTCAACACCAGATAAAGAAAATTCCATATCCGCACACTTGACACGAAATACATCGCAATTGCTTGCGTTTACGCTGAGTGCGTCCAAATGCTTACCGGCAGGAAATGGCAGTGATAAAAGCTGGCCGGTTCTGTCAATCAGTTGACCGGCAGAAATATCCGTTGTACCACCGATTCGTTGACATTTTACATTTTTTCCATCAGGCTCCACCAGTAAAAGCTCCGTCGTTCCGCCGGACAAATGCCAAGCCAAATGCGGCCGCTCCAACAAATCCGGACGATTGGCACTCCAAAGCGCTGCTGCGACATGCCCTTGCTGATGAGATACTTCAAACAGCGGAATATTAAGATAATCAGCTAGCAGTTTTGCATGGGAATAACCCACCATAAAGCAGGGCATATAGCTACCCTCCACAGCCCTTGGTCGAGTAGACACAGAAACTGCACGTATGTCCTTAAGCTGCACATGGGAAAATAGCCTGCCGGAAAGCTCCGGCAGGCCTTTTATGTGAGAAAAAACTACATCTGATTGACGCAAACCAAGCTCCCCCTGTTTAACCGGCAGAAGCTTGGACTCATTTACCCCGTCAATGCCGTCAAAATATGCGACAGAGGTGGTATAATTACTGGTATCAAAACCAATTACGCTCATTGTTCACCCTCAGTGTTAAGACTTCTGGCAAAGGAACCTAAAATACCGTTTACAAAGGAGCCTGTATCATTGCCGTCATACATTTTAGCAAGACGAACTGCCTCTGATACCGCAACGCCTGTTGGAACATCATCTACGTACAATATCTCAAAAATCGCAAGTTGCATAATTGCTCTGGCGAGACGGGAAATTCGAGAGACATCCCAGCCAATAGAGTATTTTTGAATTTCGTTATTCAGCTCCAGTGTTCGATTCGCCACACCGCCGACCACACAGTCAATATACTGCTTTTGGGCACGACTGGGGCGCTCCTCATAGACCGCGTTTTCCTCGGCGAGTTTTTGATAATATTCTCTTTCTAAACGGTTTTCAATTATCATTTCCGGTTCATCACCGGTAAAGCTTTGAGAATAAATTAAATGTACCGCCAGCTCTCTGGCGTTCGCTCTTGTCATATGCTACCTCTTATTGCCGGGCAATACCGCTGATATTTACATTAACAGCCAATACCTTAACGCCGGTCATAGACTCAACGGCAGCAGTTACAGCACTCTGTACTGCATTAGCAACCGCAACCACACTGTGCTCGTAGCCAATAATCAACTCACAGTCAATTGTCAAGTCGTTGTTCTCTGCAATGGTAATTTTCAAGCCCTTGCCCCAATTTTTAACACCAATCATATCAACTATATCAGCACCGGGCTTTACATTCAGGCTCACTGCGCCTTCAACATCCTTTACCGCTTGTGCAACAATGGCTGCAATCACATCCTCGGAAATTAAAATGGTGCCATTTTGCTGAACCTGCGTAATATACTGCTTATTCTCGGCCATGGATATTCCTCCTATTATATCAAGCATATTCTGCATGAGTCTTTTTATTAGTATACCAAAAAAACAGCAACAAGTCAAATATTATTGTACTTCTGAAAAATGCCTGCTATCGTAACGATAGCAGGCATAATTTATTGCACTTCCACAACCCGTACATCTTTCATTTCAAAATCAGACTGCGTTAAGACAATATCCGCAATTACAGCAACATCATCCTTTTTCATACCGCCTTCCGGCGCTGCAACAGCAACGGAAATTCCTTCATCTGACATATACGCAACGCAGTCGACATACCCCTTTGCAATAACAAGGCTTTCAATTTGTGCCTCACATAACGCTGTTTGCACGATCTGCTCAAGCTTTGCCGAGGATTCCTTATCCTCGGAGTCGCCGTATGCCATAGCCTCCTGCAGAAGATTCACAGCACTATCCCTGGCCTGTTGACGGGAGAGGCGCACTGCCGCAAAATAATCTGTAACTGTATTATTCAATTCACCGCTGTTATCCAAATTACCCACATTCAATAGGATTCCATTTTCAGACAAAACTTTTTCTGCATCCAACGTATTGGTAAAGTCGCCAACATTTTCCGAATTTGTATACATCCAGTTCATGTAAATACCTGCACACACTACCAGCAGTACAGCAGCCGCAAGTAAATTTTTCTTCCAGTTTTTCATAAATAATTGCCTCCAATTCATTTCATTTTTAACACAGATATTTTATCCGCGCCAAGTCCAGTTACCTTTGAAACTGCCTCAATAATGCTTAACCGTACCGCAGCACGATTTGCACCTTGGCACACGACAATTGCACCTTGGTATCTTGGTGGGATAACTTGCTGAACGAGACCTGACTGACCGCGGTTTGCGTCAGTAATAATCACCGTTTCCCTATCGTAATTTCCGGATTCACTACCGGAACTGCTTTCATCCACTTGATAAATTGATTGCTCTCCTGCTGATACAGTCAACATCACCTCCACTTTTCCGGCACCCTCGATTTTACACAGGATTTGGGAAAGCTCTTGCTGAACGAAACTATATTCACAAGTTTGCATCGGTTCTTGTACCATCTGCTGCTCTTTCTCCGTCTGCTTTGACGGTAGTAGCATCAATATAATACCAACAACCAATATCAGCAGTACATACTGATATTTTCGGACAAACACAATAAGCTTATCCTTTATGGCTATGTAGTCCATGTCTGCTCCTCCACGGGTATTCCCAATTCCGATGTAATCCAAGCGGATATAACCTGCTTTGCATATGGGGAAGCATTTCCTTTCAGTGTAACGCTGTTTGGAAGTGGAATGTCATCCTCTGATAAAGACACCTGCACTTGCAAATTCACATTCATGGAATTGGCTTTATCCAAGATATATGCGCAAGTTTGCTCCGTTATGATACTGGCAAGCTCTTCTTTTGCAGATTGCTTGCCGTCCCCAACTACATGCTCTGCATCCTGCTGAAAATTCAATGTATAATCATTTAAATTTCGAACGCTTATATTCAGCAAAGGGGAAATTACTGTCACTGTCATAAAAATTCCACAAAGCATTTTCACAACTGCACTCACCATTCCCTTGCTGCCTAAGATTCGTGTTAAAACACTGCAGACAATGGCGCAGGTACAAACACTAATTAGATAAGTACCGATTTGCCCCATTATCCCACTCCTCTCATAAAGCAAACTGTGCTAATTAGAAGCAAAAAGCAAACAGAGCCTGTCATCCCCATTAGAAGTCCCATCGCAGTGGAAAACTGCTCTATTATGCCCGTCATAGCTTTTATATCAAATATCGCACAAATCGCAGCAGTTGCCTTCAGTAATAAATACTGGATGCCTAATTGCAAAAAAGGATGTATCCATAACACCGCAATCACCAGCAAGCCATAAATCCCAACTGCATTTTTCATGATGCCGGCACTGACAACGACAGCTTCAGAGGCATCGGATAAGATTCCCCCAACCATTGGTATAACGCCGGAAATTGTTAACTTTGCCGCTTTAAGTGCCGCTGCATCTGTGCTGCCGCTAATAACACCAGTTATACCCATATACCCGGTAAAAATATACAAAATGACTTTTAAACCCCAGCTCACCAGCCATTTTATGAAATCGCGAAGCTTTTGAACCATATTTACATGGGTTACTGCACCAGCAATTGCCAAAACCAAAAACATATAAATTAAAGGAACCAGAAGTCTTGTGATTAAACCGCTAAGCAATGCATTAAACGCAGCTGTTCCGGTATACAATGCACCTGAGGATGTAACACCCCCCTGCGCCGCCAGCGCTGCTGTCATTACCGGCAGCAGCAGCTTCCCATATTCCGCAAGCTGGTTTACCGTGTCAACACCCAGGGCAACCATGCTTTTGGTGCTGGATAGTAAAATTACAGATACCATTAACACACCGGCAAAGGAAACAACGTCTGCACTTCCGGAAGGAAACTGGCGCAAAATAGATACAATCATGGTCGTTGCAATTAGGGCAATACAAATTTTTGAACCATCTAAAATAGATGGATAAATATCCGCAATCGCGTTTTGTAAAATTTCCAGCAAACCCTTTGAAAAGCTTTCCGTTTCCACAGGCATCAGGTCTTGAACACTGCTGGGAGGTGGCGGTGCCGTATATTCCGCAGCAGAAGCGGTTGACCCAAGCAGCAATGTGAGCAGCACAAGGATTACTACCTTTCTCATAGTTCCCCCAAAATCTTTTGAATCAAATCAATCATCGTATTCATCAGTGGCAAGGAAAGCCACAGCACCACAGAGCCTGCTAAAATTTGAATGGTCTTTGCCATTGCCGCATTCCCGGAATCGGTACATATAAGTGCTGAAAGCTCTGAGACCAAGCCAATTCCAACAGCCTTGAGAATGATCCCCATTGCATCACTGTCAAACTCCCCAATATCTTGTAGTCTGTGTATAAATTCCATTACCGGCCTTAAGTACACAATTGCAGACGAAAGAACCATACAGCAAACTGCAATTCCCAACAGCAGGGTGATATCCTTCCCCTGCTTGCTGAGAGATAATCCCAGTATCACAGCAATCAGTACACCGGCGATAATTTGAAAGAATGTATGCATTAAAAGCCAAACAACGCCTTGACTAGGTCAAACAGTTGGGATATCTCCTGTGCAACCATCATCAAAACAACTACTAAACCGGCTAACGTGGTCATTGTCGCCTGCTCATCCCTCCCAGACCGGGAAAGCACTTGATTTAGGATAGAAACAATGATACCAATGGCCGCAATCTTAAAAATTAAATCAATATTCATACATTAAACCAGTAAAATTGCCAGTGCTGCACCGGCACATAGTCCCAGCGTCTGATAATTTTGAATTCGAACCTTGCGATTCTGACGCATATCATCCAAAATGATTCTACATTCGGCTAGTACATCATTTAGTTCTTTCACCTGTCCATCCAAGCCAAATCGCCCTAAACACTGACCCAAAAGAATCAATAATCTGCGTATCTGCGGTGTAAGTTCCTGCGTCTGAGCGATTGTTCTTTCCATGGCTATAGATGCGTCAGGGCAATTGCCATCAAGCAGATGCTCTGCCAGCTTAGAAAAAATTTCCTTAATCATCCCATTTGCAAGGTTGGCAGCCTCTAGACAAAGCTCCGGCAAATAAGGAGACTTGTATGCCAATTCATTAGATATGTAGGAAATCGCACGCTGTAGCTGAAATAACATTTGCTCCTGACGTTTATAATTCCGTGCTAATAAAGCGCCAAATCCACCACATGCAAAAACCACAGCAATTGCGCCCAATAATCGTAAATTCATAGTTCAATCCTTTCCCAATGCCAGGACTTGTCCTTTTGCAAAATAATACATTGTGAAAACAATCCACATTCCCAAAGTGGCCGATATACGGTTCTTC
>JAZSAK010000058.1:0-29241 GCA_045601865.1 Faecousia sp. | reverse complement strand
CCAGAAAAAGATAAGGAACGCGTAGCGTTCCTTATTTCATATGGTACCGTGGCCAAGTGGTAAGGCAAGAGTCTGCAAAACTCTCATTCCCCAGTTCAAATCTGGGCGGTACCTCCAAAAAATAAAGCATTTCTTCGGAAGTGCTTTATTTTTTATCCAATCCGAAGGATTGGTATGTAATCGCCGTCAGGCGTATGTAATCCGTTTGCTTTGCAAACGGTATGTCATCAAGCCGCAAGGCTTGTATGTTTCTTTTCTTCGGATTGATTACATACCACCTACGGTGGATTACATCCACGGCAGTGCCGAGATTACATACATTTCTTCGAAATGATTACATCCAACACTTCGTGTTGATTGCATACAAGACTCACAACTTGATACAATTTAAAATTTCTGCTATACTGTATATGAGGTGAGAATATGAAAGATAATCCGTTACTTAAATATTCAGAACAGTTGGCAACCGATATTGAAACGCTATGCAAATCATTAGGAAGAAAAGATAATTCAAATACAATATTTCAAATTCGTAAATCTTCATCAAGTGTTTTTGCCAATATAACCGAAGCTCAATATCCTCAAAGTTTGCCTGATATGCTTTCAAAATTCAAAATTGCTCGTAAAGAATGCATCGAAACTGAAAGTTGGTTAAAAATCTTATATTCTAATAGCTCCATTGATGAGGAAACGTTCAAAAAATATAGAAATCTTTGTGGTAGAATTCAGCGTATGTTGACATCCTCTTGTGTTACGATTGAAAAGAAAATAGGAGGATGATTTTATGAAAGCAATAATATTTGATTTTGACGGAGTCTTGACTATTGATAAATATGGGTCGGATTCTATACTGAAATATCTCGATGAGAACACTGATGTTTCGATTGAAGTATTGAAAAAAGAATATTATAAAATAAATAAAGGTTTGCTCTACGGTCAATATACCCATAAAGATATTTGGAATGAATATTGCAGAAATGTAGGTGCTGATATAGATTTTCAGATACTTATGGATTCGTTTATCAATACTCCACTTGACAAAGATATGTTTTCTATTGTTAAACAGTTGAAAGAAAAATATTTAATAGGTATGATTACTGATAATAAGGTCGATAGAATAGATGCTATACTTAAACATCATTGTTTGACTGATTTATTTGATTCAGTAACTGTTTCAGCAAAGTGCATGTGCGGAAAAAATGATAGAAAAATTTTTGATATTACATTAGAGGCTTTAAATGTTGAGCCTAGTGAGTGTGTGTTTATTGATAATTCCGAAAAGAATTTAATTGTTCCTAATGAAATCGGAATGCATACTATTTTGTTCGATGATGAAAATAGAGATATCAATGAATTTAAAAAACAACTTTCAAAATTATTGAAATATTAGAAGAATCATCGGTTTTCAGGCACTTTTCATTCGTGCCATTAAGTTCGAAACACCCAAAAATCCCGAATGCGTAAGCGTTCGAGATTTTACTTTTTCACCCTTCACTTAAACGCACATTCGTAATTTTTGGATAGTAGGGAGTAATGGTAATAAGTATTGCGACTATGCCGCAAGCATCGTTCCGCTTTAGCAGTTATAATACGATGTTGCACTTGGTATAAAGAGAACCCCTTAAGGGGTAGCCCGTGAATGAAATGCCGTTGGCATATCATTTGGGTCCCTTAAGGGGCAAAGGTATGTAAATTTTTCTTATAGGGATTCATTAAGCCTTCAGCCTAAGATCGTTTATCTTTGCTGTTGCAGAGTATAGTGGACATCGAAGGCCTTTTCTTCGTCAGTAAACTTACGCAAGGTGTTAATTGTTTCACCATTGTTCCACTTGCGGTCAGTGTAATCATCGCCAATGCCCATAACAGTGACATTTACCTGACGATGACGGGCACGTACATGATCCCAGTCAACAAAGTAAACGTGGGCAAATTCACCGCCGTCCAACTCGCCGTCCTTGATAGTCATCACTTCGCTTCTGCCAAAGAACACGGAGCGCAGATGACCGTCGGTATTCATGGAGGTGAAGTCACCAGGTTCGTTGACATAGCGGCCAAACTGAGAGTGGATGGGGCCGGGATGGCGATAGTCGCCCTCGTTAACATAGTCGGGAATCATCTTGCGCATGATGTCCAGCAGGTCGTGCTGCAGATATTCCAAATCAAAGGAGTCGATATCGTGGGAGCACTCTTGAATCATCACGGAGCAGGTGGTATGGTGGGAAGAGATAGCCACAGTGCCGTTCTTTACGCCGGAGGCGTGCACGATGTCCACGATCTCCTTAGAGATGTCGTGGAAGGTGGGGATCCAGCCCCGGGACTGCAGTTCTAATTCTTTTTGGTAAAATTTGAATTCCATTTTTGTTCCTCCTAATATTATAAATATTTATTACTTGCTGTTTCGTTCATCCCAAGCACGGCGTACCGCAGCGATCATTTCGTCTACCATAGCAGCACGGTCAGCGGCCTTGGCCACACCTGAAGAAGATCCGGTTGCATCAGCACCAGCCATAATGGTGTTGTACACATCCTCGCCGTTGGCAATACCGGCAGCGGTCAGTACCAAAATGCTGTCATCCACATCCTTGACGCAATTTGTGGCTGCGGCAACATACTCAGGACCGACGGACACGCCTGTGCCGATCAGCTCAGAGGGTTCTGCCACAATGATATCCGGATGAAGAGAAGCGATGCGGGAAGCCTCTGCCATAGAGTCGGCGCAAACGATGGTGGTCAAGCCCACCTCGTCAGCACGGTGGATGGTTTCTGCAAGAACCTCAAAAGAAAGGGGCTTTTCCACATGATTCAGCATAACGCCTTCCGCGCCGGCAGCTACAAGGGACTCCGGCAGAATGTCTGCCAATCCACGCCCGACGGGGATGGGGTCCATGTGGGGCGCAAAAACATGAATGTGGGTGGTGTGCTCCTTGACACGGCGAATGTCTACAACGGGGCAGGTGAAAATAATATCCACACCATATTTGGCACTGGCAACGTCAGCAGCCTGTGCTAAGGAGAGAATATCATCGCCGTACAGATAGGACTTTGGCCCAATCTCAAAAAAGGGGGCCTTGATTTTGCTATGGGGGTTCATAGAAATTCTCCTTTGCTTTATTTTCGGATATTATACTTCAAAACAACAGATAAGTCAATTAAACTTTCGAAAAGGAAAATACAGTTTTTTAAAATGGGAAATGAAAGAAAGCGATAGTTGTGTTAAATATGTACAACATGAATATTGGACGGATTTCTATGAAAAAGCATTTAGCGCCATCTGCAACGCCTACGAAATGAGCAATTGTGTATTGCGCAGGCGGCAGTTATAGAACAGGCCGACCACAGTGCAGAGCAGTTTGCTCTGATTCATCCGGGTGGCGCAATGATGGACCCCAGCGCCCTTAGTCTATACTTTTTATATTTGACGGGATTTTCTTGACGATTGGGTAGGTTAATGATAAACTGGGTGAAAATACTTTAAGGATACTTTTAAAGCAAAGGAATGTGCGTTGTGGATTCGGTTCAATCTTTTTACGAAAAGCATAAGCAAAAGATTTCCTATTTATTCTTTGGTGGCTTGACAACAGTGGTCAGCATCGGAACCTTTGTTGGATTTACACGGATAATCCCACTGGGGGAACTGGTGGCAAATGTACTTTCATGGGTGTTTGCTGTACTATTTGCTTTTTTCACTAACCGAAAATGGGTGTTTTCTGAAAATGCTGAGGGCAATATTGGCAAACAGCTGACCCGCTTTTGTATGGGGCGTTTTACAACGCTTTTGTTGGAAGAAAGCATTTTGTTGATTTTTGTGACTATCCTGCAGATGCACGATTTGGCTGTTAAGGTTGTTGCACAGATATTGGTGGTCGTTTTGAACTTTATTATCAGCAAGCTGTTTGTGTTCAAACGATAATGAAAATTCTCTGGCACTCGCCAGAGAATTTTTTCATTATTTCGAATTATGGTTGACAAATACATGCACGCGTGTATAATTGTATACAATAAAACATAGAAGGGGAATTACTTATGCTTGAGATTTCCAATAAAACAAATCTGCTGGAGCAAAAATCCTATAAATATTCCTTGCAGGATATTGCAGAACCCAATTTACAACGAGACGTTTTTTCCTACGGTAGTGTGCCAAAGGTTGCTTTTAACCACCGCCGAGTGCCTATGAATATGCCGGAAGAAATTTGGATTACCGATACCACCCTGCGTGACGGTCAACAGTCTGTAGAGCCTTACAGCGTTGACCAAATCGTCAATATCTATAAATTGCTGGCAAAGCTTGGTGGACCTTATGGCATTATTCGGCAAACGGAGTTCTTTATCTATAGCAAAAAGGATAGGGAAGCCTTAGAAAAGTGCATGTCCTTAAATTTGAAATTTCCGGAGATAACAAGCTGGATTCGCGCAAGTAAGGAAGATTTCCGTTTGGTTAGAGAGCTGGGTCTAAAGGAAACCGGCATTTTGGTGAGCTGTAGCGATTATCACATTTTTAAGAAAATGAAGATGACCCGCAAGCAGGCGCTGGATCATTACTTGGCAACCGTTTCGGATGCATTTGAAGCCGGTGTTATTCCGCGTTGTCACCTGGAGGATATTACCCGGGCAGATTTTTATGGCTTTGTTGTGCCATTTGTAAATGAACTGCAGAAACTGTCCCAGCAGGCTGGTATCCCAGTAAAAATTCGCGCATGTGATACCATGGGCTATGGCGTTCCCTATACGGAATCTGCCATGCCCAGAAGTGTTGCTGGCATAATTTACGGATTACAGTATTATTCCGATGTCCCCAGTGAGTGCCTGGAGTGGCATGGACATAACGACTTTTATAAGGCGGTTGCCAATGCGTCTACGGCATGGCTGTACGGCGCATGTGCCGTCAACTGCTCATTGCTGGGCATTGGTGAGCGCACCGGAAATGTCCCGTTGGAGGCAATGGTGTTTGAATATGCATCCCTGCGCGGATCTATGGATGGCATGGACCCCACTGTGATTACGGAGATTGCAGAATATTTCCAAAAGGATATAGGTTATGAAATTCCCGTTATGACGCCCTTTGTAGGCAAGAACTTCAATGCAACCCGTGCCGGCATTCACGCAGACGGATTGCTGAAGGATGCAGAAATCTATACCATTTTTGATACGGATAAGCTGCTCAATCGCCCTGCCACGGTTGAAATCAGCAAGACTTCCGGCGCGGCCGGTATCGCTTACTGGATCAATCAGAACTATCGGTTAAAGGGTGAGCAGCAAATCAGCAAAACAGACCCGCTGATTGCACAGCTGAAGGCTTGGGTAGACAGTGAATATGAAGCCGACCGGCAGACTATGATTTCCCCCAAGGAATTAGAGGAAAAAATTACCGAATTGGCCCCCGGTCGTTTCCAGGAGGTATAAAATATGGCAGAATTTAAGTCAGTTTCCCTTGCAGATCAAGTATTTGAAAAACTGGAAAACGATATCATTGTGGGCGTATATGCCCGTGGAGAGGTTTTAACAGAACTAAAATTGGTGGAGCAGTTGGGTGTCAGTCGTACCCCAATTCGGGAGGCTTTGCGACGCCTGGAGCAAGAACGCCTAATCCAGGATTCCGGAAAAGGCTCCGTTGTACGGGGTATTACGGTGGAGGATTTGGTGGATATTATGTGCATTCGCCAGCGGATTGAGGGTCTTGCGGCGTATTATGCAGCACAAAACCTAACCGAAGAGGGGCAAGAGGCGCTGCGCCAAATCAGCCAATTGCAGGATTTCTATTATGAGAAGAAAGATATTGAGAACCTTCGGAAAATAGATGACCGATTTCACGTGGCAATTTACGAGCTGAGCGGCAGAACCATTCTGCACGATACGCTGCACCCGTTGCATCGCAAGACCCAGCGCTATCGTAAACTATCCATTGAAAATCCTGAGCGTATGGCATGTTCTGTTCAGGAGCACAGAGCAATTTGCAATGCGATTTTGGCGGGAAATTCGGATTTGGCAGATGAACTGATGACCCTGCACATTCAGAATGCACAAAGAAATATGATTGCGAGGTTTGTTTATCATGGGTAAGTCTATTGCACAAAAGTTAATTGCAGCGCATCTCGTTTCCGGAGATATGACACCGGGCAGTGAGGTGGCATTAAAAATCGACCAAACCTTAACACAGGATGCCACCGGCACAATGGCATATTTGGAATTTGAGGCAATGGGCATTCCACGTGTAAAAACAGAGCTTAGCATTGCCTATGTGGACCATAACACCCTACAGTGTGGCTTTGAAAATGCGGATGATCATCGCTATTTGCAAACTGTGGCGGCAAAGCACGGCGTATATTTTTCCCGTCCCGGCAACGGTATTTGCCATCAAGTTCACTTAGAGCGCTTTGGCAAACCCGGAAAAACCCTAATTGGCTCGGATAGCCATACACCTACAGCCGGCGGTTTGGGTATGCTGGCCTTCGGCGCAGGCGGTTTAGATGTTGCTGTCGCTATGGGCGGTGGCGCTTACCGCATTACCATGCCGAAAATTTTTAAGGTAAATCTTACCGGCAAGCTGCGCCCGTATGTAACAGCAAAGGACATCAGCTTGGAATTGCTACGGGTTTTGTCTGTAAAGGGTGGCGTGGGAGCCATTGTGGAGTGGGGTGGTGACGGTATTTCCCAGCTTAGTGTACCGGAACGGGCCACCATCACCAATATGGGCACAGAACTAGGTGCAACTACGTCCATTTTCCCATCAGATGAAGTGACAAAGGCGTTCTTAACCGCACAAGGAAGACCTGAGGATTATACACCGGTTGCTGCGGATGCAGATGTGGTATATGACCGCATTATTGACATTGATCTAAATACACTGGAGCCAATGATTGCCTGTCCCCATAGCCCGGACAATGTGGTGCAGGTGTCCACACTTTCTCATGTGAAGGTGGATCAGGTTTGTATTGGCTCTTGCACCAACTCTTCCTTGCTGGATATGCTTAAGGTGGCGGCCATGCTAAAGGGAAAAACCATAGCGCCAGGGGTTAGCTTGTCAGTATCTCCAGGCTCTAAGCAGGTGCTTTCTATGTTGGCACAGTGCGGTGCATTGACAGATATTCTTGCCAGTGGCGCAAGAGTTTTGGAATGTGCCTGCGGACCGTGTATCGGAATGGGCTTTTCTCCTAATTCCGGCGGTGTCAGCTTGCGTACCTTTAACCGCAATTTTACCGGCAGAAGTGGAACAAAGGACGCGCAAGTATATTTGGTATCCCCAGAAACCGCTGTGGCGTCTGCACTCACAGGTTACATAACGGCACCGACAACCTTGGAGCCCATTGCTCCGATTGTTTTGCCGGAGAGCTTTCATATTGATGATTCCGGTGTTCTTCCACCGGCAGCAGATGGAAGTACGGTAGAGGTGTTGCGCGGACCGAACATCAAGCCCTTCCCCCAAACCAAAGCATTACCGGACGCCTTGACTGTGGAGGCAGTGCTGAAGGTGGGTGACAACATTACCACCGACCATATCATGCCGGCCGGTGCGAAGATTTTGCCATACCGTTCCAACATTCCCAAGCTGGCGGAATATTGCTTTGAGGTTTGTGACTCTGAATTTCCCAATCGTGCCAAGGCGGCAGGGGATGGCATTATCATTGGCGGAAACAACTACGGTCAGGGTTCTTCCCGTGAACATGCAGCGTTGGTGCCGATGTATTTGGGTATCCGTTGCGTATTGGCAAAGAGCTTTGCCAGAATTCACGTGGCGAATTTGATTAATGCCGGCGTTCTGCCGTTAACCTTTGCCAATCCGGATGATTATGACTTGGTGCAGCAGGGACATAAACTAGTGATTTCTGATATTCACAGGGGTATTGCCAATGGGAAAGTATTTGCAAAGGATGAAAGCACTGGTAAGACAATTGCGATGGTGTGTGAATTTAGTCATCGCCAGCAACAGATTTTGCTAAGCGGTGGACTGCTGAATTACACCAAGGAGGGTGGAAAATGAGTCAAATTGCGGAAGCGTGTGAAAAATTCCGGATTTTGTTAGAGGAACAATGTGCGCGCATTGCGAATATGGCATCTGATAAGATGGATTATTCCCAAAAGGAAGTTGTTACCATCGGATTAATTGATGGTGACGGAATCGGTCCAATTATTATGGCGCAGGCAAGAACAATTTTGCAAAAGCTATTAGCGGAAGAAATTGCGGCCGGAAGCATTGTGCTAAAAGAGATTACCGGACTGACCATTGAAAATCGGTTGGCGTTGGGAAAGGCGATTCCCGAAGCTGTGCTGGAACAAATAAAGAGCTGTGATGTTTTGCTGAAAGGACCTACAACCACCCCTATGGGCGGCAAAATGGAAAGCGCCAATGTGGCATTGCGCCGGGAGTTGGATTTGTATGCCAATGTTCGCCCTGTGGCAATTCCACAGGAGGGGATTGACTGGGTTTTCTTCCGTGAGAACACAGAGGGCGAGTATGTATTGGGTAGCCGAGGCGTGGATTTAGACGGCATGGCGGTGGACTTTAAGGTGACAACGGATGTTGGAACGCGGCGTATCGCCCGTGCTGCCTTCGATTATGCAAGAAACAATGGCAAAAATCGGCTGTCTATCGTCACGAAGGCAAATATCATGAAAAAGACAGATGGTAAATTCACCGCTATTTGTCATGAAGTTTCTAAGGAATATCCGGAGATTACCGTTGACGATTGGTACATAGACATTATGACAGCCAATCTCGTCAACCCTGCCATACGCAATCAGTTTCAGGTGGTTTTGCTGCCAAATCTGTACGGTGACATTATTACCGATGAGGCGGCACAAATCCAAGGTGGGGTTGGTACAGCCGGCAGTGCCAATATTGGCGACCGTTATGCTATGTTTGAAGCGATTCATGGATCGGCCCCCCGTTTAATTGAGGAGGGGCTGGGTGACTATGCAAGCCCGGAAAGCATTTTGAGGGCAGAAGTGCTTATGCTCCGGCATATTTGCCGGCCAGCAGCCGCAGAGCGCCTGGAAAAGGCGTTGAATGCTTGCCCGATACTGGTAACCGGAGATAAATCCGGGGAGACCTGCAAGGCATATACAGCGGCACTTTTAGAGCTCCTTTGAATTACAAAAGCCCAATTCCGCAAACTGTGGAATTGGGCTTTTCTTATACTGTAATATTCTCTTCATAAAGGATTGTTGCGTCAGCGTAGACACCGGATAGCTTATTCTGAAAGGTATCCACCGCATCTACGCTGCCAAAAGCCATAAGCAGATGATGGTTTCCCATATCCGCAAGCAATAGCTTTTCCGGCTGCCCACAAATCCAAGTGTTATTTTGGATATTTTTTCGCATGGATTGGGCAACAGTCTGCAATGTTGCGGTTTCATCCAGGCGCACAACGATACCGGTAAAAATGTTGTTGTTTGATAAATGCACCAAGGAAGCACCGTCCAATATATTCTGTAAACACTCCTTGGGCAACCAGTATCTTGCGGTTAATTCTTCTGTGTTTGTTGTATCCAAATTGCCGGGTGCGTTGCTTACAGACTTTTCCACAGCCCCACCGTACACGGTGAAGCGCTCATTATCTGCGTACGCCTCCCAAATGTTTGCCAAAATGTTGATACTCTCTGTCTTTTTGGGGGATTCTGGCTGTGTCTCCTGGGTGCTGGGTTGGGTAGCGGGCTGAGAAGGGGATGTGCCTTCCGTTTCCTGCGGCATAGCGATACGGCAGCCGGAAAGCGACGGCAATAGCAGCAAAGCTACAAGAACTATGGTGATGTATTTTCTCATGTAAAACCTCCATTTTATAAGCGTCTTGGAGATTATTACCAAATATATAAGAAAATATACCCTATAAAAAAGTGCCCGTTTGGGCACTTTTTATTCATCCAGCATGATTTGCAGAATTGTTTTATCGGTATCTCGCATACCTTCCCGCGCAAGCCGACCAACATTGGTAACGGTTTTGTCCACACCCTTAGTAACGATGCCATCGCCACCATAGAACTGCTGATTTTCTAAGTACATTTCCCAACCTAGGATACCCGCGTCCACTGCTGCGGCAATTTTTGCAGCGCAGGAGGGTTTTGCACCATCGCATATGGTACCGGACAAAATAGCAATTGCGTTTACAACGGTGTGTGCGATTGCGTGAAAATCTCCTCCGTTTAAGTAAGCAATGCCTGCACCGGCACCACAGCCGGCGCTGATAGCGCCACAATATGCAGACAGCCTGCCAATGCCGGCTTTTTGGTGGACGGTTACAAGATCACTTAAAGCGACAGCACGCAAAAGCAGTTCCTCGCTGGCCCCCATAGCTTTGGCATATACCGCAACGGGAACGCTGGCAGTAATACCCTGATTGCCGGAACCGGACAAAATGATTACTGGCATTTCGCAGCCACTCATGCGGGCATCGGAACCGGCAGCAGCGTATGCCGCAGCTTTTTTGCTTAAAAGATTGCCTTGACGATTTAAGATAACACTTCCAACATTTGCACCCCAGTTACCGGAAAGACCGGTTTCGGCGATAGCCATATTGCAATCGATTTGTCGCTGAATGATATTGCGGATATCTGCCACATCTAAGCAATC
This sequence comes from Faecousia sp., assembly GCA_045601865.1. Lineage (GTDB taxonomy): Bacteria > Bacillota > Clostridia > Oscillospirales > Oscillospiraceae > Faecousia. Next base: position 18,680 of record JAZSAK010000058.1, on the reverse strand, counting down.
GGCAAATTCTACAATCTTTTCAATGCAAAGGCAGGATTTATCCGTGAGCCGATCCTCAGAGGATTCTATAACAGGCAGTTCCAGCAAGGTCTCGCCGTTTTTTTGAATGAGAACGATGTTGGTATGGTGATTTGCAATGCGCAGACGTACCCAATCGCTTTTTGCGCATAGCGTAATATCAATATCAAAAATCAAACCGGAGGTGGAAGCTTCAATATTGGGCTGTACCTGTGCAAGATATTCCCGCAGATCTTGTTTTTGTGCAGGAGTGATGGTATTGATAACCTCCAAGGATTTATCTGCATTTCCGGCTATAATTCCGGCACATACAGCAGGGCCGATACCGTGTAAGCCGTCTGTATTAGGCACGATAACGCTTTTGACATTTTTTATAATATTGCCGCTAACTTTTACAAACACTTTATCCGGTAACGCGCCTAATATTTGCCGCGCTTTTGCACCGGCAAAGGCTAGGGCAATGGGCTCTGTGCAGCCCATTGCAGGCTGCAATTCCTCATTGAGAATGCGTAAATACTGCTGATAGATATTGTCTGTCTGTTTCACAGCGTGCCTCCTATTTCCTCCGGTTACGCCAAACGGTATAAAGCCGTACAATTGTGGATATCAGCAAGATACCTACGGCAATGATGCCTGCAACGGCTGCAGTGTGCATGCCCTGAGATGTAAAATGTTCCATGTCCGCAAGAACAGCATAGTTCATCGTATAATATACACCGGCACCTGGAATCAAAGGGAATATGGACACAACCAAATAGGAAATGGCTGGGTACTTCCGTACCCGTGCCATCACCTCAGAAAATACAGCTGCAAAAATTGCGCCGTATAGGTAAGCAAAGATATCGTTGTCAACGGCACAAAGACTAACCTTGTAGGTAATCCATGTCAACACGCCGCCTAGTATACAAATCAGCCCACCGGGCCCATGGATATTAAACAGAACGGCAAAGCCGTAGCAACCGATTGCGCAACAGACGCACTGTATTAGTATGTTATGCTCAATCACAGAACCGCTGACCGGAGCGCCCCAGAGCAAAGCGGCAGTATTCCATGCCGCAGCAGTGCCCAATGCAATGGCAGCTGCAATCAATAATACTTGCACAAGCCGATTAATACCGGAGTTGGTATCACCGTATATAATGTCCCGCATGGCATTGGTTATTAAAAGACCGGGGACTAAGAGCATAAGCGCGCCGATGATAACGCTGTCAGCATTGGTGGGGAATCCCAACGCACCCATGGCATAGGCTAAGAGCGCCATGGGGAAGGCTGCTGCCATGGTTTGGAAAAACTGGTTGGCGCCCAAACGGCTCATCCAACGGTTGATTAAACCCACCAATAGACCGCATACGCCGGAGCATATTGCATCAGCCGGCGAGCCACCGAAAAGCAAGCAAAAGCCGAAAGAGCCTAAGAAGTTTCCAAGCATATACATAGGCAAGCGGTAGCATTTACGCTGTTGCCGCACTTCTTGTAACCAACCGGCAGCGATTTCCGGCGCAGGATGCTCCGTGCATATGCGGCGGCTGAGACCGGAAAAACGCTCTACGGCATCCAAATCGTTGCCGTGCATGCCGATTCTGCGCATTCTTGTCAGTGGACGTCCGATTACCGGCTCAATACTGATGTGCATACAGTTGGGGATGACAAACACTTCGGCATCAATGCCATAAGCCTGTAGCATACGGTTGATGCTTTCTTCCACACGGAAGGTTTCCGCGCCGGACATGGCAAGCTCATACCCTAGCTCGCAGGATAGGTCTAACAGTTTTGAATACTCCATAAAATCCTCCGGATTTATTCTAAAAACAGTATAACACACTGCCACAAAAAAACAAGGCTTTTTACAATGAGTGCAAGAATTATTGCGTGCTTACACAATGAAAGTATAAAATTTTTCCCAATTGGGGAAAAATTAAAAAAAGTGATTGAAAAATTCACAATTTTGCTGTATAACATTAGTGTTGTTTTATTCTATCCGCGTGCTTATCGAAAGATATCACCGGGAAAAGAGGTTTACAGTATGGAAAGAAAAGTCGGAACCACCTCCAGAGGCATTCGTTGCCCCATTATCCGTGAGGGGGATGATTTGGCGAAAATTGTTGTCGATAGCGTGTTGGACGCTGCTGCCAGTGAAGGATTTTGCTTGAACGACAGAGATGTGGTGGCTGTTACCGAGTCCGTAGTGGCACGTGCGCAGGGCAACTATGCGTCCATTGATGCCATCGCCAAGGATGTAAAGGAAAAGCTTGGCGGTGAGACTGTGGGTGTTATTTTCCCTATTTTGTCCCGTAACCGTTTCGCTATCTGCTTGCGGGGCGTTGCCCGCGGTGCAAAGAAAATTGTGCTGATGCTCAGCTACCCCTCCGATGAGGTGGGCAATGAGTTGGTCTCCTTGGATAAGCTGGATGAGGCAGGGGTGAATCCTTACTCCGATGTGCTTACTGAGACGAAGTATAGAGAGCTGTTTGGTGAGAACCGCCACCCGTTTACCATGGTGGACTATGTTCAGTATTACGGTGATTTGATTCGCGAAGAGGGCGCAGAAGTGGAAATCATTTTTGCAAACAATCCCCGTGTGATTTTAAACTACACCAAAAATGTGTTAACCTGCGATATTCACAGCCGTGTGCGCACAAAGCGGATTCTCCGGGAAAACGGTGCGGAGCGTGTGTTTGGCTTGGACGATATTCTGACTGCCAGTGTGGATGGTAGCGGCTTTAATGAAAAGTTTGGCCTGCTGGGCTCGAATAAGTCCACGGAAAGCACCATTAAGCTGTTCCCCAAGGAGTGCATAGACTTGGTGCTGGATATTCAGGAAAGGCTGTTGAAGGCTACCGGCAAGCACATAGAAGTCATGGTTTATGGCGACGGAGCATTCAAAGACCCCGTAGGCAAGATTTGGGAGCTGGCTGACCCCAGCGTTTCTGTTGCAAACACGCCCGGCTTGGAGGGTACACCCAATGAGCTGAAGCTAAAATATCTAGCAGATAATGATTTTGCAGACCTTTCCGGTGAAGCGCTGAAGACGGCAATTGAGCAGAGAATTCGGGAGAAGGGTGATTTGTCAGGTTCTATGGCATCTCAGGGTACAACCCCCCGCCGCTTGACAGATTTGATTGGTTCACTGTGTGACCTCACCTCCGGTTCCGGTGACAAGGGAACTCCCATCATTTTGGTTCAGGGTTACTTTGATAATTATACGATGTAAAGAAAAGGCGTGCCAAACGGCACGCCTTTTTGCGTATTTGCTTTACTTACGGATAAATAGAACACCTAATGTGGCAGGACCACAGTGGCAAGAGACCGTACAGCCTGCTGTGGACTCATAGACCGTTTCAAAGTTTCCATAGGTATCAATGGCCTCTTTTACCACGGAAAGAGCTTCGTCTGTAACAGGGGTATAGGTTAAAAACAGCTCCTTGCGCACAATGTCCTCGCGGTCGGCAAGACGGTCTTTGACATAGCTTGCCAAACACTTGGTATAATTGCCGCGGTATTTCTTGACAACGCCCATTTTTCCGTCTTTCACTTCAATACAGGGCTTCAAATTCAGCAAATTGGCACCCAACGCAACAACAGAGGAGCAACGACCTCCCTTGACCATATATTGCAGCTGGTCCAATAGAAAACTTGTTTCCACCCGGGGAACAAAGGCATTTAGCTTGTCCGCAATTTCATCCAAGCTGTCACATGTTTGCGCTAAGCGACAGGCCTCTAAAACGACATGTCCCTGACCGGTACTCAGATTCATAGAGTCAATAACACGTACGTTGGGATAATTCTCAGCAGCAATGCAGGCATTTTGGTGGGAGGAGGAGAACCCGGATCCGAGACTAATATGAATTACGCCGTCAAAATCCTTGGAGTATTTTGCAAATAACTCCTCATATTCGCCTATGTTATAAGCTGTGGTGGAGCATAATGCACCGCCGTTCGCAACGTGAGCAAAGATGTCAGCAGGCGTGATGGTTTCGCCATCCCGGTATTGCTTGCCATCTTTGATAATGGTCAGCCGTGCCAAATCAATATTATGCTCTTTGAGCTGCTGGGGAGAAAGATCACAGGTACTATCAGACAAAATTTTAATATTCATATTTCTACACCTTATGTTTCATCAATGATATTAATTGAGACAAGAGCTATACATCAATAAATTCATGCTTGCGATTTGAAAATTGCATGCTAAAATGGTAACATAAAGAAGCAACGATGTCAATATCTTGCTGGGAAAGGGAAGAATCATGAAACTCAAATTTACAGTTACCGGCATGACCTGCGCTGCCTGCAGCGCCCGTGTGGAAAAGGTGACAAGGGCGGTTTCCGGTGTCGAAAATGCACAGGTAAATTTGCTTGGCGGAACCATGCTTGTGGAAGTCAAAAATGAAGCAGTGCAGCAGGATATTGTCCGCGCTGTTACGGATGCTGGCTATGGGGCATCCCTTGCAGGAGAAAATAAGCCTGCTGTGCAAAAAGACAATACGGATTTGCAAAGCATGAAAAAGCGAATAATCTACTCAACGATATTCCTTGGGATTTTGATGTATTTTACCATGGGGCATATGGTCGGATTGCCGTTGCCGCATTGGTATCATGGGCAGGAAAATGCGTTGATCGCAGCACTTTTGCAATTTTTGCTCACACTTCCTGTGGTGTATTTAAACCGAGTGTATTATACCAGAGGATTGAAGGCATTGTGGCACCGCGCTCCCAACATGGATAGCCTGATTGCAGTTGGCTCCGGTGCGGCACTGGTGTATGGTGTGGCAGCCTTATTTCGCATGGCTTTTGCCATGGGCCATGGGCAATGGGAGACGGTGAATTTTTATAGACATAATCTGTATTTCGAATCAGCGGCCATGATATTGACCTTAATAACCTTGGGCAAATTCTTGGAAGGTCGCGCAAAGGGGAAAACGGGTGACGCGATCCGCGCGTTAATGGACTTGCGTCCGGAAACAACCATTGTGCTACGGGATGGAGCAGAGGTTGTAATTTTGTCGGAGCAGGTAATGGTTGGTGACGTTGTGGTTGTACGATCCGGAGGGAGAATTCCCGTGGATGGTGTTGTGCTGGAAGGTCATGCCGCAGTTGATCAAAGTGCGCTTACCGGTGAAAGCATTCCGGTGGAAAAGACGGTAGGAGACAATGTTTTTGCCGCAACGATCAACACATCCGGATTTTTGAAGTTCCGCGCCCAAAAGGTAGGCGAGGATACGACCCTGCAGCAGATTATCCGCATGGTGGACGAGGCTGGAGGAACCAAAGCACCCATTGCCAGAACTGCGGATAAAATTGCCGGAATTTTTGTGCCTGTGGTAATGACAATTGCAGCGCTGGCGTTTGTGATATGGATACTTATGGGCAAAAATCTGGAATTTGCACTAACTGCGGCAATCTCGGTGTTGGTGATTTCCTGCCCGTGTGCTCTGGGCCTTGCTACGCCGGTTGCCATTATGGTTGGCACAGGGAAGGGTGCATCTTTAGGCGTGCTGTTTAAAAACGGTGCTGCGCTGGAGCACTTACACAATATTGATACTATTGTGCTGGACAAAACGGGGACGCTTACCACCGGAAAACCGGTGGTGACAGATATTATTTCAAACAGAGATGACCTTCTGATAATTGCGGCAGCACTGGAAAAGCAGTCTGAACATCCTTTTGCCAAAGCGATTTTAGAAAAGGCAGTTGGACTGCACTTGCCGGACGTGACCGAGTTCAAAACATTACCGGGTATGGGTGTGTCTGGCATCATAGATGGGGATGTCTATTTTGGCGGTAACGCCAAGCTGATGCAGGAGCGGGGAATAGCCGTTGAAGATTATCCGCAGATGGCTCAACAGGGGAAAACACCGCTGTATTTTGCGTCAAAGGATAAGCTTTTGGGTGTAGTTTTTGCAGCAGATGCATTAAAAGACGACAGCGCACAGGTGATTTCTTCCATAGAGCAATTGGGCGTTTCGGTAATTATGCTCACCGGAGATAATGATAAAACAGCAAAGGCCATTGCCCATGAGGCGAGTATCAAACAGGTGATTTCGGAGGTTTTGCCTACGGAAAAGGCTGGTGTGATACAGGCACTGCAGCAGCAGGGAAAACGGGTGCTTATGGTTGGCGATGGCATCAATGATGCCCCGGCTTTGGCACTGGCAGATGTGGGCATGGCAATTGGTGCAGGCACGGATATTGCTATGGAATCAGCGGATGTAGTGCTGATGAACAACTCGCTTACAGGTGTTTGCAATGCCATTGTGCTCAGCAAGGCAACGATACGAAATATCCGTCAAAATCTGTTTTGGGCATTTTTCTATAATTGCTTAGGAATTCCGGTGGCGGCGTTGGGCCTGCTTAGCCCGATGATTGGTGCAGCGGCTATGAGTATGAGCTCGGTGTTTGTAGTAAGCAATGCGTTGCGTCTTCGGCGGTTTCAGCCCAAGACAAAACCTCATGAAAAGGCGGAGGAGAAGAAAAGTATGGAAATGATTATTAAGGTAGAGGGCATGATGTGTAGCCATTGCAAGGCAATGGTGGAAAAGGTTTGTAAGGCAGTTGCAGGCACAGTAGATGCCGTGGTGGATTTGCAGGCAAAAACCGTTACAGTTACCGGCGACGCATCCTTGGAGGCGCTGAAAAAGGCAATTATGGATGCAGGCTACGAGGTAGTAGAATAAGTCCGAGTTATTGGACAAATATTGTTTTACAATACAGCCAGAAACCAATAAGGAGTGATGGCTATGTATGCAATGCAGTATGTCCACGGGCACATTCAGGTGTATGACAGCAACGGCAAATTTCTGTTCTCTGCGGACAGTGAACGGGAAGCCAGAGAGGAATTAAAGGAATATGGGCAGACCGCGGCTTAATATCGGTGCATGGCTAGGTATTTACCGCAATGCAATGGCATATGCTCTTGTGAGGAAATGCCTGCCCACCAATACCCAATGGAGGGAGCATATTGAATATACAAATATTTGGCAAAAGCAAATGCTTTGACACCAAGAAGGCAGAACGGTGGTTCAAAGAACGGCGCATTCAATTTCAGTCTATTGATTTGTTGCGTTTTGGAATGTCCGGCAAGGAGTTTGACAGTGTGCTGCGAGGAGCTGGCGGGATTGACAATCTCATCGACTGGGATAGCAAGCATCCGGATATTACGCTGATGCGCTATATGGAGGACAAAACAGCCAAGGAGGACAAGGTTTTTGACAATCCGGGGCTGATGAGAACACCCATTGTCCGCAATGGCAAGCAGGCAACCGCAGGGTTTTGCCCGGAGATTTGGCAGACTTGGAAATAAAACGAAAGCAGTTCCTCAAAGAGGGACTGCTTTTTTGTCAAAAGCCCTTGCAAATGTGTTAAAAAATTGGTAAACTAGGAGGACATAATGTTCAAAGCTTTGCAATCCATAAATTCCATAGTTTGGGGTGCACCGGCATTGGTGCTGATATTGGGCGTTGGGCTGTATTTAAGCATTCGCACCGGCTTTGTGCAGGTTCGCTTATTTCCTAAGGCATTGCGGGATTTTGTCTCCCGCCTGAAAGGCGGGAAAGCGGAAAATGGCGCGGTTACCCCGTTTCAAGCCCTATGCACAGCCTTAGCTGCGACGGTAGGCACTGGTAATTTGGCCGGCGTTGCCGGCGCGATTGCCATTGGTGGGCCCGGTGCGATTTTCTGGATGTGGATTTGTGCAATTTTTGGCATGGTGACAAAGTATGCCGAAGCCACGCTGTCGGTGCGCTATCGCACAAAGCAGGACGGAGAGTATGTGGGCGGGCCTATGTATGTGATTCGTCATGGTTTGGGCAAACGCTGGCAATGGTTAGGGGCTGTGTATAGCTTTTTTGGCGTTGTGGCGGCCTTTGGCGTGGGGAATGCTACCCAAATCAATGCAGTTATCATCGGCATTGATGAAGCGGTGGTTGCGTTGAATGGACAGCCGCCACGGTGGCTGAATCTGATTTTGGGTGTGTTGCTGGCCATCCTGATTGGCGCAATGCTTCTCGGCGGTGCCAGACGCATTGCGGTAGTGGCGGAGAAATTAGTGCCTTTCGCATCGGTAGCTTATTTGCTGTTGGGTTCAGGTGTTTTGATTGCCAGAGCGCAGGCAATCCCTGAGGCATTTGCTGCTATTTTAGAGGGTGCTGTTTCACCCAGGGCAGTAACCGGCGGCATGATTGGTTCTGTGTTTGCTACTTTGCGCGTCGGCGTTTCCCGTGGGGTTTTTACCAATGAAGCCGGCATGGGAACGGCAGGCATTGCCCATGCAGGTGCAGATGTTCCATATCCTGCTCAGCAAGGACTTATGGGTATTATGGAAGTTTTCTTAGACACCATTGTGATTTGTACCATGACAGCGCTGGTGATTTTGGTCAGCGGTGTTCCCATTTCATATGGAGAGGATGTAGGCGTAACGCTGACATGCCGTGCGTTTTCTTCGGTGTATGGGGATTGGGTGTCTGTGTTTTTGGCATTGGCATTGTGTTGCTTTGCATTTGCTACGGTACTTGGCTGGGGATTGTATGGTGCGCGGTGCGCCCAATATCTATTTGGTGCCAATGTGTGGAAGCGCTTTGTATTGTTGCAAGCATTAACAGTGATTATAGGCGCAATATTAAAAACCGGAACGGTATGGCTATTGTCGGAGATTGTCAATGGGCTAATGGCAATACCAAATCTGATTGCCTTGGCTGCATTAAGTCCTGAGCTTATCCGGCTTACGAAAGAATATACCTGTGCGTGTAAACGTACAAGAGGAGGAAACCATGAAAATATCCATCAATGCGAATCGTTGCGAACCGTCGCCTATGCGGAAGTTTCATCCGCTGGCCAGTCGGGTGAAGGCGGAAGGGAAAACGATTTACCATCTAAATATCGGCCAGCCTGATTTGCCTACGCCGGAAGCATATTTTCAGACGATTCGAAATTTTTCAGAGGATACCCTTGCTTACGCAGCATCGCCTGGCATGCCGGTGCTGATTGATGCTATTCGGAATTATTATAAAAAGCTGGGAGTAGAGCTGGACAGCAACGATGTGCTGGTTACCACCGGTGGCAGCGAGGCACTGCTGTTAACTTGCTTAAGCATACTTGACCCCTATACAGAGGTGATTGTGCCAGAGCCGTATTATCCAAATTATACCACGTTTGTCCATGCGGCAGGTGGTCGTATTCGCGCGTTGCCCACTTGCCCTGAGGAAGGCTACCGCTATGCTGACCGCAAGCGCATTGAAAGCTTGATCACAAAAAATACCCGTGCAATTATGATTACCAATCCCGGTAATCCCACCGGTGTGGTTTTAGATGAAAGCGAAATGCGAATGATAGCGGATATCGCAAAGAAGCACGATTTGTTCCTGATTTGTGATGAAGTATATCGGGAATTTTGCTATGATGATAAATTTGGAACGCCTACCATGGCGCGGTTCCACGATATCGATAAAAATTTGGTCATTATTGATTCTGTATCAAAGCGATTTTCTGCCTGTGGCGCCCGTGTCGGCTGCGTAGTGACAAAGAACAAGGATTTACAGCAGGCACTTCTAAAATTTTGCCAGTCCAGATTGGCGGTTGCTACCATAGATCAGATTGGCGCTGCTGCGCTTTACAGCGTGGATGATGCATTTTATAAAACCAGCAAAGAGGAATACTGCAAACGGCGGAATTTAATTGTGGAGAAGCTGCGGCAGATTCCCGGGGTTATGGTAGAAGAGCCCATGGGAGCATTTTATGTGATGGCTAGTCTGCCGGTAGATGATGCGGATAAGTTCCAACAGTGGCTTCTGGAGTGTTTTGACGACAACGGCGATACGGTCATGTTTGCCCCCGGTGCACCGTTCTATGAAACTCCCGGAAAGGGTATCAATGAGGTGCGAATTGCCTATGTACGTAAGTGTAAAGAACTGGAACGGGCAATGGACATTTTGGCAAAGGGTATTGCCCAATATCGCAAGGAAGTTATGGGTGAATAAAAGAAGCGGTTGTGGATTTCCACAACCGCTGTGTTTCTTATTGAAGCTCGTTGAGCAGTTCCTTTGCGCATGAAATGATTGCGTCGGCGACACCGGCTTTGTAGTGGGAGCTGCGCGCTTCATAGCCACCCTCGGCATATGCCGCTTCGGTGGGGAAGTAGCCGTCATTGCCGTTTGTAAGAGAACAAGGCATAATCATCCGGTAACCGCCTGCCTGCTTAATTTGTACACCAATATCCGTAAAGGGTTCACCCGGTATGCCAATTAGTGCAATATCACCAATGCGTATACCGGAGAGCATTAGCTTGAATTCCGGTGCACTGTTTTCCAATTCGCACATACGCACTGCTTCTGCAACAACAGTAGTCAGCTCCATTGCTTTATATGGAATTTCGGCATCTCTACCGGCATCGTGAAGCGCTTTGTATTTACGGGCCAGAGGCATATCCTCTTTTGAGGGGATGTTGGTAGGAACAAAGAAATTCTTGCGAATTGCCTTTATGCTTTGTACGTCTACATAGTGTACTTTGTCGTATACTTGAAGTACAGTGCCGGCGAGTGCTCTGCCGATAAAACGAGCCATGCCGGGGCTCTTCATTTCGTTATCAAAGCTAATTTCGGTGTCATTCATATCGCCGCCGGAAGGATGTACATTGGTGCTGCCGACGTCACCTTCTGCACCGTTGAAAAATAGACATTGGACACCGTCCAGCGCTTTTTCCAGCGTTTTATACATCCAATGGGGCCAATCAGCGGAAAGCATATCGCCGTTAATTGTGTCTGCATGCAGTCCGTAGTTTACAAGCACCACGGTTTCGCCGCCTTCACGGTCGAAACGCAAAACATTCACACGCTGATCAAGTGTGCCGATGGGATGGTCGATATTTTCGTCATTGACAGGAGGACAGGTCATGGTGCTTCCGTCCTTCATCTTGTATCTGCGGATATAGGCAACCCGCTCTGGTGCGTAGCCTACAATGTAACCCATTTTTGCAGGCTTTTGGTCTGCAAGTGCCAGTACGGCGGCATCCACAATGCGTTCGGCAACAAAGGCAGCATAGCGGCGGATCATGTTTTCATCCGCCTCATACATATCGTTGGGGGAGATTGTTCCACCGGTATGCGTGTGAGTTGCGGCTATGAAAATATTGCTTTCCGCAATGCCGGTAGCGGCTGCGATTTTTTGAGTGTATTCGTGTATCAGCGGTGTATCAATGCCGCAGCTGTCTACGCTGAACATCAGTATTTTTTCGTCTGCACAGGATACAGCCAGGCATCTGATTTCCAAATCATCTAAGAAACCCTTTGCAAAGCGGGGGATAAAGTAACCGCAAATTGGCATCCCCAAAGGAGGATTGATATTCACTTTTGAAAAACCAACTGCTAAATTTGCCATGTCGTATACTCCTTAACTGTTATTTGGTGCTGTAATTATATATTAAGTGACAATTATTGTCAACAGGGAGTTCGGGTGATTGCCTTTTCATTTTACTTGGATTATTCTGCGTTTAGGCTCCGAACCTGCCGGCGTGGGGGAATGTATTTGGAAGAGTCCATACAGGTCGTCCCATTGCTGTTCCAAGGTGAAATATGGATGGTCAATTTTTTCGCCAATGTGGGGGAAAAGACCAAATTGCCGTGCTTTTTTTAGAATACTTGTTCCGTTTTTCCGGAATCCCAGCACACGGACATAGGGGGCATCCTGCGTCAGCAACTGTTGGGTAATTCCTAAAAATGCGCACATCACCATGCGGTCGATTCGGGTTCTTGTATAGCGCTTTGACTTTGTGGCTGTGATGATTTCTTCAAGGGTGGCTTGACTGCGGCAGGCGTGCATAAATTTGCGCCAGAGCCCTTCACTGCCATAGGGGAGTGATGCGAACGCGTCATCTGTCATTGTGCGTAGTTTCGCTAAGATTGCCCGTTCCCCTGCGGCTATGGTATGAATAGGCGCATTTTCAAACACGCTTTGCGTAGTTTTCGGCACAAAGGGGAGAAAGTCTTGACCGTTTATCGCAAGATTTCGTAATGCAGTGGCAGATGGGTTGCTTTCGTCGGGCAAATTGTCGTGATAGCTGCCTTCTCTGTAAATGGGAAGTGGCTCCATTGTGCTGTCTTGCACCAAAATGGCTTTGCAGTATTCTAACGCCAAAATGTCGTTTGGCTTGGTCAATAGGGAAGCGTCTGAACCGATACTTTCCAATGCTGACTGCCGCGCGGCGGGGAAGGAAATGCCTTTGTCCAGTTCCGCACGCAAAGCAGTGGAAAAATCAGGCGATAACAATGCCTTTGCTGTGGAGAGCAAGTTTTCTTTGTTTCCCGTTTCAGCCCCAAAGCACAGATAGTCGCAAAAATGGGAGAGAATTTTTACACCACCACTGGCAAACCCTTCCGCGGAAGAAAGCGCATAGTTTGTGGGCAGCTCCAACACCAAATCAGCGCCGCTTAAAAGGGCAGCCTGTGCGCGAAGGGACTTGTCAAAAATGGCAGGTGCGCCGCGCTGTACAAAATTGCCGCTCATCAAGCAGACGATTCCACAGTCTTCTCCAAATTCCCGGTGAATTTGGCAAATTTGCTTTTCGTGCCCTAAATGAAAAGGGTTATATTCGCAGATGATACCGACGACCTTCAAAAAAATCCCTCCTTTTTAGAAAAAAATCCCATTCAGGGGTTGAGAAATTGACAAAAGTATTATAAAATAGACCCAGTTATGGCTATCATACCACAAAGGCGTAAAAAAGAAAATATTATTTTTTAGGAGGACAATTCCAATGAATGTTCTGATTATCAACGCTGGTTCTTCCAGCTTGAAGTATCAGCTGATGAACCCCGAGACAGGTGATGTCTCAGCCAAGGGCTTGTGTGAGCGTATTTATATTGACGGACGCTTGACCCACAAGGTTGGCGACCAAAAGGTTGTGAAGGATATTCCTATGCCCAGCCACTCTGAGGCCATTCAGGCTGTTCTGGAGATTCTGGTTGACCCTCAGCATGGTGTAATCAAATCCACCGATGAAATCGACGCTGTTGGTCACCGTGTTTTGCACGGCGGCATGGAATTTTCTGATTCCTGCATTATCAATGATGAGGTAATTAAGGCCATCGAGAAGTGCATTCCCTTGGGTCCTTTGCATAATCCTGCCAACCTGATGGGCATTCGTGCTTGCCAGGCGGTTATGCCCAAGACTCCTCAGGTTGCTGTGTTCGATACCGCTTTCCACATGACTATGCCCCCCAAGGCTTATCGTTATGCCATCCCTGCTGAGTATTATGAGAATGATGACATTCGTCGTTATGGCTTCCATGGTACTTCTCACAAGTATGTTGCCCGCCGTACTGCAGAATTGGTAGGCAAGAAGGAATTTGCTATGGTCAACTGCCATTTGGGCAATGGTTCTTCCATGGCGGCTATTAAGGATGGCAAGTGTCAGGATACCACCATGGGCCTGTCTCCCTTGGCTGGCGTGCCCATGGGCACCCGCAGCGGCGACATTGACGCCTGCGTTGTGCAGTTTATTTGCAACAAGTATAACATGAGTGTAGATGACTGCCTGAATATGCTGAATAAGAAGTCCGGCGTTTTGGCGCTCAGCGGCGTTTCCTCCGACTTCCGTGACCTGGAAGACGGCGCGAAAAACGGCAATGAGAATTGCCAGCTGGCCCTGGATAAGTTTGCATACGAGGTTGCTAAGTATGTTGGTGCCTACGCTGCCGCCCTCAATGGGTTGGATGTTCTGACCTTTACTGCCGGTGTTGGCGAAAATGGTCCGGCTACCCGTAAGGCTATCTGTGACTATTTGGGCTTCATGGGTGTTGAAATCGACGATGAGAAGAACAATTCCCGTGGCAAGGAAGTGTGCATTTCCACACCCAATTCCAAGGTTCAGGTATGGGTTGTACCCACCAACGAAGAGCTGATGATTGCTCAGGATACTGCTGAGTTAGTTAATGCTGCAAAGTAAATGACAATTTAAGAGCCGCCGCAAATGCGGCGGCTCTTTTTGAACAAAAACGGGCTGTTGCATTGCAACAGCCCGTCTCCTGTTTTGTTTATTCGCCTGCAAAATCAGCTTCGTTGACAGTTTTCTCTGCAACCTCGGGTGCAGCCTCTGCGGGTGCTTCTTCCACAATCACTTCGCCTTGGCAACAGCAGCACTTGCATGCGCTTAACATGTTTTTAGCCCAAGCGACAATCTTATCGCCGTAGGTAGCCAGCACATAAATTGCGCCTGCAATGGCAGCAACGGCAACTACTATTTTTATAATGACATTGAAAACTTTCATGGGAATGCCTCCAATCATTTGGTATTGTGAATTCAGTATAACCAAAAATCAATAAAAAAGCAATACGAAAAACAGAATAATTTGTAAATTATACGTATCCGTACATGCCCCGTACGCTTACTTCGCCGGACTGAATTATTTCGCGGTGTCCATCGGCAAACGCTACTAATAAACTGCCGTCATCATTCATGCCGTAAACACTGCCGTGACGCACGGTATCTCCTTGCAAGATAGAAACATCCTGACCCAGTGTCACACAATCCTCCCGGTACTGTGCCATGGTTGGTTCTTTTTGGGAAAGTAGGGTGTTGGCCATTTTTTCCAACGCGCACATCATGGCGGCTGCAAGCTGCCACCGATTCACGGGTGTGTTGGTTGCTGCAAAAAGGGAACTGGCAAAGCTGGCGATTTCTTCCGGAAGCTCCTGTGCCTTTTGACAGCAGTTGATGCCAACACCAACAATGGCATAGTCTACCAACCCGGTGGTTGGATTAACAGAAAGCTCTGTTAAAATGCCTGCCAGCTTTCGCTTTTTATGTACCAAATCATTGGGCCATTTGATTTGTGGGCGAAAACCTGCTACAGTTTCCACCGCATCACACATGGCAACACCTGCAGCACAGGTCAGATGCATCATCTGTTCAGGCTTGCAGTTGGGGCGGAGAATCACACTCATGTAAACGCCCATACCGGCAGGGGAAAGGAAACTGCGCCCCAGTCTGCCACGGCCGTCTGTTTGACGGTCGGCAATCAATGTAGTTCCGTGCGGAGCGTCCATTCGGGCGAGCCGCTTTGCCATGGCGTTGGTGGAATCGATGGAATCAAACCAGAGAACGTGCTCACACCAAGGATGGCCTTCCGGTAAATAGGTTAAAATTTGTTCTTTCATAATCAATCAATATCCGTAATAACTTCATCAGGTGGATTGTCCAATACTTCAGGGTGGGCTAATAAACGGCGGTAATGCTTAAAGAAGGTGGCATAATAATAGCCGTCACAAATGCGCTCATCCAATGTGAACTTTACATCAATGTACTTGCGCTGGACCACAGTGCCGTCTTCCAGCACCTCCAATGCACGACGCTTGCAACCAAATGCACCAAAAACAGGCAGGTTGCCAAAGTCGTACAGATGGTGGTAGATAGGGGGGATGCCTAAACTGCCCATAGAGGTGAAGAAAAGACTGCCGTGGAAGGGGCTTAATTCGGTTAGGAATTTGGGAAGCAAGCCAAAATAATCCAACAATTTCAGCAGCCAAACCACAAATTTCAGCACCACGCTGGGGATCAAATTCAGCGACATAATCAGACTGTCCAAGCTGGAATCCAGCTCTTTTGTGGCCTTTACGCTGTTTACTGCTGCGTTGAGCTTGTGGTAAACATCCTCAGCAGTATCATGGGGGTTCAAATGGACTTTAATGGAGGTGTCAGGGGAATCCACTGTCATTTCCTTTTTGATAACCATGCAGTATTGAATATCCGCATCCCGGGAATACACCTTTTGACCGGATATAAAGCGATTCAGCTGGGGGTATTTGGCAATGCCGCGAACATAGGCTGCCAGCAGCACATGGGTGATGCCAAAATCTGTCAAGCCCTCCCGGCGCTTTTGACGAATGTAGCGGTCAATATGCGTGATTTCAAAGGATTCTTCAAATAAATTGGTGCAGGTGTTGCGCTCCACTTGGAAATAGGCAGTGATTTGTGCCATGGGGGCAAGCGTGCGGATTTTACGGCCGTCCGGTCTGTCGCCCCATGTGGGGTGGTATTCTCCCACGGGGTGCACGCGAATGGCAAAGCACAGCAGCAGGCATCCGGCAAACAGCAGTACATTGGGCAGCATATTCATGCCTATGAGGAAAAATTGCCAGTCTCCAATGGATAAGCCCAAATAAACGATGGCGGACAAAGGTGCAGCAAACAGCAAAAACAGCAACCAGGGATAACGGATTTTTCCGCAGGAAACCGCAGTATAAATGCTGCAGTAAAAAACGATACAGGTGCAATACATTCCTAAAAGGAAAGGATTGCTTCCCAAAATGGTGTGGGGAACAAGGGCATAATAAAGGCCCATGAGCCATACAGGGATTGCAGTCTTGTAAAACATCTCCTTACCGTTAAGCAGTACGATGAGCACATATAACAAGGTGGCCACAACCGGCAGAACGATTTGACTCCACACCTCCAGTGCATCCCCAGACCCTTTCAAACCGGGAAGCACAATGCGGGCCACTGCCGAGCCGACCAAGCAAAGCGTCATCAGCCATGTCATCACATTTTTGCGATTGACATATAAGTGAATTCTTTCTTTCATAGGAATTTTATTATAACAAATTCTTTTGTAATTGGCAATGCTGATGTTCATTTTTTATTAAAATTTCCATAAAAAAAGGACAGCCTTAGCTGTCCTTATATTTATAAATTTTGAAGTACTGCAATATAGCGTGCATCCGTGCCGCAGCAGCCACCCAAAAGTGTTGCGCCGTTGTGGGCACATTCGGTCATAATGGCCGCGAATTCTTCCGGTTGCATATCGTATTGGGCAATGCCGTGCGTATCGATAATGGGGTTTCCTGCATTTGGTTTGCACAGCAAAGGGCCCTTGACATATCGGCGCAGTTTGCTGACCAAATAGGGGGTCATGCGGTCGGCACTGACACAGTTAAAACCAACAGCAGCGGCTCCCGCTTGCTCCAACTCTTGCAGAACAGGGCCTGCATCCGGACCGGAAAATAAGGAGCCGTCTGCCATCATGGTAAAGCTATACATCACGCAGCTGGCTTGCTCCAGCTCTGCGGCAGTGAAAATAGCCTCTGCCTCTTGGGGATACATCAGCGTTTCTGCCACCAAAAGGTCAGCGCCGCCATCCATGAGCCCCCGAATTTGGCGCCGATAATTTTCTACCAGCAAATCAAAATTGTCGGGATTCCAGCTTTCTGTGTAGGCAGCCAAGGTGGTCAAATCACCGGCAATTAAGCAGCTTGGTGCGGCGCTGCGGGATAGAGCGACCAGTTGCGCATTGATGGATTCCGTCTGCTTTTGCAAGCCGACCTGCGCCAATGCAATGGGCTGCGCCTGAAAGGTGGGGGCATAGAGAATCTGGCTGCCTGCTTGCTCGTAGCTGCGTTGGAGCTGCACCAAAACCTCCGGATGGGAAAGAATCCATTGCTCCGTACAGGCTTCCTTTGGCATACCGGCTTTGCGCAGATTAGAGCCGGTGGCACCGTCCAAAAAACGGAGACCGTCAGCGATTTTTTGTTGCAGTTGTTCCTTTGTAAGCATGGCAGACACCTCTTTCTTCCCATTATTATACGCGATAGAGAAAATAATGCAAGATACATTGACGGATTTTTAAAAATCTGCTACTATTATAAAAGCTTAAAAAAGGAGTGGTATTATTATGAAAAAAACCGTTTTAAGGGAATATGCGAAGCTGATCGTCCGTTGTGGTGTTAATGTCCAAAAGGGACAGGAGGTCATGGTTTACGCTGACCTAGACCAGCCGGAATTTGTTCAAATGGTGGTGGAAGAAGCCTACAAGGCAAAAGCCAAGAAAGTCATTGTAGAGTGGAACTATCAACCGCTGAGCAAAATTCATGTGCGCTATCAGTCCGTAACCACTATGGGTAGCGTGCCGGAATGGCAGAAGGCACGCCGTCAGCACATGGTGGACACAATTCCTGCACGCATCCACATTATTTCGGAAGACCCCGATGGATTGAAGGGTATGAACATGGCAAAGGTTGCGAAGGCAAGACGGATTTCCTATCCCATCCTGAAGCCTTATATTGACCAGCTGGAGGGCAAACAACAGTGGTGTATCGCTGCTGTGCCCGGCAAGGCATGGGCGAAGAAGGTGTTCCCCGGTGAACGCACCAGTGTTGCAGTGGAAAAGCTGTGGGAGGCTATCTTGTCCACATCCCGTGTTACCGATGACCCCATCAAGGCTTGGCAGGAGCACAATGCAGACCTGCATAAGCGCTGCGAGTATCTCAATTCCCTGGGCATTGAAAGCCTGCATTATACCGCTGCCAACGGCACAGATTTGACCGTAGGCATGATTCCTGAGGCAATTTTCTGCGGTGGTGCAGAAACCAGCAAGCAGAATGTTGTATTTAACCCCAACATTCCCAGTGAGGAGTGCTTCATCTCTCCCATGAAGGGCAAGGCAGAGGGTATCGTTTATTCCACCAAGCCCCTTTCTTACCAAGGTCAGATCATTGACAAGTTCTCCATGCGCTTTGAAAACGGCAAGGTTGTAGAAGCGAAGGCGGAAGTGGGCGAGGAGCTGCTGAACACCATGCTGTCCATGGATGAGGGCGCTGCCTACTTGGGCGAGTGTGCATTAGTTCCTCAGGCTAGCCCCATTTGTGAAAGTGGCATTCTGTTCTATAACACGTTGTTTGATGAG
>JAZSAK010000057.1:0-3382 GCA_045601865.1 Faecousia sp. | reverse complement strand
TAAAGGCAGTTTTTCCTGCACCTAAATCCCCCGTATAGGCCAAGACTGTTCCAGCCGGAACGATTTTTCCCAGTGCAGTGCCGATTTTTTCGGTTTCCTCAGGATTACGCGTGATGATTTCCATAACTCTTCCTTTATTGTGCATTTTTCAATTTTTCTGCCTGATCGGCGGTGGCAAGGGCGTCAATGATTTCATCCAGCGCTCCATCCATAACCGCGTCAATTTTATACAGCGTCAAGCCAACACGATGCTCCGTTACCCGGCCTTGGGGAAAATTATAGGTGCGGATACGCTCATTGCGCATACCACTGCCCACCTGACTGCGGCGCATACCCGTCACCGCAGATTCCAGCTTTTCCTGCTCTATCTCATAAAGCTTACTGGCAAGCATCCGCATGCATTTTTCCCGATTTTGCAGTTGACTGCGCTCTTCTTGGCAGGCAACCACAATTCCAGTGGGCTTGTGAATCAAACGAACTGCAGATGATGTTTTATTGACGTGCTGGCCGCCGGCACCGGAGGCGCGGTAAACCTGCATTTCCACATCCGCAGGGTTGATTTGCACATCCACTTCCTCCATTTCCGGCAAAACAGCCACCGTTGCCGTGGAAGTATGCACCCGACCGCCGGACTCTGTTTCCGGAACGCGCTGAACACGATGAACGCCGGATTCATATTTCATGCGGGAATAAGCGCCCCGTCCGTTAATGATAAAATCTGCTTCCTTTACGCCGCCAAGCTCTGTTTCGTTGTAGTTAAGCAGCTCTATCTGCCATCCTTTTTGGGCAGCATACATGGAATACATCCGGAACAGGCTGTGGGCAAACAGTGCGCTTTCCTCGCCGCCTACGCCACCACGAATTTCCACGATAACACTTTTCTCGTCATTGGGGTCTTTGGGCAACAGCAAAATTTGCAGGGTGCGGTAAAGTTCTTCACTTTTTGCTTTTGCTTCCTGATACGTTTGCTGGCAAAAATCTTTCATGTCCGGCTCGCTCATCAGCTCCTGCGCATCTGCCATCTCTGCCAGGGCGGCGTTATAGGCCTGATAAGCCTCCACAATCGGTTCTAAATCATTTTTTTCCCGCAGCAGACTGGCGGCTTTTTTAGGGTCGTTGTAAAAATCCGGCTGTTCCGATTTAAAACAAAGCTCCTCAAATCGGTTTGCCACGGCGCGTAATTTATCAATCATAGCGTTTCCTCATTTTTAGCCTTTTCTTTCCTTGCATTATAGCAATTTTTTAGGGAAAAGTAAAGTCGATTCCCAATTTGGTATTAGGATGTGATTGCTGTGCGGCGAATATGCTTGATAATTTTGTGTTTAAGCCTGCTTTTTGTGCCGGTTCGCGGGCAGGAGGCCCACTATGTGGCGCTAACCTTTGATGATGGCCCATCCGGCCGGTTCACAAGGCGGCTTTTGGCGGGTTTGGAGGAAAGAAATGTGCAGGCCACTTTTTTACTCTGCGGCTATCGGTTAAAGCAAGATCCCAAAACTGCAGAAAAAATACGCGATGCCGGACATGAAATCGGTCTGCACGGGTATAGCCATGACAACTTGGGGAAAATGTCAGAAAAAGAAGTTGCAAAAGAAATCGCCGACACCTACGCGCTGCTGCCGTCAGGATGCGAGGTTGCATTCCTTCGACCACCGGGAGGTGCAAGCAGTGAAAGCGTGGCAAGGGCGGCAAAAAAGGCCGGATTATCGCTGCTTAGCTGGTCAGTAGACCCCCGGGACTGGGCATCGCGGGATGCCCAAGCTGTGCAGACTGCCGTTTTGGCGGATGTGCAAGACGGGGATATTATTTTGCTGCACGACATGTCCGATTCCTCCGTGGATGCAGCACTGGGTATTGTGGATAAGCTGCAGCAGCAAGGCTTTACCTTCGTTACCGTCTCCCAACTGGCACAGCTGCGGGGTAAGGTTCTGCAGCCAGGCGTCAGCTATAGCTGTTTTCCTTGAATAAGCAGGCAGCAATGTTGCACCTTTTTGCCGCTGTGGAATACCATGGAATGAGCGGAGAACCGCTTAGAAAATTTTCGGAGGTATTCTTTATGTGTGGTAACAATGGTAACAACTGCTGGTGGATCATCATTCTGGTTCTGTTGTTCTGCTGCTGCGGCAACGGCAATGGCAACTGGGGCGGCTGCGGCTGCGATCGCTGCTAAAAAAGAAAGGGGCACCCCAATGGGGTGCCTTTTTTTATCGCCGGATGCCTGTTCCGGCTAATTCTGCTTATTGGTCAGCGGTTCGCTTTGCTCTTGAAGAACCAGCAAATCCGATATAATGCTGTTGGAAAGCAGGAAGCCCTCCGGCGTCAGCCGCCAATGGCCTCTGTCCATTTTCAGCGCATGGCCGCGCTGACGATAAATTTCCATCGCTGCGTCAATTTTCCCGAAGGGGAGTAGAAACCGCCGTTCGTACTCCTGTGCCTGAATGCCTAAGGTGGTTCGCAGGCGAAGCATTAAATATTCTCCCGCGCGCTCCCGCTTGGGAATTTCCTGCAGCTCGTCGATAATTTGCCCACCTTCTAATACGCCGCTGATATAGCCGCGCAGGTCTCGAATGGCCGTAAACCGCTTGCCGCCAAAATCCGAGCTGGCAGCAGGGCCGAAGCCAAGGTATTCGCCGCCGACCCAATATTTCAAATTATGCTTCGATTCCAGCCCCCGTTTGCAGAAGTTGGATATTTCGTACTGCCGATAGCCCTTGCTGCGCAAAATCTCCACCATCGCCAAGTACATATCTGCCTGCATGTCGTCATCCGGCAGATTCAAAAAATCCTGACTCTTATAAAACGGCGTGCCCTCTTCAATCTTCAGCCCATAACAGCTGATATGCTCCGGCTTGAGGAGCAAAATGTTTTGCAGCGTTTCCTCCCACTGCTCCCGTGTCTGCCCCGGTAAGCCGTATATCAAGTCCAGCGAGAGGTTCTTAAAGCCTGCCCGACGGATTTTTTTCACTGCATCTACCGCATCTGCATAGGTGTGCGGTCTGCCGATTTTTTCTAGAATACGGTCATCATCGCACTGTACGCCCAGACTGACCCGATTAAAACCTTCATTGCGCAAGCGTCGCAGCAATTTGGGTGTAATCGAGTCCGGATTGGCCTCAAATGTAATTTCCGCGTCGCTGCGCACATCAAAAGACTTGCGCACGGTTTCCAGAATCACTGCCATGCCCTCTGCGCCGAAAAAGCTGGGCGTGCCACCGCCAAAATAGACTGTGTCCACGCTGTAATTCGGCGCCAAGGTGCCACTTTCCCGAATATGGGCGCAAACGGCATCCAAATAGCCATCGTGCACCTTGCTATCCTTGGTGGTTAAGGAGTAAAAATCACAGTACAAGCACTTGCTGCGACAAAAGGGAACGTGAATATAAAT
>JAZSAK010000056.1:0-5860 GCA_045601865.1 Faecousia sp. | reverse complement strand
CCTCTTCCAGGTAGGGCCTAAAAATCCTATGAAGGGCACATCGATGAAGTCCCTGGTGTCTGCTTTTTACGCCCAGTTTAGGGTGGATGCTGGGGGTTAAGGATTCCGGGCGCGCTCCAATGGCATGGGGCATACGACCCGGTTTCCGTGGAGACTTGAAGCTTGTGCGACGAAGTAGGGAACTCCCGTAATGGGAAGCCGCTTCGCGTACGAATCAGGTATGAACCTGCAAGGCGGTGCACAGAATCGTGTGCTGCGTGCAGTGTAGCCTGCCTTGAGTGAGTATGCTGGGAAAGAAGAGACGCGTCCACGTGCTAATGGCCATAGCATTGGGCGATATTGCTTCTGGAAATCATCCTTGCAAAAGAGGCTAAGATTTGGTTAGTTCTGTTGTGGAAATCACCTAGGCTGTCGTAATTGGACAGACAGGGGATTACAGTACGGACTAAGTGGCAATCGGGTAGTCAAGATGGCAACACTTGAAAAAACGGATTGAAGGGAAACCGCCTTTTCGGTAACGGAAGGTTCTGTTTGGGGAAAACCAACCCGACCTAAGCCGTAAGATTTATCCTGTCTGCCGCCGTCTTTCTTTAAACATATTTGAATGGAGAATCGCTGTGTCTAAATCTGAATCAAGTGCTTCCAAAAAGCAGCGCAACAAGACCACTCGCTGGGTCGCACTGATTTTCGTCGTTACAATCATCATATCCGGTGCCATCTCGTTAATCTCAGAGGAGATTATGGATGGCAGTAATACTATTACTGCCTTTATAATACTGCTTATCATTGTATCGATTGGTATTATTTTCGATGTTATCGGTGTTGCTGTAACATCTGCGGATGAAACACCCTTTCATGCCATGGCTGCCCATAAGGTAACCGGTGCGAAAGAGGCAATATCCCTTTTAAGAAAAGCAGAACGGGTTAGTTCCATTTGTAACGATGTCGTCGGTGACATTTGCGGTGTCGTTTCCGGTAGTGCTTCGGCAACCATTGCGCTGCAAATTCTGCAAAGTGTAGACCAAATCTCATGGCCTAGAATTGTTAGCCTTTTAATGTCATCACTGGTTGCCGGATTGACCGTTGGCGGAAAAGCAATCGGCAAAACCTTTGCTGTTAATTCTTCAACCTATATCATGCAATTTGTGGGGAAGGTAATTTATTATATCCATCATTTTCCTGCACTGCTTTGTAGAAAGAAAACAAAATGATAGGTGTGTTTCCTTGTGTCTATTTTAGATAAAATTTCGTGTCACGATGATTTGGCGCTGCTTTCTGATGCTCAAATGCAACAGTTATGCAGTGAAATTCGTGAATTTTTAGTAAACCATATTTCAAAAACCGGTGGACACCTAGCTTCCAACTTGGGCGTTGTTGAGCTTAGCGTGGCGATTGAAACGGTATTTGACACGCAAAAGGACCGTCTGGTATTCGATGTTGGTCACCAATCTTATATCCATAAGATTTTGACCGGTCGCCAGACGGATTTTGACAATCTGCGCCAGTTTGGCGGTATTGCAGGCTTTCCGAAGCCGACAGAAAGTGCTACGGATGCATTTGTTGCAGGACATGCGTCCAGTTCGGTATCCATTGCACTGGGTATGGCAAGGGCAAGAACCCTGCAAAATCAAGATTATGACGTTGTTGCGCTGATTGGCGATGGCGCTATGACCGGCGGCATGTCCTATGAAGGGCTGAATGATTTTGCGGTGAGCAAAGAGCCTATGATTGTTATTTTAAATGATAACAAAATGTCTATAGACCGCAATGTAGGCGGTCTATCAAAGCACCTTTCCCATTTGCGTACAAAGGAGCGTTATCTCGGAACAAAGGAAAAATACCGCGCTGTATTATCTGAGCTTCCAGGTGGAAGCGGCATTTACCATATTACACGAAAGTGGAAGGAATGGGTGAAGCGAATGGTTTTACCCGGAACTTTCTTTGAAAATATGGGAATTACCTATCTTGGACCGGTGGATGGCCATGACTTACCTGAGCTTATTCGTATGCTTCGCGCTGCAAAAGAGATGCGTGAGCCGGTGTTACTGCATGTAATTACCCATAAAGGGCATGGTTATTTACCGGCGGAAAACCATCCTTCTAAATTTCATGGCGTTGGCAAATTTAACCCCTTAACCGGAGAAGTTCCGGCTAAGCAAGCAACAACTTTTTCAGAAGCATTTGGCAATCAGATGCTTCAGCTTGCCAAGGAAAACCGTAGAGTTTGCGCCATTACTGCGGCGATGCCCGGTGGCACGGGACTTCTGGAGTATAAAAAGCAATTCCCGAAACGTTTGTTTGATGTAGGAATTGCGGAAGAACATGCAGTTTCTATGGCAGGCGGTTTGGCAAAACAGGGGATGATTCCGGTTATTGCGATATATTCCACCTTTTTACAGCGTGCCTATGACCAAATTATTCAGGATATTGCCATGCTTCACCTTCACGCTGTCATCGCGATTGACCGCGCCGGACTTGTCGGTGAGGATGGCGAGACACACCATGGTATTTATGATGTTGGGTTTTTGCGACAAATGCCCGGTGTCCAGATTCTCTGCCCAGCCAGTTGTAAAGAATTAGCAGATATGCTCCGTTGGGCAGTTATTGAGCAGGACGGACCTGTGGCAATTCGTTATCCCAGAGGTTGCGATGGAAAATATCATGATTCTGCATGGGGAACAGCGGATGTATGCTGTCACCGTACAGGCAGTGACTTAACAATCATTACCTATGGCTCTGTTTTGGAAAATGTACTGGACTGTGCGGATATTTTAGCGGAAAAAGGCGTTAATGTGACAGTTTTGCGTCTGCTTCGTGTTGCGCCGTTGCCTATTGAGGAAATTATTTCCAAAATTCAGGGAAATGTGCTGGTTGTGGAAGAGGTTTCAACCAATAGTGGTATCCATGGCGCGCTTGGTTTGGCTATCCGTAACCGGTTACCTCAATGCAAATTAGACTGTTTAGACTTAGGCGCCGATTTTGTTACGCATGGTAGTATGGATGCGCTATATCATGCATATGCCTTAGATGCACAGAGCATAGCAAAACGAGCATTGGAGGTAATACACAGTGAAAATTAAGAAACGCTTGGATTTACTTCTAACGGAGCTGGGTTATGTAGAAAGCCGTGCAAAGGCACAGGCCATCATTATGGCAGGTCAGGTCTATGTGGATGGGCAAAAAGCGGATAAGCCCGGAATTTCCTATGAAGAAATAGTTTCCATAGAGGTCCGAGGCGAATCCTGCCCCTATGTCAGCCGTGGTGGACTAAAATTGGAAAAAGCACTGCGGGACTTTTGCGTTAATCCGTCCGGCTTTGTTTGCAGTGATTCTGGCGCATCCACCGGTGGCTTTACAGATTGTTTACTGCAACAAGGAGCAAAAAAGGTTTTTGCCATTGATGTGGGATATGGACAGCTGGATTGGAAAATTCGTTCCGATGACCGCGTTGTTGTGATGGAACGTACGAACATCCGTTATGTAACACCGGAGCAATTGGGAGAACCGCTGGATTTATCCGTAGTTGATGTCAGCTTCATTTCCTTGAAAATTGTACTTCCCGCTATTAAGACACTTTTGAAGCCGGACGGCCAGGTTTTGTGCCTTATTAAACCCCAATTTGAGGCTGGTAAAGATAAGGTTGGGAAAAAAGGTGTTGTCCGGGAACCGCTGGTCCACAAAGAGGTTTTGGATAATTTTTTAGTCCTAGCAGAATCCTTGGATTTCAGGGTTCTTGGGCTGACTTTTTCACCAGTGAAAGGTCCGGAAGGCAACATTGAATTTTTAGCGCATTTAACACTTGCTGATAAAGACAGCATCGTGCCGGATACGGCAATGATAGTCGCGAATGCACATTCCGCATTGAAAGGGTGAACCCATGAAAAAGGTAATATTAGCCCCCAATCCTTATCGGGATAAGGGCTTTGAAACAGTTCGCACAGCCAAAAGAATATTACAAAGCGTGGGAATTGAAACGCGTATTTGTCTGCCGTTTGATGTGGACAAGGCTTTTGATTTACCCAGTGACTTGTCATTTTATCGACTGGACAGAGAAATTCATCACGCTGATTTGGTAATTTGCTTTGGCGGTGACGGAACAATCCTGCATACTGCAAAAACGGCCACCCGTGTTGGTATCCCAATTTTAGGTGTGAATATTGGCACTATGGGTTTTATGGCAGAGCTGGAAAGCACTGAACTTGACCAATTAGCGCGCCTTGCAACCGGTGATTATACAATTAATAATCGTATGATGTTAGACGTGACCGTAATGCGTGACCGGGAATACCTATTTCACGACATTTGCTTAAATGACGTGGTGATCACAAAAGGCGCAATTGCCAGAATCGTGCATTTGAGCGTCAATTGTGATGGTGTTCAGGCTATGGAATCTGGTGGCGATGGCGTTGTTATCGCAACACCAACCGGCTCAACAGCATATAGCTTATCCGCAGGTGGTCCAATTGTAGAACCGGAGGCCAACAATATTCTGATTACGCCGATTTGTGCGCATGATGTTGTCAGCCGATGCATTGTGGCTTCCGACAAACGTGTTGTTACAGTAGGTTTAACGAAAAATGCCAGAAGAAATGCCTATTTAAGCGTGGATGGCGGTAAGGCTTTTCGCATGAACATTGGCGATGTTGCGACCATCCGCCGTTCCAAGCTGGAAACAAAAATGATTCGGCTGAAGGATCGAAGCTTTTATGACGTTGTGAATATGAAATTCCGTAACAATGGGTGAGGTTTTACTGTATGAAAAGTAAGAGACAAGCAAAGATAATGGAGATTATTGCCAACCGCAACATTGAAACGCAAGAACAGCTTTTGCAGGAATTGCAAAATGCTGGATTCCACAGCACCCAGGCTACCATCTCCCGGGATATTAAGGATTTGCGTATCATTAAGGAGCTAACCAGCTTTGGAACCTATCGCTATACCACAGCATCTACCGAAACTACGGGAACTTTTTCTTCCAAATTGAATACAATTTTTAAAGAATGTATCACCAACTTTGACTACGCACAGAACATGATTGTTGTGCGCACACTGCCCGGACTTGCTTCTGCAGCCGCGTCTGCAATTGATGCAATGAACATGAGTGTGGTGGTTGGTACACTGGCAGGCGACGATACAGTATTTATCGTTATGCGAGACAGTAATTCTGCAGCTGCTTTTTGCGGGGAAATCCAAAAACTTCTGAATTAATAGGGGAGGAAGGGCTATGCTGAGCCTTCTGCATATTGAGAATATAGCGGTCATTGAATGCTCAGACATTGCTTTTGACAAGGGCTTCAATGTTCTTACCGGTGAAACCGGTGCCGGTAAATCGATTGTCATTGATGCGATTTCCGCTGTTTTAGGGGAGCGTGCTTATCGGGATATGATCCGCACCGGCGCTGAGAAGGCATCTGTTCACGCCGTATTTAACAATGTGCCTGAATATCCGTGGTTTTCAGAAAACGGTGTTGCGTATGACAGTGAGGTTATTATCCAACGTGAAATATACGCAGACGGCAGAAACATTTGCCGGGTTAATGGGTCTCTTGTAACGGTTTCAATTTTGCACAGGCTTGGGGTACAGTTAATTGATATTCACGGCCAGCACGACTCTGCATCCTTATTTGATGAGGCGAACCACCTAAAATTCTTAGATGATTTCGCGGAAAACATGCAGCTTTTCAGCGCGTACCAAAAGGCATATGATAAGGTTGAAGCACTTCGGCGAGAAATTTCCCGCATGGACATGGATGAAAGCGAAAAACTACGTCGCACTGAAACGCTGCGATATCAAATTTCAGAAATTGAGAAAGCCGAACTGAAAATTGGTGAGGATGATGCACTGCAGGAGCGACGCAAG
>JAZSAK010000055.1:0-18761 GCA_045601865.1 Faecousia sp. | reverse complement strand
TAGCGTAAAGCAAGGGTGGCATCCTCAAGAGCGCCGCCTGCCAAGGGTTTCATGCAGATAAAGCCGATATTTTTCTCGGCACAGCGGTGTATCAGCGCCTCGCCTTGAGATTCGACAATATTATAGGGGAACATAATGGTTTCTACCCAAGGGAGCTCCAACGCCCGTTCAAACACCTCTAGAGAGTGGCAGGTCATACCGATGTGTCCGATTTTTCCAGCCGCCTTCGCTTCCAGCAAGCCCTCCAATGCACCGCCAGGGGCGAGAATGGCATCCAGCTCGGCGGGTGAGGGATTGTGGCACTGGTATAGGTCTATGTAATCTGTTCGCAGATTGCTGCAGCTGATGGCGATGTCCTTTAAGATGCCTTCCTTGTCCCGTGCCATACTTTTGGTTGCCAAAACGAAATGCTCCCGAATGCCTTCCAAGGCCTCGCCCAAATAGCTCTCGCTGACGGTATAACCACGGGCGGTATCAATGTAGTTAATACCGGCGTCCTTCATGCGGAGCATGAGCTTTCGTGTGCCTGCGGCGTCAATTTTCTGAATGGGGATGCCGCCAAAGCCTAATCGGGAGATTTTTAGTCCTGTTTTTCCTAAAATTCGGTATTGCATAACCAATCCTCCCGGCTTTATTGCAATGCGGAAATCAATTTTGGCAATACAGGCTCAAAGGCAGCACCATACCAGTGATTGTCAAGCTGCGCGGTGAGCTCGATACAGGCGACAGTGTAATCTGCCGCAATCATCGCTGCATCCAACGGTGTCTTGCCCCGCACCAATGCGCCAACAAAAGCGGAGGCGTAAATATCCCCTGTACCGTGGCAACTGTTGGGCAATTTCTCATGCTCATAATAGGAATAACTGCCGTTTTCAAACACGACCACGCCGGTTTTGCCGGGGGCATAGGAAACGCCGGTAAGGATAATATTCTTGCAGCCCAATGCGGTAAGCTTTTGCAAGAGGTCATCAATATAATCGCAGTCATATACCTCCTTGTATTCCGTATCTGTGAGGAAACAAGCCTCGGTGATATTGGGCACAACAAAATCGGCATCGGCGCACAGTGTTTTCATTGCCTGCACATATTCCATGTCAAAGGCAGGGTACAGCTTGCCGTTGTCCGCCATGGCGGGGTCAACGATTTTAACACAGCTTTGGGAGGCGACATCCCGGAACAGGTCCTGCACATAGGAAATCTGCTGTGTGCTGCCCAAATAACCTGTGTAGATGGCATCAAAGGTGATGTTTTCTTTCATCCAATGCTGACGGATGCCGGGAATATCCTCCGTCAAATCCCGAACAGTAAATCCGGTGAAGCCGGCAGTGTGGGTGGATAGGACTGCGGAGGGCAAAATTGCCGTTTCAATTCCGCAGGCGGACAAAATGGGCAGTGCCACTGTGAGGGAGCATTGACCCACACAGGAAATGTCTTGAATGGTTAAAATTCGCCTATAAGTCATAGGGTTGCCTTCTTTCTTGTTTTTCACTATTATATCATAGCTGTCAAGATAAAAAAGCCTCCGATTGGGAGGCTTTTTTTGTGTTAAATAGATTTGGCGTTTGCCAGCAGATATTTTTCTGCAGCGGGGTTCCAAAGACCGTTATTTGCTTTGCAGAGTTTATCCAGCTCAGCAAACAGAGGATTGGTCTTGCCCAGCTCCTCAAAATCAGAGATGGCGGCCAAAGGCAGGTCAATTTGGGTGTAAATCAGCTTCTTGCCGCCGGGAATCTTGGGCAGATTCAAGGTGGTATCAATTACCGCATTCAAACCACCAATGTGGGTGACCAATGCAGAGGGGTTCAGCTTGCCTGCATTCATCATCTCGATGGCTTCCTGCATATCGTTGGTGTTGCCACCGGAGGTGCCCACTACATGGGTGTAAAGATAGTGGACATTGTACCAGTTAAAGGGTGCTTTGAACTGGGTGTCGGTAGGACCGGCAAAGAAGTTTAAGCAGCCGTCAAAGCCCAGAATGGCATCAGCCTGTTCAATGACGGGCTTTACGGGTGCGAAGCATACCACATCATCATAGCCGGTGCCACCGGTTAAGCTGCGCAAATATTCAGTAGCATTTTCCATGCGGGTGTTGACATAGTGCAGCTCAATGCCATTCTTGGCAGCCTCTTCCACAGTGTAAATGGAAGCGGCGCGGGCAAGCCTTGCCTCGTCGATATCGGTGACTACCAGCAAGCTGGGACAGCGGTCGCAGTGGATGGCATAATCAATGGCGGCCAGACCCATGGGGCCAACAGATGCCAGCAGTGCCATCTTGCCGCCTTCCTTGATGCCCATCTCATGAACATAAGAGCCGGCCTTGGTGTGATACATGGCGTGGAAGGTACCGATGACACAGCTCAGGGGCTCGGCCAAAGGGCCGAAGTAATACGTGTCAGAGTTGTAAGGCAGAAGGCAGTTCATCAGCAGCGTTTCAATGGGCACATTGCCATACTGGGCATCGCCGCCGCAGAACTGATAGGAATAGCCGGGTGCCATTTGAGAGCCCTTATAGTAGTGGGCAGGCTGAATAACGAACTTGTCGCCTACCTTGTACTTATGCTGCCAGTTCTCGCCCACCTCAATGATGTCGCCGCAGAACTCGTGACCGACAATGGTCGGGGTTTCATCGCAACGGTCGGGTACGCGCTTATGGTCGCCGCCTTCTACGGCAGCCTTGTAGCTGGACATGCAAAGGCTGTCAGATACAACGCGGATGCGCAAATCGTCAGGACCAACCTCGGGCAAGGTCACATCGTCCATGCGCAGGTCCATTTTACCATGAATTCGAACTGCTTTTGTATTCATAATCAGATTCTCCTCTTATTTAGATTCGTGTTCAATAAGTTTCCAGGTGGCATCTATCAGGTTTTGGAATAGGGGATTTTCCATTGCCTTGATTACAAAGCTCTGGCGAGGGGAGTTGATATCCTCACCGGAGATTTGGAACATGCCGTAATCATCGCACAGCTTGCGCAGCCGTGCTAGCTGTGCTGGAGTGTTTCGCGTGGGCATATAGGTAATTGCGGTGACGCCTTCTTCTTTTAGACATTCAAAGACATCATCCAAATAGTCATCCTCAAATTTCTGGGCTTTTTTGTCACCGGTGACACTGTCGCCTACATCGCCCAAATAGGCGTAGCAAAGATAAGCATCTACATCCTTGCAAAGAGCGACCATATCCTTGAGCTTGGGGCACTCGTCAGTTGCATCAATAAAAACCTTCGGAACAAAGGCACTTTTGAGAATGCCCAGCAAATCGTATTCGTAGAAGGGATACTGGGTGTCCAGCATTTGGTTTTTTTGCTTTTCAGAAAGGGTTAGGCCCATGCTTTCCAGCTTTTGCACCATAGCTTCCCCTTTACCCACTTCCTTAACCAAGGATATTGCCAAGGCATACATTAAGTGGCGCTCTGTGACACCGCCATTGTCTGCTGCTTGGGAAAGTGGAAGGACATCTCGGTCATAATCCAAAGCCGTACCAACCAAAGCGTTGATTCTGTCAATCATTTGTCGATTGCGCGCATGGCGGGCAGCTTGATAGGGCTTGAAAAACGCCGTTAGCACGGAGATTTTATCGTGGGGCACAGATTGGATGGTCATGTAGCTGACACCCAATTGATCGGGATTGTTGGTGCGGCGGCCCTCCAGACGTGTGCCGTCCATGGAAACACGGGCTTCCATACCAATGGTTACAGGCATGTCCACCAGTTTTGCTGCCTCCAAAAACTCTTCCGCGCCGGAAATAGAATCGTGGTCAATGATACCGGCGGTGCAAAGCCCCTCCATACGTGCGGCGTACACAGCTGCAGTAGGGGAGTAAGGAGAGAAGGAGTAAGTGGTGTGAATGTGGTTGTTTATGTATTGGGGTACCATAGGCGGAAATGTTGTGACCGCCAAAATCTGGCGCAAGTTTTGAAGTCGTTCCTGCTTAGTTGGGGCGTTTAACATGCCCAGGACTTCCATATCAATCATAGCATACCTCTTAATTCAGCATAACCTGACCGCCGGTAACGGGGATAGCCTGACCGGTTTCGTATTTTTGCTCTACACAGTACATGACAGCGCGGGCAACATCAATGGGCAGACAGCCACGATTCATTGGCACCTTTGCCTCATAGAAACGGCGTACATCCTCCACTGTTTTTGCACCAGGCACCTTACCTGCTTGCAGATATTGCACAAACAGACCGCGCTCAGGGTCAGACCACAACGGGCCATCTAAATAATTGCCGGGGCAAATGGCGTTGACTTTAATGTTGTGAGGTGCCAATTCCATAGCCCAAGATTGCACAAGACCGATACCACCGAACTTAGAGCCAGCGTACGCAAAATTCTTATTAGAGCCTTCCAAACCGGATTTGGAGGAGATACAGACAAAGTCAAACATCGCATCTTTATCTGCTTCATGCTGTGCCTGCATAATGATGGAGGCGTATTTTGCACACAAGAACATACCCGTGTAGTTGACAGCAGTGACAAATTCAAAATCCTTCTGCTCAAATGTTGCAATAGGGCCGGAGCGAACGACACCGGCGTTAGAGACAAACAAATCCAAGCCGCCGAATTTTTCAACAGTTTGGGCTACCAAATTGGCAACGCTTTCCTCGTTGGAGACGTTGACGGCAATGGCATGCGCACGCTCGCCCATTTCTGCAGCAACGGATTCTGCCAAGGGCTGATTCATGTCGGCAATCACGATGGTTGCACCTTCAGCATATAGAATTTCGGCAATGCCTTTTCCGAAACCCTGCGCTGCACCGGTAACGATGGTGATTTTTCCAGCCAGTCTGCCGCTTCCGGCAGGACGATTATGTATGTTTTCTTTCGCAATTTGCACCCATTTTGTCATATCTATGCTCATATTAATACTCCCTTATTTCAAAAAAGTCAATAGTCTTTGGTATGCGCTTTCCCATGCCGGTATATGCTGAGGCTCCCAAACCTCTACAACCTCGGAATTGCGAACAACTTGACGTAGGTGATCCAAATCTTGAATGTCACCTAAGGCCATTGCCTGCGTCAGAAGGTTACCCATAGCAGCACCCTCAACAGGGCCGGTAATCACCTGCCGATTTATGGAGTCGGCAATGAGCTGGTCCAAGAAACGGTTGTTTATAGGGCCGCCTACAATGTTTAATGAGTCAATGCGTTGCCCTTTCATTTTTTCCAGGCCCTCTAAGGCGTGGCGGTATTTCAGGGCCAGGGATTCGTATACGCAGCGCGCAATCTGCCCAATGGTTTCGGGAATGGGCTGGTTGGTTCTACGGCAGAAATCTTGAATTTTCTGTTCCATATTACCACCGGCATAGAAATCTGCAGCATCGGGGTCAATAATAGAACGTAAGGGTTCTGCCTTCAGCGCTTCGTGTACAACGCCGTCCCAAGAAATGGAAATGCCGTTTTTCAGCCAGTCGCGGCGACATTCCTGAATGATCCACATACCAATGATGGTGCGCAGGGGTCGGAAACTGCCTTGGATGGTACCCTCATTGGAGAAACCGGCGGCTGCAGCTTCGGGGCTAAGGTCGGGCTTTTCCATTTCTGCACCAAATAGAGACCATGTACCGCTGGAGCAGAAGGCAAAGCTGCCCTTGCCGGGAATCGCCGCTACTGCGGAGGCGGTGTCGTGACCGCCAACGGCAACAAATGCTGCGCTATTTAGGCTTAGCTCTTCGCATAGCTCTTTACGCAAATGCCCGCGGATAGTGCCGGTCTTGTCAATTTTAGTAAAGATGTGTCTGGGGATTTCCAAATGGTCAATGGTTTCCCAATCCCAGTCTTGCGTGGTGGGATTGTATAGCTGTGTTGTAGTGGCGATTGTGTACTCTGTACCCTTTGCACCGGTAAGGAGATATCCCAACAGGTCAGGCGTTAATAGTAAAGTTTCTGCGTTTTTTAAAGCGATATCATCTTCCCGCTTTCTGCGGTAAAGCTGATATAGGGTATTGTAGGGCAAGGTGGTGTCAATACCGCTACGTGCGTATAACGTATCGGCTGGGATTTTTTCGGTTACGGCATCGATATCTGCTTGTGTAGCCAAACGGTAGGAACGGGGAATGCTGATCAAATGCCCGTTTTTGTCTAACAGGCCATAGTCAACGCCCCAGGTATCAATACCAAAGGTATCCAGGTTACCAAAGTTTCCTTGCTTAAAGGCAAGGAATCCCTGCTTTAATTGGTTATATAGATAGGGCGTATCCCAACAATAGATGCCGTTCATTTCCACGTAGTTATTTTCAAAACGGTGCAGCTCCTTCATGGTGATACGCTCGCCATCGAATTGACCTAAAATGGCCCTGCCATTGCTGGCGCCCAGGTCAAAGGCCAGCAGATTGCGAATCTTGCTCATAACACTACCTCCTGATGTGTTAATTATACTACTTCTTATCTCACGTATCAAGAGTTCAAACGTTTTATATGGAAATACTTGCCTTTTTTGGTGGGGGAAGACGGATTCGCTTTTCTGCGGAAAAGCCACGGCGGTTGCAAGTGTCCCCCGGACACTTGCTAAGAGCCGCCTTTCGAATCCGCCCACCAAATACCCATACCAAACCAAAAACACCAGCCGTTAAGGCTGGTGTTTTGGTTTGGTGGGGGAGGACGGATTCGAACCATCGAAGCGATACGCAGCAGATTTACAGTCTGTCCCCTTTGGCCACTCGGGAACTCCCCCAAATATTCAATTTCTGTTGATGCCTGTATGGAGCCCTACGGCTTCAAGCTCCGCTTGGAGCCGGTAGACGGACTCGAACCCCCGACCTGCTGATTACAAATCAGCTGCTCTACCAACTGAGCTATACCGGCGACTCAAACAGAACATGCTTATTATAGCGATGTGCATACGGTTTGTCAAGTGTTATTTTCGCTTTTTTCGGGAAAGGGAAAAAGTATAAAATTGGGCGTAATGCTTTTGCATTACGCCCAGCAATGAATTAAAATTCGATGTCCATTTTTGCAACGACAGCGGCGCAGCGGGGGCAGAGCCCCTCAGCGTTTGCGGCTTGGGAATGCATCCAGCAACGGGGACATTTTTCGCCCTTTGCTTCTGAAACACCCACTGTCAATTCAGGGAGATTGACACCATTTGCAACCTCTGCTCCAGCAGGTGCGGTCTCCCATTCCACAGAGGAGACGATGCAGATTTCTGCCAAATTGACCCCGTCACAGACTGCCTTCAGTTCGGCAGGGCCGGCAAGGCTGACATGAGCCTCCAACGCCTTGCCAATGCGCTTATCTGCTCTGGCCTTCTCCAAAACACCGTTGACATCCTGACGCAGCTTTACAATGGTGTTCCACTTGTCCATAGTGGTTTCGTCCAGAGTGTATGCATCGAAATCCGCGGGCATTTGGTTGAGCAATACGTTGCGCACATCATCGCCTTGGCGGTGGGGCATTTCCTGCCAAATTTCATCACAGGTGAAGGCTAAGATAGGTGCAAACAGCTTTGCCATAGCGTCCAGAATCAGGAACAGGGCGCTTTGTGCGCTTCTGCGGCGCAGACCGTCTCTTTCTTCACAATACAGGCGGTCCTTGAGAATATCCAAATAGAAAGAGCTCAGCTCAACCACGCAGAAATCATTGATGGCGTGGGAGATGGTGTGGAACTCGTAATTTCGGTAAGCTTTTCGTACTAACTTGGTCAGCTCGTCCAGCTTGGTCAATGCCCATTTATCCAGTTCTTCCATTTGGTCGGCAGGAACAAGGTCGTTGGCGTCAAAGCCATTCAAGTTGCCCAAGCAGTAGCGAGCCGTATTGCGGAACTTCAGGTAGTTCTGGGAAATCTGCTTGAAGATTTCCTTGGAGCAACGCACATCGGCATGGTAGTCGGAGGATGCGGCCCACAGACGAATAATGTCTGCGCCGAAGTCCTTAATCAAATCCGCAGGGTCAACACCGTTACCCAAGCTCTTGTGCATGGCGCGGCCTTGGCCGTCAACTACCCAACCGTGAGTGAGCACCTGCTTGAAAGGAGCACCCTTGTCCAGTGCACCAACACTGGTGAGCAAGCTGGATTGGAACCAACCGCGATACTGGTCAGCACCCTCCAAATAAACATCCGCAGGCCACAGCTTGGGAGTCCGGTGCATCAAGGACGCATAGTGGGTAGAACCAGAGTCAAACCAGCAATCCAAGGTGTCGGTTTCCTTGCTGAACGCCTTGCCGCCGCAGTGGGGGCAGGTAAATCCGTCAGGAACCAATTCCATGGCGTCCTTTTCAAACCAGACATTGGAGCCGTATTCATCAAACAGCTTGGAAAGCTTCTCGATAGAATCCGGATTGGAAACGGGCTTTGCGCAATCGTTACAATAGAACACAGGAATGGGCAGACCCCAGCGGCGCTGACGGCTGATACACCAGCCGGCACGCTCGCGAATCATGCTTACCATACGCTCACCGCCCCAGCCCGGGAACCACTGCACATTTTCAATTGCCTCGATGGCCTGATCCTTAAAGGATTCTACAGAGCAGAACCACTGGGGTGTTGCCCGGAAAATGACGGGTTTCTTACAACGGTCGTGGTGGGGATAGGAGTGGACAATGTTCTCAGAGGCAAACAGCGCACCGCTTTGTTGCATATCCGCCAGAATAATGGGGTTGGATTCTTCCGTTTTAAGGCCGGCGAACTTGCCTGCGTAATCGGTATGGCGACCGTAATCGTCCACGGGAACAACCAGGTCCATACCATAACGCATACAGGTTTGATAGTCGTCTGCACCAAAGCCGGGTGCAGTGTGAACACAGCCGGTACCGGAGTCCATGGTGACATATTCGGCGTTGACCAAACGGGAGGTTTTGTCCAAGAACGGATGCTGTGCCAGCATATTTTCAAAGAACTGACCGGGATAGGTGGCAAGCACCTCGTAATTTTCAAAGCCACCCATCTGCATAGTCTTTTCCATGAGGGCCTGCGCCATAATATAGGTCTCGCCATTATCGGCCTTTACCAGCACATAGCTATCCCGGGGATGCAGGCAGATGGCCATATTGCCCGGAAGTGTCCAAATGGTGGTAGTCCAGATAACGAAGTAGGTTTTGCTCAGGTCAAACTGGCTCAGCTTGCCCAAATCGTCCTTCATGGCAAATTTTACATAGACAGAGGTGCAGGGGTCATCCTGATACTCAATATCCGCCTCTGCCACAGCGGTGGCACAGAAGGGACACCAGGTGACGGGCTTTAGACCCTTATAAATATAGCCCTTGTCGAACATCCGACCAAAGACCTTTACTTCCTGCGCCTCAAAGTGCTTATCCATAGTGCGGTAGGGATGCTCCCAATCACCTACGACACCCAAACGCTGAAAGCCGCCCATTTGCTTTTGGATGAAATCCTCCGCAAAATCCTCACAAGCCTTACGGAACTCAGCGACAGACATATCCTTGTTCAGCTTGCTCTTAGACTTTTCAATGGCACGCTCAATAGGCAGACCGTGGTTGTCCCAGCCGGGGACATAGGGGGTATAATAGCCCATCATGGCATGGCTGCGGACGATAAAGTCTTTCAATGTTTTGTTCAACGCGTGACCCATATGAATATAGCCGTTGGAGAAGGGGGGGCCGTCATGTAAAATAAAGGGCGGCAAGTCCTTGTTCTTTTCCAGCATAGCGTTATAAAGGTCAATTTCCTGCCATTTTTCCAACATGCCCGGCTCTCGTGCAGGCAAGCCGGCCTTCATAGGAAAGTCAGTTTGGGGTGTGATGATCGTGTTCTTGTATTCCATTGGAATAACCTCCATTATTTCATAAAAAAACACCTTTGTCCCTTATAATAAGAGACAAAGGTGTAAATCTACCTCTGCGGTACCACTCTTGTTCTGCCAGTGGGCAGCACTCGAACACGCTGTAACGGGCGTAACCGGCGCAGCCTACTAACTGTTCGGTGCGCTGCTCGGAGGGGATATGCCAAGACCTCTATACCGCTGCCTCTCACCAAATGGCAGCTCTCTGGGGGTAGGGAGAAGAAAAGCACTTGTCCTCGTCAATGCGTGGGGTATGGAGTTTAGTTTTCGTTAGGGTCGTAGTTTTTGCCAAACTGCAAATTGGCAAACCGGGCGGAGGTGCTGTTGGCAGGATGCTGGGGCTCCGCCTTGGGAGCAACGTCCTCTGTAGTGCCGACAAGACTTTCCAAGTTTGCGGAAATCTCATCCGCCACAGCGCTTGTCAAAGCATCGGGATCGGCTTCCTTTTCGTAGTCATAAACCTCTGCCTTTACGGGCGCAGGGATATTGGCTTCGCGAATCCGAGTCAATGCCTGCAGACATGCAGCAATTTGTTGCTCAATCTGCTCAATTTGTGTGCTGGCGGCCTTTTTTGCTTCCTGCACACGCTCAGTTTCTTGGGCAATCAGCAGGTCGGCATTTTTGGCATTTTCAGCAGCAGCGGCGTTAGCATCACTGAGCATTTTTGTGCATTTGGCTTCGGCTTCTTTTACCATCAAATCGCAGGTTTTTTGCGCGTTAACGATGGCATCTTTCATGCTGGCTTCATTTTCTCGATACTCTTCCAGCTTGGTAACCAAAACACGCATTTTGCTTTTCAGCAAAGCGTTTTCCTTATAAAGGGTGATATAGTCTTCGGTAAGGGGCTCTAGAAATTCATCCACAGCCTGCATATCATAGCCGCCAAATGTCTGCTTACCGAAGGAAATTTGTTCAATTTGCTGCGGTGTAAACATCATTCTATCCTTTCTGCATGTTTATTAAATATAGCTTTCTACTTCGCTTTGCATGCTTTCCAAATCGCCCTGAATTTCCATGTTATGGGGGCAGAACAGGTAAGTAGACTGGGCAACCTTTTTCACCTTGCCGTCCAATGCGTAAGCGCAGCCGGACAGAAAGTCCACAACGCGGCGGGACATAGCCTTATCTACATTTTCCATGTTTACAATGACAGCCTTTCTGCTGCGCAAATGGTCGGCAGCGGTGGAAGTGTCATTAAAGTTAGCGGGATGGAACAAAACAACCTCTTGCTTGTTGCCAATGGAAGAGGAGAATGCACTGCTGCGTTCAGGGGTGACAGAACGCTCTGTATCATCTGCGGTAAAGTTAAAAATAGGGGTGCGGCGGCCACTACGGGCAGGGGTCTCATCCAAAGCTTCTTCGTAGCCGTCTTCGTCTTCGTATTCGTCGTCGTAATCGTCATCGTCGCTGTAGGGCTGTGCAAAATTCTTAAACTTGTCCCATAGGCTCATAATTTTGTTTCCTCCTGTATATTCACATCATTGCTGATGAGGCTAGGCGTAGCTTCGCGGACCGAATACAGCAGTACCCAAACGAACCATGGTGCTGCCAAAGCGAATGGCATCCGCATAATCATCAGACATACCCATAGACAAAATGTCCATAGATACATTATCGCCTTTTTTTGCCGTTATGTCAACAGAAAGCTTGCACATTTTTTGAAAAAATTTGTCGTTATCTCCCTTTTTTTGACAAATTGGGGGAATTGCCATCAATCCGCGCACCCGCAAATTGGAAAAAAGAGGTATTTTTTCTAAAATAAGGTCTAATTCCGCCTCCGAGAAACCGCTTTTGCTTTCCTCTTGGCCGATATTGATTTCCAACAGGATGTCTTGCACAATATCTTGTTTTTGCGCCTCTGCCTGTATGGCATTAAGTAGCTTCATACGGTCAACACTTTGAATGAGATCCACTTTTCCCACAACCTGCTTGACTTTGTTGGTTTGCAAATGCCCAATAAAATGAACGGGCACGCCTTGGTAAGCATTTTGTGCCAGTTTTGTTGTTAATTCTTGGACGCGGTTTTCGCCACAGCAGTCTACCCCAGCGGCGATGGCTTCCCGCACAGCGGCGGCATCATTCATTTTCGTGGCAGCGCAAAGCAGAATATCCTTTGGGTCGCGGCCTGCAGCAAGGGCAGCGTCACTTATTTTCTGGCGGATCGCTGCAATATTTTCAGCAATAGACATCTTTTTACTCCCAATCTATATTTATAGGAACAGCAAAAGGCGGCGGAAATTACTCCGCCGCCTTTGCGTGCATTATGCGGTAGGTGTGGCAGACTTTAGCGATTTCATGGGTGCAAGTGTGGAAATGGCATGCTTATAAATCATTTGCTGCTTGCCATCAGATACTAACACCACAACAAAGCTGTCGTAGCCAGTGATAACACCTCGGAGCTGGAAGCCATTCATTAGAAACAGGGTTACCGGAACCTTATCCCGACGGACCTCGCTGAGAATGGCCTCTTGTAAATTGTTTACATCTGACATATGTATACCTTCTTTCTGGCTTTTTAGATGGTACACACATATTAGCATGATTTAATTGTCAAAATCTTGAATAAGCTGTCGAGCATCTTCAAGAATTTTCTCAGACGAATCGCTTGTATTCCGAATTAGCCAGTGCATATCCTGATTGCGGCGGAACCAGGTAAGCTGCCGCTTGGCATAGTTGCGGGAGGCTTGCTGCACCAGTGCAGTTGCCTCCTCAATGGAGCACCGCCCGGACAATGCGTCCACAAACTCCTTGTAGCCGATTGCCTGCATAGCGGTGGCTTTCGCGGGAATTCCGCGGGAAAGCAACGTGCGTATTTCCTCAAGCAGGCCGTTTTTTAGCATAATTTCCACCCGCAGGTTAATTCTGCCATAAAGCTCTGCCCGGTCGGCAAAATCCAAGCCCAACCAAACAGGAGTAAATTTCGGCGGTTGCCGTTTGGTTTTTTCGTTGTGTACGGAAATCGGCTCGCCGGTTTCATAATAGACCTCCAACGCGCGAAGAATGCGCTTGCGGTCGGCAAGATGAAGCTTTTGCGCGGTGACTGGGTCAATTTGCTGTAATTGGTTCAGCATAAATTCCATGCCTTGGGCATCTGCCTGCTGTTCCAGCTTTTCCCGCATCCCCGTAGAGGGAAACGGTGCAAAATCGTTGCCCTTTATCAGCGAATCCATGTATAACCCGGTGCCGCCGGCGATGATAGCCGTTTTTCCACGGGCAACAATGTCCTCCACAATGGGCGTTGCCATAGCGCAATAGCGGCTGACGGAGAAATCCTCATCCGGCTGGGCAACGTCCAGCATGTGATGGGGGATTCCTTGCATTTCCTCTAAGGTGGGTTTTGCGGTGCCAATGTCCATATGGCGATAGACCTGCATGGAATCGCAGGAAACCACCTCGCCGTTTAACAGCTTGGCAAGCTCCACCGCCAGGGCAGTTTTGCCGGATGCGGTAGGACCGGCAATACAGATAATTTTGGGCATAAAATTCTCCTGTTATGTCCGCTTGAACTGTTTTTCCAGTTGTTTTTTGCTTAAGCTGACGCAGATGGGTCTTCCGTGGGGACAGTATTTCAAATCCTCCCTTGCCATAACCTGTTTGACTACGGCAAGCAGCTCCTTTTCGTCGTTGACCCAGCCTGCCTTGATGGCGGCTTTGCAGGCAACGGTGTGTAACAGCTCATCACGAACGGTGTTCTTGTCACCGTGGCGGCCTGCCATTAGGTCAGATGCCAAGGTTTCCACAGCCTCTGCCGCCATATCGGGGGTTAAATCCATGGGGATTTGACGCAGCACGATGGTATTGTCACCAAATTCCTCAATTTCAAAGCCCAGTTCCATGAGCAGGGCGGTGTTTGCCAGCAGTTCACCGGCGGCAGCGGCGCTTAAACCCACGGTCAGAGGGGTTAATAGCATTTGCGCAGTAATGGCTTCTTGATTGGCTTTTAGCTTTTCAAAGAGAATCCGCTCATGGGCGGCGTGCTTGTCAATAAGGAAAGCATCCTCGCCCTGCTCGACAATAATGTAGGTGTTGTAAAGCTCACCCACCATGCGCCATGGAATTTCCTTGGGCATGGGAATTTCCGTCTGCACCGGTTCGTGCATGGGGGCGGGAGGAGGTGTTTGTATTTTGGGTGTAAAAACAGTTTCCTGCAAGCGGTTGCTTTGCTGACGCTCAATAGCGGCAAGCGTTGCTGCCGCACTTTGGGCTTTCGGCTTGGGAGCATCCACCATAGCTGCCGAAAAATGCTTAAATTCCTCTGCGTTCATGGTGCGGAAGAAGGTCTGTTTTGGCACAGCGGGGGCAGATACCGCCTTTTGCGGCGGTGGTGTGGGGGCTTTTGGTTTAAACTGTATCTGTGGGCGGTCAACCTGCTTGTTCAGCGCGCCCAAAACCCCGTAATGAACGCAGTCAAACACCGCTTTTTCTGCCAAAAACTTTACCTCTGTTTTGGCAGGATGGACATTTACATCCACGGCGTTGGCAGGAATGGTTAAATGCAGCACGCAGGCAGGAAATTTGCCTACCATGATTTGATTCCGATAGGCTTCCTCCAGCGCCCGAATCAGCAATTTGGAAACTACCGGGCGGCCATTGACAAAGAAAGTTTGCAAACTGCGGCTGGGGCGGGAATCTGTGGGCTTGCTGACAAAGCCTGTTAAGGTATAGTCCTCCCAACGGCTTTCTACCGGTACCATTTTGGCGCTGTCTCTGCCATAGACGCAGTAAACGGCAGACTGCAGCTTGCCATCGCCGGGGGTTGAAAGCACCTGCTTTCCGTCCCGCAAAAATGTAAAGGAAACCTGGGGGTGGGCGAGGGCCTGCGTGTGTACCGCTGCGGCAACACGACTACCCTCAACGGAGTCGGATTTCATAAACTTCATACGGGCAGGGGTGTTGTGAAACAAATCCCGGATGATGATGGTTGTGCCCGTGGGGCAGCCGATTTCACTTTCCTCGGTAATTTTTCCAGCCTCTAAGTGCAAAGATGTACCGGTAAGGGCATCTGCCGTTTTGGTCATTAAATCAATGCGGCTGACAGAGGCAATGGCGGCCAGTGCTTCTCCGCGGAAACCCATAGTAGAAATGGCAGCCAAATCCTCGGCGGTGCGCAGCTTGGAGGTGGCATGACGCA
The DNA here is from genome assembly GCA_045601865.1 of Faecousia sp. Lineage (GTDB taxonomy): Bacteria > Bacillota > Clostridia > Oscillospirales > Oscillospiraceae > Faecousia. The sequence goes on along the minus strand of JAZSAK010000055.1, from coordinate 3,893 downwards.
AAAAAGCGGATTTTGCGTCATCGTGTTCCATACCGCAGCCGTCGTCGGTGACTCTTAAAAATGTCATGCCGCCATCCTTGATTTCCACAGTGATTTTGGCAGCACCGGCATCCACTGCATTTTCCAGCAATTCCTTGACAACAGATGCAGGACGCTCCACCACCTCACCGGCGGCAATCATATTGGCGATATGCTGAGAAAGCTGTATGATTTTTGGCATAATATCACCTCAAAGCGAGCATACCCATGGCATTGATAGCGGCATGGATTAAGATGGGACAGAGCAAAGAACCGGAAAGGCGGTATGCACCTGCCAAACAAAGTCCGGCAGGAATGTACTGCACAAAAGACAGTATCAAAACAGGCAGGGGATAGCCTGTATAGTTCATTACATGAATCAAACAAAAAACAGCGGTGGAAGCCGCAAAGGCGGCAAGAGGGGAACGGCTGTAAAGCCCGCGGAAAATCAACCCGCGGTGCAAACACTCTTCGGTAATGGGCACGAAAATCACTGTGCCGATGAACATGAGAGTGTAATTCCCTTGGCTCATAGCAATGATGCTTTGGTCGTTGAGGTTGGAAAAATCAGGATTTATGAACACAAGCAAATTGCTAAGCAGGGCGGTGGCAACCCAGTAAAGGGCAAAAAACGCCGCGCCTACCGCTAAAATCCGCAGCACATCCATAAAATCAACATGGAGAAACTGCAAAAGATATTTCCGAAAAATCCACGCTACCGCAAGGAAATTGACAGTGAAAAAGAGAAAATTCAGCTGTGCGGCATTCATGGCGCTGGGCAGCAGCCAGTTGATTGACTGCAGCAACGGTGCCAGAAATATAGTTTGAAACAGCAAATATCGGATGCCCCAGGTGATTTCTTTTCGGGTCAGACCGATGGATAGAAAAAAGTTTTTTCGCATATCAGTTCAGCATTTTCTTCAGCTTATAAAGCACGTTCATGGCGTCGATGGGAGTCAGCGTTTCCACGGAAAGGGCAGAAAGGGCATCGCAAACCTGTTGTGTGTGTAAATCCAGCATGCTGATTTGGTCATCCGCTTCGTCCACAGCGGCAGCAACATGGACAACGCCATTTTCTGCTTCCAATTCCTCCAGAATTTCTCTGGCGCGGTTGATGACCGCATTGGGCAGACCTGCCAGTTTGGCAACTTCTACGCCATAGCTGTCGTCAGTTGCGCCGGGGACAATTTTCCGCAGGAAAATCATCTGGTCGCCCCGTTTCTTTACGGCAATGTTGTAATTTTTTACATTGGTTAGCTTGCTTTCCAAAGTGGAAAGCTCGTGGTAATGGGTGGCAAACAGTGTCTTTGCACCCAGCTTTCTGGGATTGGCGGCGTATTCCAAAACACTGCGGGCGATTGCCATGCCGTCATAGGTGGAAGTGCCGCGGCCGATTTCGTCCAAAATCAGCAAGCTTCTGGCGGTGGCATGCTTCAAAATAGAGGCTACTTCCGACATTTCCACCATAAAGGTGGATTGCCCCGAAGCCAAATCGTCGCTGGCGCCGATTCGGGTAAATACCCGGTCGACTATGCCGAGGCGTGCACTGCGGGCAGGCACAAATGAGCCAATTTGCGCCATCAGGACAATCAGGGCAACCTGGCGCATATAGGTGGATTTACCTGCCATGTTGGGGCCGGTGATGATGGCAACGGTGTTGTCGTGGCTGCCCAAATCTGTGTCGTTGGGAACAAAAAGAGAGTCTTTCAGCATCACTTCCACTACAGGGTGGCGGCCATCGGTAATGGAAATTTCGTTGCCAATGGTAATTTCCGGACGGCAGTAGCCACGCTGCACGGCAACACTTGCCAAAGAGCACAGTGCATCCACGGATGCCACCGCCGCAGCGGTAATCTGCACCCGGGCAGCCTGCTGCGCCAGATGCTCACGAAGTTGGGTAAAAATCTGGTATTCCAAGGCAGTGAGGCGGTCCTTGGCGTTCAAAACCTGGTCTTCCAGCTCTTTCAGCTCTGCGGTGATGTAGCGCTCACAGTTGGCAAGGGTCTGCTTGCGGATATAGTGGGCAGGCACCTGGTCGATAAAGGATTTGGACACTTCAATGTAATAGCCAAATACCCGATTGTAGCTGACCTTTAAGGTGCGGATTCCTGTTTTTTCTTTTTCCGCGGTTTCAATGGCAATCAAAGTACCCTTGCCGCCGTTTAGAATATCCTGTAAGCGGTCCACTTCCGTATTTGCGCCGGGGCGAATGATACCGCCCTCTCGCACAGTTAAGGGTGGATCGTCCACAATGGTTGCTTCAATCAATGCGGCACAATCTGTTAAATCGTCAATGGCTTCGTTCAGCTTTTGCAGAAGGGGAGAATCCAAATGGGAAAGCTGGGCTTTCACAAAGGGCAATGCCCGCATGCCTTGGGCAAGACCCAAAAGGTCGCGGCAGTTGACACTGCCGGTGACAATACGGGTCATAACACGCTCCAGGTCGGTGACATCCTTTAGTGCCTCTGTCAGCTCGCTGCGGGTGATGGTGTCGGACACCAATTCTGCCACAGCATTTTGCCGCCGCCCGATTTCCGTAGCGTCCAGCAAGGGCTTTTCCAGCCAGCTGCGCAGCATACGGCTGCCCATGGTTGTGCGGGTGTGGTCCAGCACCCACAAAAGGCTGCCCTTTTTCTCCTGTGCGCGCATGGTCTCCGTCAGCTCCAAATTCCGACGGGCATCCATGTCCAGCTCCATGAATTTTCCGGTGGTGTAGTATTCCAGGGTGCGAATGTGTGCCAGATCGTTCTTTTGCAAGGCTTTCAGCGTTTCCAGCAATGCACCTGCGGCTATGACTGCCTGAGGAAGACCCGCCAAACCCAACTGACTTAAAGAAACGGAGAAATGCTGCTCCAGCGCAGTGGCGGCGCGATTTTCATCAAACTGCCCCTCTTTTTCCTCATTAACACAGCACTTCAGCCGCAAAAATAACGCTTCCTCCAATTCCGAACAGTGCACCTGTGCGCCACCGCGCATAACTTCGGCAGGGGAAAAACGGCCCAATTCCGATGCGGCAGCTTCGGCGTCAGCACAGACGGTAACAAAAAATGCACCTGTGGAAATATCGCAAAAGGCAATGCCGAATTTTTCGTCCTGCCCGTAAATGCAGGCAAAATAGTTGTTCTTGCTTTCTTCCAGCATGCAGCTTTCTGTGACTGTGCCGGGGGTGACAATGCGGGTGATTTCCCGTTCCACCAAGCCCTTGGTGGTGGCAGGGTCGCTCGTTTGCTCGCAGATGGCAACCTTATAGCCCTTTTGTACCAATCGGGCAATATAGGCATCCACGCTGTGGTAGGGCACGCCGCACATGGGGGTTTGCTCCTCCTTGGGCTTGCCGCGGTCACGGGTGGTAAGGGTCAAATCCAGTTCCCGGGAGGCGGTTTTCGCATCCTCGTCAAACATTTCGTAAAAATCGCCTAAGCGGAACAGCAAAATGCAGTCTTGATTGCGCTCTTTAATGGCGTGATATTGGCGCTGCATGGGGGTCAGCTCGTTTGTGGGTTTCGCCATAGGGATACCCTCTTTCTGTAAAGTAATAGTGCTTAGGAAAGCACAGCTATTTTTCCGTTTAGACTCCAAGTGGTAGCGTCAGTAATGGTAAGGTTTTGGTAAGTACCAATCAGGCTTTCACAGCCGGTAAAACGCACCAGCCGACCGCCCTCGGTGCGGGCAGTGAGTATATCACCGTCAGTGCCATCCACAAGGCAACGCAGGGTTTTCCCTACATATTTTTTGTGAATCTCTTCGGAAATGCTGTTTTGCACAGCGCAAAGCCGGTCAAAACGGCGGTTTTTTTCTTCTTTCGGGGTGGGGTCATCCATCTCGGCGGCAGGAAGTCGGATCGTAGCCATGTCGTTCTGTGAGCCAAGGAGTTG
>JAZSAK010000054.1:0-4943 GCA_045601865.1 Faecousia sp. | reverse complement strand
CTTTGCCCAAGACTGTGACGATTCCTTAGCGGCAACGGTGGAATATGGAATTCCCATAACTGCGGCTGTGGAAAAGGGGAATGTATTCGGTTGCCAATTTCACCCTGAAAAAAGCGGCGAGGTAGGCTTAAATATCCTGCGCAGTTTTGCGCGGAAAGGTTGATTGTATGTTTCTTTATCCTGCCATAGATTTGTACGCAGGCAAGGCGGTGCGACTGTATAAAGGCGACTATGCCCAAATGACCGTTTACAGCGAAAATCCCACAGAAATTGCGTTGGACTTCAAGAGTTGCGGCGCAACGTATATGCATTTGGTGGACTTGGAAGGGGCTAAACTGGGCGCACCTGCCAACACAGACACCATTGCCCAATTGGTGAAAACCTTTGACGGTTTTGTGGAGGTGGGTGGCGGCATCCGCAATATGCAAACCGTGGAGAGCTACTTATCCATTGGTGTAAACCGCGTGATTTTGGGAACAGCCGCCGTTACCAACCAGGCCTTTTTGCAAGATGCATTGGAAAAATACGGCGAAAAAATCGCCGTTGGTGTGGATATTAAAGACGGCTTTGTCGCCATTAAGGGCTGGACGGAGAAGTCCAATTTGTCTGCCGATGCCTTCTTTGCAAAAATGGAAAAGCTGGGCATAAAAGCGGTGATTTGCACCGATATCTCCCGTGACGGCGCCATGCAGGGCACTAATCGGGAGCTATATCGCACTTTGTCAAAGGCTTACACCATGGACATCATTGCCTCAGGCGGCGTCAGTGACATGGCGGATATCAAGGCGCTGAAGGCGTTGGACATTCACGGCGCCATTATCGGCAAAGCCTATTACACAGGAGCAATCGACCTGCGCTGTGCCGTGGAGGAAACACGATGATTACAAAACGAATTATCCCCTGCCTGGATGTGCGCGATGGACGCGTGGTAAAAGGAACAAATTTTGCCCAGTTGCGGGATGTGTCTGACCCTGTAGCACTGGGGAAATTTTACTCCGACAACGGCGCGGACGAGCTGGTATTTTATGATATCACTGCCTCCAGTGAGGGTAGAAAACTGTTTACAGACATTTTAACCAAGGTGGCACAGACGATTTTCATTCCCTTAACAGTGGGCGGCGGAATCAATACCGTGGAAGATTTTGACCGTGTGCTCAAATGCGGCGCAGATAAGGTTAGCGTAAACTCCGGTGCAATCCGCAATCCGGATTTGATTGCCCAGGCGGCAAAGCGGTACGGCGACCAATGCGTGGTGATTTCCGCAGATGTCAAGCGAGTGGACGGGCAGTTTCGTGTTTTTGCCAAGGGCGGCAGAGAGGATACCGGCATGGAAGCCATCTCTTGGATTCGCCGTTGCGTAAAAAACGGCGCAGGAGAAGTGGTGCTCAATTCCATCGACACCGATGGCGTCAAGCAAGGCTTTGACCTGGAAATGCTGTCTGCTGTGTGCGATGCTGTGGATGTTCCGGTGATTGCCTCCGGTGGCGCCGGCAGTGCAGAGGATTTTGTTGAACTATTTCAAGCACTACCCAAAGTAGATGCAGGCTTAGCCGCCTCCATTTTCCATTTTGGGCAGGTGCAGATTCCCGATTTAAAAAAGAAACTTCGGGAGCATAATATTGCTGTGAGGTTATAACGATGCTGGATATGAATAAACTGAAATTCGATGAAAAGGGCTTGATTCCCGCCATTGTGGTGGATGACGAAACCGATAAGGTGCTGACCCTTGCGTACATGAGCAAGGAGAGCCTGCAAATCTCCTTAGACAAGAAGCTGACCTGCTTTTACAGCCGTTCCCGTCAGGAACTTTGGCTGAAAGGGGAGACCAGCGGCAACTATCAGCACATTGTCTCCATCACGGCGGACTGCGATTACGATGCCTTGCAGGTGCGGGTAAAAAAAGAGGGCCCTGCCTGCCATTTGGGCACAGATTCTTGCTTTACAAACACGGTATTTGGGCAGGAAGCGGAGAAGTTCTCCCTGGAGGGCTTGTACCAATTGCTTCAGAGTAGGAAAAAAGACCTGCCCGAGGGCTCTTATACAACCTATTTGTTCCAAAAGGGCTTGGATAAGATTCTCAAAAAGGTGGGCGAGGAATGTACGGAGGTCATCATCGCAGGCAAAGCCGAGGATAGGGCGGAAACGGTGTATGAAATTGCCGACCTATGCTACCATGTGCTGGTGCTCATGGTGCAAATGGGCATTCCCGTAGAGGAAATACGGAAGGAATTGGCAGGCCGCCATGTGATTGACCATAAGGTGAAACAGGAAAAAATGACAAAGTGAGGTTTTGGATATGCGTATTGTGGTAAAAATCGGCACGAGTACGCTGACCCACGCTACAGGCAATTTGAACATTCGCCATATCCAGCAGCTTTGCGCCTGCCTTAGCGATATAAAAAATGCCGGGCATGAGGTGATTGTGGTTTCCTCGGGTGCCATCGGCATGGGTGTGGGTAAGCTGGGCTTGCAGGAGCGACCCAAGGACATCCCCACCAAGCAGGCGGCGGCAGCTGTGGGACAGTGTGAGCTGATGTATACATATGATAAGCTGTTTAGTGAATACCATCATACGGTTGCGCAGCTGCTGATTACAGGCGATGATGTTGCCGATGAAACGCGCCATCAGAATTTCAGCAATACCATCAATCGCTTGCTGCAGCTGGGGGCAATTCCCATTATCAATGAAAATGATACCGTTGCAACTGCGGAATTGGGGATTGGAGATAACGATACCCTTGCCGCCATTGTTGCCCAAAGCGTTAAGGCGGATAAGCTGGTGCTGCTGTCGGATATTGACGGACTTTACACAGCAGACCCCCGAAAAAATCCCAACGCCAAGCTGATTGAACGCGTGGAGAAAATGGATGAAAGCATTTTGGCTCTGGCAGGTGTCAGTGGCAGCAATTTGGGTACGGGCGGCATGGTCACTAAGCTGCAGGCGGCAAAAATCTGCATGGATTGCGGCTGTGATATGGTGATTACCAACGGAAACGATACGGCAAATCTCTATGCGGTTGTGGATGGAAAAGGCGTGGGAACCACCTTTTCGGAGAAAGCCTATGTTTGATATGCTAAGCGCCGCAAAAGCGGCTAAACCGCAGGTGATGTTACTGACCACCCAGCAGAAAAACGGGGCGCTGCAAGCCATGGCAGATGCGCTTTTGGCGCAAAAAGAAGCCATTCTTTCCGCCAATGCCCAAGATATGGAGGCGGCAAAGGGCAGCATTTCTTCTGTGATGCTGGATCGGCTGAAATTGACCGGGGAAAGAATTGCCGCCATGGCAGAGGGAATCCGTCAGGTGGCGGCACTGCCCGACCCCGTGGGACGGGTTTTACAGGAGCATACCCGCACTGACGGCTTGCAAATCCGTAAGGTTAGCGTGCCTATGGGCGTGATTGCCATTATTTATGAGAGCCGCCCCAATGTTACCAGCGATGCCGCCGCATTGGCGCTGAAAAGCGGCAGTGTCTGCATTCTGCGTGGCGGCAAGGAGGCGTTTGGCTCTGCCAATGCCATTGTTAACGCGCTTAAAATGGGTCTGCGCAGTGCAGGCGTAACGGAGCATGCCATTCATCTGGTGCAGGATACCTCCAGAGAAAGCGCAAAGACACTGATGACAGCCAATGGCTATGTGGATCTGCTGATTCCCCGAGGTGGTGCAGGACTGATAAACGCCTGTGTTCAGCAGGCAACGGTTCCCTGCATTGCTACGGGCACGGGCATTTGTCATGTGTATGTAGAGAAAACAGCGGACTTGGATATGGCGCTGTCCATTGTGGAAAACGCCAAGACCAGCCGCCCCAGCGTGTGCAACGCAGAGGAAGTTTTACTGGTGGATAAGGAAATTGCACCGACATTTTTGCCGTTGCTGCAAAAGCGGATTGGCCAAGTGGAGCTGCGATTGGACGAAACGGCACAGGAAATTATTTCCGGCACTGCGGCAACGCCGAAGGATTTTGATACGGAGTTTCTGGACTACATTTTGGCAGTCAAATGTGTGGAAGGTGTGGAAGAAGCCATTTCCCACATTGCCGCCCACTCCACGGGACATAGCGAGGCAATTGTCACCAACTGTGAGGATGCCATGGCAAAATTTACCGCAGGGGTAGACAGCGCGGCGGTGTATGTCAATGCATCCACCCGCTTTACCGATGGCGGTGAGTTTGGCCTAGGTTGTGAGATGGGCATTTCCACCCAAAAGCTTCATGCCCGCGGCCCTATGGGCTTGCAGGAATTGACCACCACAAAATATATCATCCTAGGCAATGGACACACCAGATAGGAGAAAGATTATGAAGTATGGATTTATCGGTTGTGGAAATATGGGCGGCGCGGTGGCGCAGGCTCTGTCCAAAGCTACAAAGGATATTCTGCTTTCCGATGTGTCGGGTAAGGGAAAACAGCTGGCGCAGAATCTTGGATGTTCCTACGGCACAAAAGCGGAAGCGGCGGCTTGTGACCGTGTGTTTTTGGCGGTAAAGCCCCAAGCAATGAAAAGCGTGCTGGCAGAGTTGCAAACGGTTTTGGCAGTAAAAAAGCCCCTGCTGATTACCATGGCGGCAGGGCTGAAACTGGAAACAATTGCAAACTATGCCGGAGTACAGCTACCCATTATCCGCATTATGCCCAATACCCCTGTGGCGGTGGGCAAGGGCGTGATTGAATATTGCGCCAACGATTTGGTAGCCGAGGAAGATTTGCAGGACTTTCTTGCAGATATGCACCATGCAGGTCTGCTGGATGCCATTGAGGAAACGCTGATTGACGGGGCTTGCTCTGTGTCGGGTTGCGGTCCGGCGTTTGCCTATTTGTTTATAGAGGCGCTGACAGAGGGTGCGGTCGCTTGTGGCGTACCTCGAGACAAGGCGCTTGCCTATGCGGCGGAAACCTTGGCAGGCGCGGCGGAAATGGTGAAAGCAACCGGAAAAGACCCCATTGC
>JAZSAK010000053.1:0-3300 GCA_045601865.1 Faecousia sp. | reverse complement strand
GCCATTCCCGTCAAGGTTCCATCAACAACGCCGCAAACAGCACAGTCATTTCCTCCCGGGAAAACGGAATCTGCCGCCGCTGGCAAAGCTGCCTGCGCGCCGCCTCCACTGCGCCAAACACAGAGTCAGTAAATGCCTGCCGGTCCTGATGTACTTCGGTATTTCCCGTTACCAAGTAATCGATGCTTACGCCAAATAGCTTAGACAGCGCGACCAGCATGTCCAATGCCGGTTCTCTGCGCCCCTGTTCATACATCCCCACCGCACTGGGGCTGATTTTCAACCGCTGTGCCAGCTCTGCCTGTGACCAACCTGCTGCACGACGCAGCGCCGCTATGCGCAAACCCATCATATGTATCCCTCTTTTCTTTTTTGTTCTCCACAAGTGTAGCATGGCAAAATAAAAAATTTGGAAGAATTGCGTCAGCTACACGATTCGACGGACATTACACATTTCGTGTAGTATGCTCTTGTTTGGAAATAGTTGGGAGGATATGCGAAAATCCGACGCAATCTCGACAAACATTTTACCAAGAGAGGATGATGCGCACAGTGATAACCTTAGAATGCCCCCTATACGCAGACCTGCAAGCCGTCCGCCCAGCCGCGTTCTGCACAGAATGTGGTGGCGCACTATACATACCCAGCCTAATGTGTATTCGCTGTCTGCGCCGCAAGCCATGACCCTCGCACAGCTCAGTAAGGATTATGAATACTCTGCCTCACTGCTACGCAGTCGCCTAAAATTGCTGCGAACGCTTTTATCTCAGGCAAAAGACCCTGAAGAAATTTGGCATATCAAACGGCGCATTGCAGAGCTGACCCCTATGCTAACACAAATGAATGAGTTAGCAGAGCTGACCCGAAGGTACTATGACAAAGGATACTACCGCAATGAGAAATATACACTTTGAGGACACCGCATCTATACGGTTGCCTCAAAAACTGCAGCAACAACGGCTCAATCGTGTAATCCAGGAAGCACTGACACCTCTGCAAAGAGATGTCCTGCTTGCCTACTATTTCCAAGGGCAGAATATCCCCGAGATTGCCAAACAACGGGGTGTAAACAAAAGCACCGTCTGTCGCACACTCCATCGGGCAGAGCAAAAACTGCAGAAATATCTTAGATATTAAGAACTCGCCGTGGTGACAACCACGGCACTTTTTTGTCTTTGCATAAATTTCGGAAAGCGTTCAAAAATAATTTATAATTGTACCTCTTGACTTTTTTAGCACTCTATTGTATAGTGTGCTTAGCACTCGAAGAAAAAGAGTGCTAATATCTCAAAGGAGAGCCGTTATGGAACTGACGGAACGAAAAAAAAGAATTCTGCGCTCAATCGTAGACCTATATATTCGCACCGCCGAGCCTGTTGGCTCTAAGGCGATTGCCGAGCTGTCGGACATGAACTACTCCTCTGCGACCATTCGCAATGAAATGGCGGATTTGACCACCATGGGCTATCTGGAGCAGCCCCATACCAGCGCAGGCCGCGTGCCCAGCGCCGCAGGTTATCGGCTGTATGTAGATGAGTTGATGGCATCCTACCGCCTAAGCTTAGACGAAACCCGGTCCATTAACAACGCCATCGAAGAAAAGATGCAGCGGGTGGACAAAATGCTGGAAAAGGTTGCGAAGCTGGTTTCCCAAACCACTGACCTGCCTGCCATTTCTATGGCCTCCCGTCGTGGCGGTGCTACTGTGGCGCGGTTTGAGCTGATTGGTGCAGGTGCAGGCAGCTTTATTCTGGTTATTATGCTATCCAGCGATGAAGTGGTCAATAAGCTGATTAAACTACCTGTGGATGTCGACGAGGGCGATTTGAAGCTGCTCAGCGCTGTTCTCAACGCCACTATGACCGGCCTTCCCCCTGACGAATTCACTCCTGAGCTGATGGGGCGGGTTATGAGTTCTTCCGGTATCGCCGCTTCTCTGGTTCCCATCATTGTGGAATTCACCACGGATACTTTGCGTAAGCAGGGCGGTACCAATATGGCTGTTGCCGGTCATGTGCGGTTGCTGGAGCAGCCGGAATACCGAAACATCGACCGCGCCCAAAAGGTGCTTACCAGCTTAGACGAGGATGCCCTTACCAATCTGCCTGCCATTATGCAAAACGCCAACGGCACAAAGGTATTGGTAGGTCCGGAAAATGTGTCGGAAGAGCTGAAGGACACCTCCGTGGTCATGACCAAGTTTGACATAGGCGACGGCTTGCAGGGCATGATTGGTGTGGTAGGCCCCACTCGTATGGATTACGCCAAGGTCACTGCCCGACTAAGTTATTTCGCCGAAAGCCTTAGCAAAATGTTTGCAAAGCCCGAACAGGCACAGTTGCCTGAGGCGGCGGACAATTCCCATAAGGAGGACTAATCGTGGCAAAGAAAAAGAAGGAGCAGGAAGTAAATCCTGAGGAACAGACACAAGCCTCAGAGGTGGTGGAGGTCAATCCTTTCGAGGAAAAATACAATCAAGAGCATGACGCGCATCTGCGTCTGGCGGCGGAATATGATAATTTCCGTAAGCGCACTACCAAGGAAAAGGAGCTTTCCTATGCCAACGGCAAGTCCGATGCGGTGGAAAAGCTACTGCCGGTATACGACAATCTGGAGCGTGCTCTAAACCAGCCCACTGAGGATGCCGCCTACAAAAAGGGCGTGGAATTGACCATGAACGAATTGGTAAAAATTTTCACCGCATTGGGCGTGGAAATCTTCGGCAACGTCGGTGACGCCTTTGATCCCAACATCCACAACGCGGTGATGCACACAGAAGATGATACTGTTGCAGAAAACACCATCACCCAGGTGTTCCAGAAGGGCTTTAAGCTGGGTGAAAAAATTGTCCGCTTTGCCATGGTGCAGGTGGCAAATTAAATTTGTAACTATTTAACTTTCATAGGAGGAAATTTATTATGGGTAAAATTATTGGTATCGACTTAGGTACAACTAACTCTTGTGTTGCTGTTCTGGAAGGCGGCGAGCCGGTTGTCATTGCCAACGCAGAGGGCGGCAGAACCACACCTTCCGTAGTGGCATTTTCCAAGACCGGCGAGCGCATGGTGGGTCAGGTGGCAAAGCGTCAGGCTGTTACCAACGCAGACCGCACGGTTGCTTCCATCAAGCGCCACATGGGCGAAAACTTTAAAGTAGAAATCGACGGCAAAAACTACACCCCTCAGGAAATCAGCGCTATGACCTTGGCAAAGCTGAAGGCCGACGCAGAAGCCTACTTGGGCACAACCGTTACCGAGGCTGTTATCACCGTGCCTGCTTACTTCTCCGACGCACAGCGTC
>JAZSAK010000052.1:0-10598 GCA_045601865.1 Faecousia sp. | reverse complement strand
CCCGGCACACCAACCATGCTTAAGTATAAGACCCATGCGGATGCCGGTTCTCTGTTTAATACACCCCCTTGCTATGGTATTTACATTTGCGGCAAAGTGTTCCAGTGGATCAAAAAGCAGGGCGGCTTGGAAGCGATGGGTAAGCGCAACGAAGAAAAGGCCGCTATTTTGTATAATTTCCTGGATAATAGCAAGCTGTTTAAGGGCACAGTTGTGGCAAAGGACCGTTCGCTGATGAATGTACCTTTCATCACCGGTGACGAGGAAATGGATACCAAGTTTGTCAAGGCGGCTGCTGATGCCGGTTTTGTGAATTTGAAGGGTCACCGCACTGTCGGTGGCATGCGCGCCAGCATCTACAATGCTATGCCCAAGGCTGGCGTAGAGGCACTGGTGCAGTTTATGGAAGATTTTGAGAAGAAGGTGTAGTTTATGCATCAAATACACTATTTGAATCCCATTTCTCCTAAGGGCACTGCCCTATGGAAGGATAATTATGCAAAGACGGAGGATGCTAATAACGCCGATGCCATCATGGTTCGTAGTGCCGCCATGCATGACATGTGCTTTAGTAAAAATTTGCTTGCCATAGCAAGAGCCGGCGCAGGTGTGAACAACATCCCGCTGGATCGCTGTGCAGACGAGGGTATTGTGGTATTTAATACCCCCGGTGCCAATGCCAACGGTGTTATGGAGCTGGCGCTTTGCGGTATGCTGTTAGGCAGCCGCGACATTGTGGCAGGTGTCAACTGGGTACAATCCATTAAAAATGAGGGTGACATCGCAAAGAAAGTAGAAAAGGGCAAATCCAAATTTGCCGGCACGGAAATCGCCCATAAGAGCCTGGGTGTCATCGGCTTAGGTGCCATTGGCGGACCTCTTGCCAATGCGGCACGCAAGTTGGGCATGGAAGTCTATGGCTGTGATCCCTATATTTCCATTGACGCGGCGTGGCATTTGGACCGGCATATCATCCACGCCAAAACCCGTGAGGAAGTTTACGAAAATTGTGATATTATTTCGGTGCATGTGCCGCTGTTGGACAGCACCAAGCACATGATAAACGCCGAAGCCATTTCCCACATGAAAGATGGCGTTATTCTTTTAAATTTTGCCCGTGATGCGCTGGTGGATGATGACGCGTTGGAGGAAGCGCTGAAATCCGGAAAAATCAAACGTTATATTACCGACTTCCCCAACGACCGCACTGCCAACATGGAGGGCGTAATTGCCATTCCCCACCTGGGTGCATCCACGGAGGAATCGGAACACAACTGCGCCAGGATGGCAGTCCGGCAGACAATGGACTATTTGGAAAACGGCAATATTGTCAACTCCGTAAACTTCCCCAATTGTGATATGGGCGTTTGCACAAAGCCGGGGCGCATTTTAATACTGCATAAGAATATTCCCAATTCGATTGGTCAGTTTACTTCTGCTGTGGCGAAAGAAAATATCAACATTTCCGACATGGTTAACCGCAGCAAGGGCGCATATGCCGCAACTATGTTGGACTTGGATTCTCCCACGCCTGCTAATATTGTGGAGGAATTGGAGAAAATTGATGCTGTCCTGCGCGTGCGGATTATAAAATAGCAAAAGGAAGCGCATAAGCGCTTCCTTTTTTATAACGATTTTCAAATAAAAACGCCACCCAAATGGGTGGTGTTTTTATTTGCAGGGGGAGCACAAATTCAAATCATTTTTGTTTTGTGGCATATTTAATGCTTTTCTGTATTTACAAATTATTTGCCCAATACTGTAATAATCCACAAATATGCCCTTTCGTTATATTTTACTTGTATTTCATAGGTTATTCTGCTATTATAAAATAAATTATATAGGCCATTTTATGCCTATATAGTTAAAAAATCAGTCGCTTTAACGAGGGAATAGAAAAACATGGTTTACAGTCTTGTTCTACTTTGTGTGTTGGTTTCGGGGAGCTTTTTTGCTTCCACTTTTTTCAAAAAAGAATTTGAAAGTGTTTTGCCCATCACATTTATGAATATTGCAGTTCTTTTATATCTTTTCGGTTTGTTAAATGCACTAAAATTCGGCTTTTATGCTGTGCTCTTTCTGTCCTTGTTATTGTATATCGTATCAATTACATATCTTTTGTATAAAAAAGATTTTCCCAACTTTCGTTCACACTTCATCACCCCCGCCTTCTTTATTTTTTTGTTGCTTTTCTTCGTTCTAAGTTTTTGTAACAGCGGCAGACTGGCATATAAGTGGGATGAATTTTCCCATTGGGTGGACTCTGTAAAAGTTATGTGGAGTATGGATGATTTTATAACCAATCCCGCTTCGCATTCTGCCTTTCAATCCTATCCGCCTATTATGAGTTTGTTTCAATATTTTTGTCAAAAGCTTGTTGCTTTCCTAAACTTAGGAACAGCATTTGTCGAAGGCAAAGTTTTTTTAGCGAAACAACTTTTCTCTTTATCTTTATTTTTCCCGTTTTTAAGATACAAAAACGGCAACGCTTTGAAAAGTATCGGCACAGCACTTGCTCTTTTGGTTTTTCCCTTGTTTTTCTTCAGTAGTTTCTATGAAGATGCCTATATCGACTCCTTTGTGGGTATTTTAGCCGGAGCGGGATTTGCCACCGTTCTTTTGGAAAAACAAAAAGATTTTCTGTACCACCTATATATCTCTCTTATCTGCTTTTGCTTAGTTTTAGCAAAAGACGTCGGTTTGATATTCGCAATATTTATTGCTATCAGTTACATGGTAGACATGCTATTTAAAATTGAATGGAAAACAGACAAAAGGATTCAAAAAATTCGTTTGACATGCCTTTCCGCACTGCCCGTTTTTTTCGCTTTGTTGGCAAAAATCACCTGGAAAATGGAACTAATTTCCTCCAAAGCTAAGATTCAATTCGGACATCTTCCGGATATTGGGCAGTATATAAAAATGTTCTTTTTAAGACACGATACAACTTATCAACAAACGGTTGTCGAAAATTTTAAATCCGCATTTTTTGAAAAAAGAATCAACATAGCTGTGCTCGATATGGGTTTGTCCTATTTTCATCTAACACTTTTTTTCTTTGCCGCCATTTTTATAATTGCGACTATCATCAATAAAAAAGAAATTTCTAAAAAAGAAAAAACTTCTCAATTTTGTCTATTAATTATATTGGCACTGCTATTGCTCTTTTATGTGTATTTTCTTGGAGCTACCTATGTCTCTAATTTTTCAGAATACGAAGCCCTGAATTTAGCCTCCTATCCCAGATATATGAATATTGCCTATTTGGCAGTGTTTACAGTACTTATTCTTTATTGCTTAAAACATATCAGCAACCATTCAAAGAGTTGGGGGACACGTTACGTAGTTTTCCTCGTTATCGTATTAACCATTTCACCCGTTGTCGAACTAAAAAATCTTTTGAACAGGGATTACATCGAAACATCACTTTCCACTCGTGAACCATATCAAAATATAGTGAATGACATCACAACGCATTGTGAGGAAGACTCTCATATATTTTTTATCTCGCAAGAAAGTTCCGGCTTTGATTACTGGGTGACGCGATACAGTGTACGCCCAAAACTAATTGATAATAGTAAGACTTGGAGTTTGGGCGAAAAACCTTTCTATTCCAGTGATATTTGGACAAGCAATAAATCACCTGAGGAGTTAAAACAGCTTCTCGTTCAAAGTAAATACGATTACGTAGCAATTTACAAAAAGAATGACTATTTTATAAAAACATATTCTTGTCTTTTTGAAAATGCAAGTGAAATTGACAACAACACCTTGTTTTGGTTTAATCCAGAATCTTTGTTGTTAGAAAGGGTAGATAAATAATAGCAAAACAAATTCCCATTATCATTCCGTCTTAGGAACCGGATGAATTTCTTTATAACACCTGCAAGGCGTTAGTTGACGCAGGACTTGACAATATCATCGTGGTAAATGACGGGAGTTCACCGTCACACCAAAAATATTTTGATGCGATAAAAAAGGTTTTGCCATCTATAAGTAAATTTTTTTCGTTCAAAACACTGCCTTACTTATATTGTAGCAGAAATCTAATGCGAAGCCAATTATTCATTATTTATCAGCGAGGCGATTCCATCATTCAATATTCATTGAAAATCCTGTTGAATAAATGATGATTGTTGAATAATGAAAAATGAATAATACAAAACGAAAATCCTGCCGACAATAATCGACAGGATTTTCGTTTTGGCAGAGGATGAGGGATTCGAACCCCCGCGAACGGAGTCAGAGTCCGGTGTGCTACCGTTACACTAATCCTCTGTATCATTTGACTCCGCATAAGCACGGATATTATTATACCCACTCATGGAGAAAAGTCAAGAAGTTTTTTCCTAATTCGGAAACTTTTTGCCTGTGCAGCAATAGCATACCCAGGCAAATATGCAATTATTCTTGCCATGGAAACGGTTTGCCTTTTAATACGTGCTTTTTGAGATAACGGAAAGTCCTTTTTTCTCCTGCATCTCGCAGCATCGTCAAAATATATTCTAACTCCTGCTGATTCTGCGGATGCATCAGTGTCCGCTCCCGACTTTTTCTATAATACTCCAGCTCCGAACCGGGATGATAGTTTTCCCCTTGATACACCATGCATGCCGCACGTCGGTCCATCACCTGCTCCACCAAGTATTTTCTTGGCATAGGCACAGATTCATAGCTGCGGGTTTGCAGATTCATATCCGTCCAGTACTCATAGTGATGGCGGTTTCTGCCCTTATGGTGCATCCATGCTTCGGAATACCCCTTGTCTTCCCGTTCTGCGGTATTGGGACTGCGGACACCTTGATAATACTTCGCCCCTGCCACGAACTCTGTCAAGGAATATTTACTCAAATCATGCACGAGTCCTTGCCAGTACAAACCCACACGAAAACACCCTTGCCGTACCAGCCAACGATGCCATGTTATGGTTTTAAAATGCTTCCAAGCCTTCATATGATCGCCTTTCAACCCAACAAACTTAATAAAAGAGCATACAGCAGCGGAATGGTAATCACGCATCCCACATGGGAAATCATGGCCATGCCCGCACCGGTCTTGGTATCCCCATTATATGCAGCAGGCACCATAACCGTATTCAGTCCCAATGCCGATGCATACGCAAACAGTGCCGAGCACAGAGTGAGCTTATCCGCGCCTAGCAGCCATAGCACACCTACAATCGCAGAGGGCAAGATTAGCAGCCGTAAAAATGTCACCAAATACACCCGCTTATTGGTCAGCAATTCCGGCAGACGGTAGCCGCCAATCACATACCCCGTCAGCAGCATAGCAATGGGTCCCATACAGCCTGCAAGATTGGACAGTGTAGTTTCTACAAAGCTTGGCAGTTGCGCTCCAACGCCCAGAAGCCCCAATACAATACCCAAAATCATGGCAACGCTTGTAGGGTTGCGCAGGTTTTTCCACATACTTTTCTTTTCTCCCTGACCTTCCGGGATCAGGCTGTTAAATGCCCAAGAATACAGCAAAATATTCAGCGGAATCGTAAACAGCATATAGCTATACATGGCCTCTGCACCCATAATTGGCGGGACAATGGCGTTGCCGAGAAATCCAAAATTCGCAATAACCAAAGAATACCGATATATTTTGCGTTCGTTCTTCTCCTTAGAAAGCAGCTTTGACAGCGGTATTCCCATCACCAATGCCAGCCCTACCGCCAATACACCATATAGCACCGTTTGATACTGCGTCGTAATGGACTCCACGGTGCAATATTTCAAAAATGTATTTAAAACCAGCACCGGCAGGAATACATTGATTTCCAGCTTTGAAAGCACTGTTGCCGTATTTTCCGGTACTATTCTTGATTTACACAAAACATATCCGGTAAGCATACACAAAAACATCACCAGCATAGGTGATACTGTGGCCACAAAAGAATCGAGCATAAAAACACCCCTCATGCCGCATTTTCCTGCTTACCATACCACGAAAATTGGCGCAAGTCAATGTGCAGAAAATGTCGAAATTTATAAACACACAGATAGTTGCTATTTTTTGACATTCATGATATCTTTAAACCAGAACTTGATGCAAAGGTGATTGTATGCACAACATTCTCATCGCAGACAAATCTGACGACCTTTGCGCTGTTTTGGAGCGAATGTTTCAGCGGGAATTTCAAGTCACTGTTTGTAACGATGCCGATTCTGCACTTTCGCTTATGCAATCGCTTCCATTCGACGCTTTGATTCTGGATTTGTCTCTGCCAGGCGCAGATGGCATTACATTGCTGACGCAATTGCAGGGATGTCTTCCGTCCGCCGTTTTGGCACTATCTGATTATTCTACCGGCTACCTTCAGCAGACTGTCGCTGATTTGGGTGTCAAACAGATTCTAGTGCGCCCTTTTCGTAAGGATGCCGCCTACCTGCATATTAAGCAAATGCTTCGCTTTGTCCAGCAACACGCAGACGCACCCATTGATCGCTACAGCATAATCGCTGCACATTTGGATGTATTGGGAATTCCCTCTTCCCGTGACGGATATCAGCAGCTGCGTCAATGCATTTTGCATTACGCCCAAGATCCTGCCCAGAGGCTGAGTAAGGAATTGTACCCATCCGTTGCTGACTTGCTTACCTGCTCTGACGGACGTACCGTAGAGCATTCCATTCGCGCTTGCATTCAAGCCGCATGGCATACGCGTGATGCGCAAATCTGGGAAAAGTACTTTCCCGGCGCTACCAAATGTCCCAGTAATAAGCTTTTCATATCCCGTATTTCCAACTTCATCGATATGTCAAAATTATAGCAAAAAGCCCACCCTTCTGGGTGGGCTTTTAATTTGTCAAACGATGTATCGCTGGTTTCGCTTTATTGCCCGACTGTGGCAGAGCTTTTTTTATGACGCAAGCGGTTTTTTAAGGTTTTCACATCCTCTTTTAAGGCTTTGTGGTCGAAAACCACCGCCACCACGAAGGACAGTGGGGTCACCAGTAAGTAAACGGGGATAATCAGCCAAAACCAAGGCCAGTATTTTTCCTGACCAATATACTGACCGACGGGAATGGTCTTAAAAAAGTCTGGCGTAAACAAAGCAAGGAAGTCTCCAATGGCATTGCCATTCCCCGGGCCCCAAATATAGGAACTGTTTTTATAATCAATACCAAAGAAATTCTCCCGATTCCGCAGGGGCACAAAACCCAACTCCGATTGAAAAATTTGGTTCAGCATAATAAATAGCATTACCAGCAATAACCCTGTCGGTGCGCTGAGAATTCGCTTATACGACAGAGTATGATGTCCCAGCAACACCATCAGCATCGGCACTGCCATGACCATCCAGTGATGATAGTAAAAACGGACAATATCCAACTGCTCTGCCAGTTGATCTACCTTAGCCATCGGCTCTTCCGGATAAAACAGCGCAAGCAAGCCGCTGATAATGCCAATATAAACCATATAGTCTTTCACTCTTTTACTTTTTGAGAAGAACATAAAAGGAAACAGACCAATATTGGCGGCGCAAATATTCACCAGCCAGCTATCCCGCAGCATTCTGGCTTCATCTACAGAGTAAGGCGGAATATATACCTTTAAGAAGTGGAGCAGTAAACCAACCAGTAAAAAACCAAAGAGTACCGCTTTTTGTGTAAAAACACTTTTGTTTCGCAGGAAGAAGTACAGTCCTACCGTTGCGCCTGCGCACAGCAAAAGCCAGAAGAAATACCAACCATTGAACATTGCGATATACATAATTTCATCCTCTGTTTCTGTTTGGATTTATTAAAAATTTTATCCCTTTCTCTTTACAATGTCAATGAGGTTAAAAAAGTCTTAAGATTTAATGAACGATATAGCACTCGATTGAATGCATGTGTGTCCGCATTTAGATGGGTTCGAGTCCTATCTCTAGTACCATACCAAAAGAACACCACCCAAATGGGTGGTGTTTTTGGGTACGCGTATTCTTATAGGATTTAACGAAAACCCATTATTTCCAACGTTTTTTGCAGTTAGTAAACAGCACATTGCCCTTTTGTAAGGTACATCGCGTCTTCGATACGGCATTACATCTTGAATTTCTAACACGCCATAAGGATTGACTGAAATGTGATTAAATGGTAGACTAAAGCAAAGGTGGTGACCGTGGTGAAAAAGAAAATCACAAAGATAATTGTTGCGCTTTTACTGATACCGGTGATCCTTGTTTCCCCGCTGATACTGTTTTACGGAGTGTTTCTTGCACCTTTGCCGGTCGTGCATATTGCAGGACAGATTGAACGCAATCAGATTCGCGATGAAATATTTGAGTATGTATTAGAGAACAAGGATGAGCTTGAACTGACGAACACAGAGCATCGCCAGTATTTTGAGTATGCCGACAAAGGGGCTATAGACTCAGGCGTGATCTACGGATACTTCTATTCTCCACATGATGAGTACCAAAACTACACTCGCACCTACCGCAACGGGTATCTTAGATACGGGTCACCAAATTCCGGCGAAGACTGGTGTTACTTCGAAAAAATTTGTGAAAATTGGTACTATTACGAAGAGCACTATGGTTAGCTTTCTTCTTCATAGATCGTGATTCCCTGCATGATTCGATAAGTATCCCGAGGATCATCAAAGAAAACATATATGTGTTCAACTTTAGAGTGACCGGCAAACAATTGAGCCACACCACCCGCAGCCATTAATACGGAATCTGGGAAATTGCAATATTTGCCGAAGTAACCGTAATTAATATTCCCCAATGCGTCCTGCGACACAACTTCACCATCGTAAATGAAGGCGGAATTCTGCCATTCTGGTTGGTTTTTTAAATCCATTTCTTGTTTATTTGCAACCAGGTTCTTGAAATCCATTAAGTTTTCTACCCAATAACGATCGTGCATATCAGAATAATTGGATGCTGCGGTTTTTATGTAGTCGTTTAACTTTTCTGTAACATCTCCACCAAAAAAGTAGAAAGAATAGGTTTTGCTGTAATGCACATGCCGTTCTGACTCGCTTGCAGACTCATATATCTCTATTAACTCCTCGTCTATTTCGTCAATGCGGGGGTCACCTTTGGGCAAGGAATCCTTCTCCTTCAAAAGCTCCAACATCTGCCTGTCCACTTCACTGACGAGCTCGGGAACAAGGAAACTCCCATCAGGCATAATGACAACAGATTCGAAACTGACTTTATTGATCCGGTATTCTTTTCCATCAATCTCAATCGTTGTATATGTCCCATAGCAATCATCCAGGCTTTTCTTAAAGAAGAAGTTCCAAACATCGCCAAGGCCATCCGCAAAATTATCTAAACCAATCGCTGCTCTTTGAATGATTTCCTCCAGCCCATCCCGAATATCTCCCAAGATGGTCCAGGCCAAGATGGCAGGAAGTTCGGGCAGTTCCGGCAACGGGGGAGATTCGGTAATTGTACATCTGCAATTTGGGTGCATAGGCGGTAGATTCGTGCCGAAACATGCTTCATCAATATCAAAGTCGCGACCATTAAGATTCATACAAACTTCACAGCTGGAATCCGAGTTTTCGCAAACATAGCGATATTGCTTGCAACCGGATAGTTCAAAGCCTTTCAGCTTTGCGGTGATTTGCATTTCGTAGCCGAAGTTGCTCAACTGCCGCCACCCGTTTTTGAGAAAATCTGCTATCTTATCGGCTTTTTCCTGCCGATCATTAACCATCTCGCTGACTGCATCCGAAATACTGTCATGCACTTTGTAAAAGAAGATTAGCATCTCTGCCAGATCTTCTTTAATTCGTCCCAGAACATCTTCTTCAAACGGACGAATAGTGAATGCCTTTTGTGCTTCGCTCACATTTTCCTTTTTGATTTTCAGCGCAGAGAAATAGTTAAAGACACAAAGGTATATGTAGTCTTTGGCACAGTTTGCAAAAAGCACATCCAAATGTGTCTTGAAAAGATTTGTCATGTGTGCATTGCATTCCGTTGTGGGTATATAATCAGGCTTTCGAAATTCAGCAAGAAACAGTTTGCTTTCCTGCTCAAATGCACTCTTTAGCAAACTCTCGGCCATACGAACCTTCTGCTGTACGCATTCATTAGGTGTTGTGACCTTTCTTGGTTTATTAATTTTTGCTTTTTGCAGCGCAGAGCGCCAGTGTTTAACATATGGTTTCATAGTATTCCTCCCTGTAATTTATTGTGTTCTTTCTACCTACAGGGACAAAAAGCAAAAAAGTTGCACTTAAATGTGCAGCTTCTTGTAAAAAAGAAAATCGACAAGTTTCAAATAAAACTTGTCGATTCTTGGTGGGCGATATAGGACTCGATTCACATTTTTTGCCTCTTTGGGCAAAAAATTATTGTTGCCACCAGTTTTTGAACTGGTGGCAGCAACAGTCCACCGGACTGTTGCATCGAATGGGTTCGAGTCCTATCTCTAATACCATACCAAAAAGAAAAAAGCCATCCCGGTTGGGATGACTTTTTCTTTTGGTGGACGATATAGGACTCGAACCTATGACCTTCCGCACGTCAAGCGGATGCTCTAGCCAGCTGAGCTAATCGTCCAAGCGCATGTTGCATTATACAGCGGGCAACACCTTTTGTCAAGCCCTTTTTCAAATTTTATCCTGCCACGCCATCAATC
>JAZSAK010000051.1:0-5732 GCA_045601865.1 Faecousia sp. | reverse complement strand
ATTTTTCTCCCCGGTCTTTCTAATTTGACCACCATTTTGAAGGAAAATGGTTATTATCAAACGCTAATGGTTGGCTCCGATGTGAACTTTGGCGGCAGAGGTGCCTATTACCGCAGTCACGGCGTTGACAAAATCTATGACTTATTTACTGCCCGTGATGACGGAATCATTCCCGAAGACTACTATGTATGGTGGGGCATGGAGGATATGTATCTTTATGAATACGCCATGCAGGAATTGCCCAAAATTGCCACACTGGAGGAACCCTTTGCCTTTACGATGCTCACTGTGGACACCCACCATGTTGGCGGCTACAAATGCGCCTTGTGTGAAAATGACCATGCAGAAAAATACGACAACGTCTATTCCTGCGCCAGTAAACAGGTTGCAAAATTTGTTGAATGGATTCAGCAGCAACCGTTTTACGAGAATACCACCATTATCATTGCCGGTGACCACCGCTCTATGGACAACGATTTCTTTGCACGCAATGTGGAAGACGGATATGTACGGCATATGTATAACTGCTTTATCAATGCCGACGCGCAGCCCGGCAAAACCGCCAATCGCACATTTACCACGGTGGATATGTTCCCCACCACCCTGCGCGCCATTGGTTGCAAAATCGACGGGGACCGTCTAGGTTTGGGTACGGATCTCTTTTCCGATACACCAACGCTGGCTGAATCCATGGGCTATGACGTCTTTTGCCATGAGATTACGAAGGATTCTCGATACTATGCCCGGCATTTTTACGCAAATCAATAACATCGCCGCAGCCCATTGTTTTGGGCTGCGGTTTCTTTCGGAATAAATTAACAGAAAATTTACGTGCAACACAAGAATCATTCATTGCGTGCTACGCAAAAATATGCTATGATAACGAAAATGATGAATTTTTGCCCTAAGGAGGCTAAAATATGGACGCAAAGAATCATAATGGCAAAAATAATAACCCCAACGAAAAACGGCCAAAAGGCAGAATATGGATCACCCTGGTGATTTCCGTTGCCATTATTTTAATTATCAGCTCTGTATATAATGCTATTGTCAAAGGTCAGTACTATCAAACCAGCTATACCGATTTTTTAAATTCATGGGAAAATGACCAAATCGTAGAAGTGGAGCTGCAATATGACCGGGTTGTGTATTTGACTAAAGAAGAGGCCGCTAAACCTGCCGGTCAGCAAAAGGCATGCTTTACCGGTCTGCCCAATGGCAATATTCTGGCGCTGGCTGATGCGTTGGATGCCGATGGAATCAAAGTGAATCAGGTTATTGTTGAAGATAACTCCACCATAATGATGATCCTTTACTATGTGGTAATGTTTGCTCTGATTTTTGGTGTTATGAACATGGTCAGCAAACGTATGAGTGGTGGCATGGGTGGCTTCGGGCAAAGCAACGCCAAGGTTTACATGGAAAAGCAAACCGGCGTAACCTTCAAGGATGTTGCTGGACAGGATGAGGCAAAGGAATCTCTGCAGGAAATCATCGACTTCCTGCACAATCCCAAAAAATACACCGACATTGGCGCAAAAATGCCCAAAGGTGCGTTGCTGGTAGGTTCCCCCGGCACCGGCAAAACCCTGCTGGCAAAGGCAGTTGCCGGTGAGGCAAATGTACCGTTTTTCTCCATCTCCGGCTCCGATTTTGAAGAAATGTTTGTTGGCGTTGGTGCCAGCCGTGTCCGGAGTTTGTTCCAGCAGGCAACTAAGGTTGCCCCTTCCATTATCTTTATTGATGAAATTGATGCAGTTGGTCGCACCCGTGACAGTCGCTTCGGCACGAACGACCAAACATTAAACCAACTGCTGGGCGAAATTGATGGTTTCGATTCTACAAAGGGTGTGGTCATCCTCGCCGCCACCAACCGTCCGGAAATTTTGGATAAGGCATTGCTGCGGGCAGGCCGTTTTGACCGCCGAATCATTGTTGACAAACCCAACCTGCAAGGACGTTTGGACACTTTGAAAGTGCATACACGCAAGATACGTCTAAGTGAGGATGTAGACCTGAGAAAAATTGCCCAAGCAACTGCCGGTGCCGTAGGCGCTGACCTGGCCAATCTTGTTAACGAGGCGGCGCTGCGCGCTGTCCGGCAAGGCCGTCAAGCAGTCAATCAAGAGGATTTGCTGGTTTCCTTTGAGACCGTTATTGCCGGCACGGAAAAGAAAAACACCGTGCTCACGGACACGGAAAAACGGTTGGTTGCCTATCACGAGGTGGGTCACGCACTGGTTGCTGCATTGGAAAAGCACTCCCAGCCCGTTTCCAAAATTACGATTGTTCCCCACACCTCCGGCGCACTGGGTTACACCATGCAAATGCCCGAAGAAGAAAAATTCCTGCACACTGCAGATGAGCTTATGGCAGAGCTGCGCACTCTAGTCGGTGGTCGCGCTGCTGAGGAGATTGTGTTCCATGTAAAAACCACTGGCGCTGCCAACGACATTCAGCGCGCTACCGGTTTGGCGCGGAATATGATCACACAGTACGGCATGGGCGAAAAGCTGGGCTTGATGGCGCCTGCCTCTGTTCAGCACGAATATTTAGACGGACAGGCATACATGGATTGTGCGCAAAGCACCGCCGCTGATGTGGATTTGGAAATCAAAATTCTGCTTGACCGAGCATATTCAGATGCAAAACAGCTACTAACTGACAACCGCGGTCTTCTGGATGAGATTTCTGAGTATTTGTTAAGTAAGGAAACGATATCCGGCGACGAGCTAATGTCCTATGTCAACGCAAGCAAACCGCAATCCGACTCGCAGGAGACACCAACTGTTGAATAATGCATCAAAAGCCGTCGTTTTGCGACGGCTTTTTTTATGGAATCCCCTCTTTACAAACCGGAAAAAGCTTGCTATAATAACTTGGCTGTTCGGCAGATGCACCGGTGGCTCAATGGATAGAGCATCGGATTCCGGTTCCGAGGGTTGGGGGTTCGAGTCCCTTCCGGTGTACCAAAAAATAAGAGAGAGCTTTTGCTCTCTCTTATTTTTTGCCACCAAGGGGACTCGAAAGGGCGACACCAGTGCGCACACTGGTGCAAAAATTGAGAGCTGGCGAGCAATTTTTAGCCCGTGGGAGAGTCCATAGGAGAAAGACGCATCCTGTAAAGGATGTTGGCTTTCTTCTATTTTGTTTTTTGTGAAGAGTTTCAGACAAGCCCGCCGCCAGCTGGATGGCGGCAACACCTCTATTTTGCTCCTGCGGAGCAAAATGCAAACGAGTCCTGTTGCGGTGTACCAATAAGTTCCAGATGCCCCTTGGGTATCTGGAACTTTTTATATCCCTATCACATAGACATCACCGCGGTTGACAAACAAATTTTTAGAGTGTATAATTTCCTCGCTATAATTGTACGTAAAGAGGGAATTTCTATGAAACATCTTTGTAAGACGTGGTTCGCGGTTATCCCAGGTTTTCTACTATCTATCGGGATCGCTTGCATAGCAAAGCTAATAGAATGGCTGTTGCCCATTCATTTGATTGGCGCATCTGTCATTGCTATGTTTATTGGCATGGTCATTAACGGTATTTGGAAACCCACTGCCACATTTACTGCCGGTATTCGATTCACTTCCAAGAAGATTCTAAAATTTGCCATCATTTTATTGGGTGCAAGCTTAAATATCTCCACCATTTTACATGTGGGAAAGTTTTCTCTAACGGTTATGGTGTTTACCTTGCTAACCTGCTTTGGCGTAGGTCATTTTACAGGCAAATGGCTGGGCCTCAACTGGAAAATGTCCAATCTCATTTCCGCAGGCACAGGTATTTGCGGTGGCTCCGCCATTGCCGCCATTGCGCCTGTTATTGACGCGGATGACACGGACATTGCATTTGGTATATCCGCTACATTTCTGTTTGACATGGCAATGATTGTTCTGTTTCCAATTATGGGACAGGCACTGCATTTAAGCGATATTGCCTACGGCCTATGGGCAGGCACGGCTGTGAATGATACCTCCAGCGTAGTTGCCGCCGGCTATGCTTTTAGCGAGGCTGCCGGTGATTTTGCAACCATGGTAAAGCTCACCCGCACCTTGGCCATCATTCCCTGTGTGGTTATTTTTGCCTTGATTAACTTACATATTAAGAGAAAAACAGCTGTCACCGAAAACACCCATTTCCATGTAGACTTCAAAACGCTGTTCCCATGGTTTATCGTCGGTTTTCTGGCAATGGCAGGTTTGAACAGTTTTGGCATTATTCCTGCCAATATTTCTGCTTTCTTAAAGTCTACAAGTAAGTTTTTAATGGTTGCCGCATTGGCAGCAATTGGGTTAAACACCAGCTTCCGCAGTATGCGTGCAGTAGGTTTGAAGCCTATGCTACACGGCTTTATTATCTCTGCTTTGGTGGTGATTGTTGCAATCTGTGTAGAATTTGCCCTGGGAATCGCCTAATTTATAAATGTTTCCTCTTGTTTTTTTACGTAAGGGAGGATATAATAACGCAAGAATTGGAATAGGAGGTCATATTATGGCTGTTAAAATTGAAAAAGAGACCATCATCGGTGATGTTTTGGATATCGCACCTCAGGCTGCTCCGCTGTTTTTTGCAATTGGCATGCACTGCTTGGGTTGTCCTTCCTCCCGTGGTGAAACTGTTGAAGAAGCCTGCATGGTTCACGGCATTGAAGTGGACTCTTTCCTGGCGCAGCTGAACCATTTTCTGGAGGCTTACGAGGCTGACCAGGCTGAGAAAAACGGCTAAAATCGGCTATGCCCTCCCCTTACCGGGAGGGCATTTTTAGGAGGATGCTATGAAATTCCCTATTTCCCAACGGTTGCTCGCCTGCGCAGACTTTGTTGTCCCCGGAGAAAAAGTGGCAGACATCGGTTGTGACCACGGCTATCTATCCATATATTTGCTGCGCAACGGCATTTGCCCCAGTGTCATTGCTGCGGATGTGCGGCAGCAGCCCTTGCTGAGCGCTGTGCGGAATGCAGAAAAATATGGCGTACGCGAAAAAATGCAGTTTTATCTTTCCGACGGCGTACAAAATGTCCCCCGCGATTTTGATTGCTTGATTTGCGCCGGTATGGGTGGAGATACCATTATTTCCATTTTGCGTTCAGCCCCTTGGCTGCAAAATGAACAATATCATTTGGTTTTACAGTGCCAAAGTAAATCGCCTATGCTTCGGCAATATCTTTCCCAATGCGGTTGGCGTATTTCGCAAGAGCATATTGTGCGAGACGGAAGATTTTTATATACTGTCATGTCTGTTTTCTGGGAGCCTGCGCATTGTGGGTTGACTGCCGGGCAATGGTATTTCCCGCCGGTCTTACTGGAAAACCCCGGTGCGGAAGTAAAGGACTACTATGCATGGGTACTTAAAGGCGTACAAACTGCCGTTGCCCACCGGCCCACAGAGGAATTACAATCAGCTCTGCAGGAGCTGATGCAAATGGAGGATATGCTATGACCACAGTCGCAGATATTTTGAATTTTATTGAATCCCTTGCGCCGTCATATATGAAATATGAGTGGGATCATGTAGGCCTGAACTGCGGTCACATGGACGCTCCCGTCACCAAGGTTTTGGTGGCATTGGACCCCTTTGCTGAAGCAATTGACGAGGCAAAGCAGATGGGTGCGCAGCTTTTGGTGACCCACCACGCACTTATATGGGACGGTGGCTTTGTGAATGATGATACCATTTGGGGCAAAAATGCCTTGACCCTAATCGAAAGTGGCATTGCACACATTAACGC
>JAZSAK010000050.1:0-15028 GCA_045601865.1 Faecousia sp. | reverse complement strand
AATGTAAATTTGACAAATTAGATTGATTTTCCAGTTTGTACGTGCTATTATTTAATTAACAGAATAGTTTGCGTTGCCATTTTATCTAATCACGAAAGGACAGATACCTATGAATAAACTGGTTTGCCTATTACTTGTTTTGGTACTTACTCTATCTTTGACCGCCTGCGATGAAACGCAGCAAGCGCCTACAGATGCGTCAGTGACGGAAAGTTCGGAAACGGAATCAATTGAAGTAAAGCCGACTATGGATGAGGTTGTTCTCACAACGCAAAACTGGAAGGACTATTTCAATGCAGAAATGACGGTTGTGAATGGCGACTTAGTGGAGTCTTATGATGAGTTTGATGAAGTTTCCGGTGCTGAAATATATCGGTTTTATTATCTGACCTTAAAGGATGAATATAAAGACCGCCTTACCAATTTCGGTAATTCGCGAATTCAATTTGAGACATCTTGCAAATATGGCAATATGGACAATTCAATCCGCTTGAGCACGATGAGCGTATCTTGGGGCGAGAAAGACACCGTAACCAATGACACACTGTTGGATGAGACCATTTCCTTGTTGAGCAGCAATGGAGAAATTGCAATTGCAATTACAGAAGATTGGGTAGAAATGCCTGTGTTTTACGTTTATGGCGCAGATATAGCGGACTATGGAATATTTGTAGGGTATGAATATGCATCTGCTTCAGATGGCTGTTGGGGCTCTTTATCTGATAATTTTGCCAATGTGCAAGGCTCCTTGTTCTTCGCTATAGAAAACTGAAGAGAATCGAAACTCCGGAAACCCTTGGGTTTCCGGAGTTTATCTTTTCGCGATAGGTAGTTCGTATGCGGATATGGGAGCTTTGAAGTTTAAAGTCAGATATACATTACTGGGACAAGTATTTAAGGAATTCTGCATTCAAAGGGATATTCTCTGTGTTTGCCGGAAATGCCAAATAAACACGGGTGTTCTCTGAAACAATCTTCTGGATTCCGGGGAGATTGCTAACCTCAAGCCCCAATGGAACCGATGCGCCGGTATCCTTGTCTTCCACCCATTGCATTTGGGTGCTGAACTGCTGGATTTGTTCCGGTGTTAAGAATTCGCGGAGGTCTCCAAAGAAATAACCGGCTTTCAAAAGTGACCAGGCATCTTCGTCCATAAGAGCGTACTCTAAGTCCTTTCCCGACACCAAGGCGGCAAGCTGGGTGTAAGCGTTTTGATTGTCTATACTCGACTGAGGATCCTCTTTGTTAGCAATCGGGATTTCCTTTAGGACAACGGCACGCTTGCTCTGCGGTGCAGCAAAATAGCCCTTCAGTTCCTCTGTAAGGTAGGAATGGGTAGTCTCATTTGTGGAAAGACCAATAAGCACACCACGGTACAGCGGCGGATTCAGTTTTTGCTGTATGGCGTTAACACCAAGGGAAATTACTACCAGAAACGCCAAAAAGCCTACCATAGCGGGTTTGTAATAAGTGAAAATGTGGTCTATGCGTTCTCTCCAGCTCATGGGTTTTAGGACGTGTATAAAATTTTGCAAGCGTTCTTTAAGTGATAACATAGTAATTGCCTTTCGTGTTAGAATCGTGAGTGGATGTTACAATGCTTATTGGTTTTAGATATTCTGTGCTAATTGTGCCTAGCGCTCTTGAAAAAAAGAATCCTTTTGTGCAGTCTGTAACCAATTTTGTTTTCTCTTTAATTTTCAAATTTTGGCGGCTTAAGGATGAAAGTGGTTACGGTAGCTTTGCTATGATTCAGAAGAAGTACGCTCCAGCAATGCCTCTGCTTTTTCTCTACGCCAATTTGTTCCTTCTAAGTAGTCAAACACTTGGCTGTAAAGTATAGTTTGGAGCAAGCCGGGGACCGTAATACCCAAAAACAGCACATAGGGGAAAGCGTACATTGTGATAAACAGCAGCACAAGGGGAATCAGGGAGAGGATTGCTAATAAAATAGTATAAAAGGGACGGAATAGAATCATGGTGAAGGACAGCTTGATGGTTTCAATTATCTTGCTTTCATATCGGGATTGTAAAGGCAGAAGCCACTGTAACGATAGATATGCGGCGATTGCCAAAATAGGGAGCAAATAGACGCTAACCCGAAGTGCAGCATCCGTAGATTGGATTGCAAATATGTAATCCAAAACCAATAAAGCAAAGAAAGCTAAGTAAATAATCCACATAATGGTAGCCTGCCGGAGGTTGTCCCGGAAGGATTTAAAAAAAGTTTTTGTAATGTTAGATTCATCGTCGCGGTAGATCTGCAATAGTATCTTGTGCATGGCACACAGGGAAGCGCCTGCGGTAACTATGGGGATGCAACATAAAATTGTCAGTAATTGAAGCCATAAAAGATAGGCTAATTTAGTGCCGTATTGCATTATTTTGCTGTCTATACGAAATATATTGCCCATAAGAATCAACCTCCTGTATCTAATGGATATTATAGCGATTGACAATTATAAAATCAACCCATATACACCGCAAACGGCAGGCTTATTTTATTTTAAGAGAGAAATTTGAAAAAAGTTTTCAATTTTTTTGAATTTTTTCTTAATTTGGTCGATAATTCTTAAAATGGTTTATTTACAAATGTGGAAGTATCTGCTATTATATAGTCGTTCAAACCTCGCAACATTTAGAAAATTCGGTGTGATGGGTTTGAATGCGTATAACAACATTAATTATTGCCGAGGGAAACGAGGCGTGATTGAAAACCGAAAGGAGAACACAACAATGAAAAAATGGCTAAAGAATCTAATGGTTTGCTTACTGTTGGCAACAATGGTAGTAGGCTTGTTCGGCTGCTCCGGTGGGGGTCAGCTCGGCGAGGTGCAGATCGAGCATGAAGGTGGCGTTATCGGCGGTGATAATGCTGCGCTGAGTTATCCGCTGGATACCGATGTAGAGTTGAGTATTTACACAGTGTACAGCCAGTATCATGAGTCTTATGTAGATGCCACCCAATCCCCCTGGCATATTGGTTTGGAGGATAAGACCGGTGTTAAGGTTAATTGGCGCTATCCGGTGCCTGGTGCTGATACATCGCAGGCGTTTAGCTTGCTGATGACACAAACCGAGCTGCCGGATATCATTGGCTTTTATGCGGATCCCGGTGAAGGCGCACGCTTGATTGAGGAAGGTGCGATTATTGATTTGACACCCTTCCTGCCTGTTTATGCGCCTGACTACTGGGCCTTTATCAATGAAGATCCGGAGCGCCTGAAGAGCGTATCTACTGCAGATGGAAAAGTGTACATAATTGGCTATTTCACTGAAAATGAATATACAACCTGTGCCTATGGCCCGATTGTGCGTAAAGATTGGTTGGAGGAGTGCAATTTGGATATCCCCGTCACTATGGCTGACTGGGAGGAAATGCTGACAGCCTTTAAACAGAGATATGGCGCAAAGTTCGCAGCACCGAAGGGCACATGGGGCAAAGCTGGTTTGGCTTCCGGCTGTGGTGCGTTTTCAGGCTATTCCTGTCAGTATTATCTGGATGACGGCGAGGTTAAGTTCAGCCATACACAACCGGAATATAAGGAGTATTTGACCACACTGAACCGTTGGGTAAAAAACAACTTGCTGGATATTGACAGCTTGACGATGACGAATGAGAACTTCCGCACAAAGGCGATGCAGAACCAGGTTGGCGCAGCGTTTGTAGTTAACTCTCTTTACACGAATGTGCTAAAGGATACTGCTGCTTTGGGCACAGGCGCAGATTGGATTGCGGTCCCGTACCCCGTGCCGGAGGAAGGCGATACTGCTTGCTGGATTAACATGAACTCCAATAACTATCCTGCCGGAAATATGATTTCTGCTGACTGCCCTGTAGAAGAAATTGCTACCGCACTAAGATGGCTAAACTATGGCTTCAGCAAGGAAGGTCTGATTTACTTTAACTATGGTGAGGAAGGCTTGCACCATGTTGTGGGTGAGGATGGCACAATCACATTTACTCCTATGGTTATGAATGATCCTGAGGGTGCGGTTACATCCACCCAAAGATATACGGCTATGGGTGCGAATACTATCCCTCAGCCTACTATCACATTGGCAAATACCGTTTTCCAAAAGAACAACCCCAAGGTTGAGGTTGCTGTTAAGACGTGGTTGACCAATCAGGAGGCCAAGGAGCATTTGCTGCCTGAATTCACGCTAACTGCAGAAGAACGTAGCAGACATGCCGACCTGTTTGCGGCCTTTGCAACAATGGTTAATGAAATTACGCAACGCATCATTGTTGGACAAAATTCCGTTGACGATTATGATAAGATGGTTAAGGATGCTTACAGCATGGGCCTGCAGGAGGCACTGGACATTCAGAACGCCGCTTACCAGCGGTGGCTGAAACAGTAAATTGGATAAAAATACTACGCGGGGGGGCCTGCTCCCCGCTAAGTATTTCAATACAAATAGGAGGAATTTTATGTCTTCGACAAGTAATACAAAAGTTCCTGACAAGCGCTTACTCCCCGGAGCGAACGGCCGTCCGTCTTTGGGCAGAAGAATTGCCGTGGATTTTCAAAAGAATTACTTTAAGTACTTAATTGTTTTGCCTGTATTGATTTGGATGGCGTTGTTTTGTTACAAGCCCATGTACGGCGTTGTGATTGCTTTCCAGGATTACCGCCCTCGCTTAGGTATTAGCGGAAGCAAATGGATTGGTTTTGAGAACTTTAGAAGCTTCTTTACCGATATTTGGTTTGGCCGAGTACTTCGGAATACGCTAACTATCAGTATTTCAACCATCATTTTTAGTTTCCCAATGCCGATTATTTTAGCATTGCTTTTGAACGAGGTTAAATGTACTTGGTTTAAGCGAATCGTACAGACTGTTACATACTTGCCTCACTTCATTGCAATGGTTATTGTCTGTGCGTTGGTATCACAGTTTACTATGACCAATGGTGTCATCAATGATATCATTGAGTTCTTTGGCGGTGAACGCACCAATCTCTTGGCAAAGCAAGAAGCGTTTGTCCCAATATATATTATTTCCGGCATTTGGAAGGAAATTGGCTGGAGTTCCATTATTTATTTGGCGGCACTTTCCTCTATTGATCAAGAGCAGTATGAGGCAGCTAAGATTGATGGTGCTGGTCGTTGGCAGCAGATGATTCATATTACATTACCCGGACTACTTCCCACCATTTCTATGCTGTTGATCTTGAAAATGGGTAGTATTATGAGCGTTGGCCATGAGAAAATCCTGCTATTGTATCAGCCCCTTACTTATGAAGTCGCGGATGTTATTGCTACCTACTCCTATCGTAAAGGCTTGCTGCAGAGTAATTTCAGCTATGGTACGGCGATTGGTATGTTCAATTCGATTGTGAATATCATTATACTGCAGATTTCTAACAAGGCCAGCAAAAAGATGGGACAAAGTGGTCTGTTCTAAGGAGGTGGCAATATGGCAAATGTTAAAATTAAAAACAAGATTAAGAAGACAAGAGAAGATTATATCATTGACGGTATCGTTTACACTGTTCTAACGCTGTTATCAATTTGCTGTATTTATCCTGTTTGGTATGTCTTGATTGCGTCTGTTTCAACAAGTACATATGTATTACAGCACCCTGGCTTTTTACTTTGGCCGGATGGCGTCTCCTTCGAAGCATATCGTCTTGCGATGACACACCCTTTGCTTACTGCTGGCTTTTGGAACAGCATTAAGGTTTTGCTGTATTCCTTGCCAATCAATATTTTGATGACGCTTATGTGTGGCTATTTCTTGGCCTCCTCTAACATGATGTTCAAGAAAGTAATCGCAGGCTTGATGTTGTTCACCATGTATTTTAATGGCGGCCTGATTCCCAGCTACTTAAACGTGAAACAGTTGGGATTGTACGACACGATTTGGGCGTTGATTATTCCCGGTGCATTGAGCATCTACAACTCAATCATCTGCAAAACCGCAATCGAGGGTATTCCCAGCAGTTTGCAAGAGTCTGCCTACTTGGACGGCGCTAATGACATTCAGATTTTGTTTAAGATTGTTGTTCCGCTGATTATCCCCACATTGGCTGTGTTGGTACTGTATTACGGTGTTGCCCACTGGAACGCATGGTTTGGTGCTTCGATTTATATTGAAACTGCAACAAAATTGCCGATTCAGAATATTTTGAAGTCCATTCTGAGCAATGCCGCCGGCCTTTCTAACGAGGGTATGGGCGATTCGTTTAATGAATTTGCAGAGTCCATTAAATATTCTGCAATTGTTATTTCTACGGTGCCCATCATGTGTGTCTATCCTTTCCTGCAAAAGCACTTTACAAAGGGTGTCATGATTGGCGCAGTGAAGGGTTAATAAATCTAAAAAAGCTCCCTTGTAACAAGGGAGCTTTTTGCTATATAATCATGGAACCTTTCGGAATTTTTTGCGATAGCTGTTAGGCGTTTCATTGGTTACCTTACGAAAGGCCTGCGCGAAGTGACTGGAAGAAGAAAACCCTAAAATACCGCTGATAACATATATTGGTAGAGTTGTATCGGACAGCAGGCATAGAGCCTCGTCAATTTTTCGCTTCATTAGATACTTCATGGGAGACATACCGTAGGTTTCAGAAAAGGCGTGGACAAGGTAGTATTTATTTTGACCGGCAACCTTCGCCAATGCGGCTAAATCTAAATCTTCTTTGAAGTGCCGATCAATATAATCTTTTACTGTTGCACAAAATGGGAGTAGATAAGATGGCGAATAGGAGGAAATGGTTACGTTTTGTTGACGATGCAATAATGAAATGATGATATGAATTAAATTGCGGCAGACGCTTTCATAATCGGCAGCTTTGGTCTGCACTTCATCTAACAGTAACCGCATGTATGCGCCAATGGACTGTGCTTCTCTCAAAAAATATAGAGCATCAGATGTGTTTTGCCCATAGCTGGCTGAAAAAATAATACCATCAATTCCTAAAACAATATACTGCAAGGGGTCTTCTTCCTGAGAAAATTCTGCGTGGTCTGTATTGGGATTGATAACAACGAGGTCATTTTGTAATAGTGGAAGTGTACTTTTTCCGCAACGTAGTCTGCCGCTGCCCTTAGTAACGAAAAAAATTTCAGAAAAGGTGTGGGAATGCACCATGGAATTCCAGTCTTTTCCATAGCGCGCGGTTGTAATGTATAATAATTTAGCATCTCTTGTGTGCGGTTCGGCTTCAGACAGATTCTCAAACCCATTGCCCGTTAGCGGGAAGGATAGCGCGCTCGTGTCCGCGGATTGAGAATATAAGAACGGATACCTTTCGTTGCTCATCTCTTGCCCCCCCAAAAGGTTAGAATGTTGCTTTAAGTATTATAAAATTGCGGAACAAATTTGTCAATACAAATTTAAAATAGCAAGAAATTGTTGGGAAAACCATTGTTTTTGTGGCAAAATATGCCATTTTTCGCATTATGCATATTTCACAAAAAGGCGCGACTGAATATGTAGTTTATGTCAAAAATTTCAAAAAAGCAATAATTTGATATAATAAAGCAATAAAATATTTTGCATATGGTGTTTTGTTTTGTTATAATGCCAACAGAGGGATACATTAAATCCCCAATAATAAAACGGAGGAAAATCTTATGAAGAAGATTATTGCATTGTTCCTTGCTGTTGCTGCAGTCTTCAGTTTGGTTGCTTGTACTCCTGCCGGTACCGACGGCAAGAACGAGACAACCATCAAGGTTGCCGCAATCGAAACAGCCTATGGTGCTGAGATGTGGCAGAAGGTTTGCGAAGCCTTTACCGCACAGACCGGTATCAATGTTGAGCTGACCACAGACAAGAACCTGGAGGATGTGATCGGGCCGCAGATCCAAGGCAAGAACTATCCCGATGTTGTGCATTTGGCTACCGGTCGCCCCGCTGGCCTTACCGAGCAGCTGATTAAGGCAAACGGACTGCATGACCTTTCCAATGTGCTTGGCATGACTGTCCCCGGTGAGGACAAGAAGGTTTCCGACAAAATTGCCGGTGGTTTCACTGACACCTCCTTAACCAACCCCTATAACGACGGAAAGACATATTTGGCACCTATGTTCTATTCTCCTTGTGGCCTGTTCTATAACCAGAAGCTGTTTGCGGAGAAGAACTGGGAAGTTCCCAAGACTTGGGACGAGATGTGGGCATTGGGCGACAAGGCGAAAGCTGAAGGAATTGCTCTGTTCACATATCCCACTGCTGGCTACTACGATGCCTTTATGTATGCACTGATGTACTCCATTGGTGGTTCCGACTTCTTTGAGAAGGCTACCCACTATGCTGAAGGCATTTGGGATACAACTGAGGCCAAGACATTGTTTACTATCTTGGATAAGCTTGCAACCTACACCCACGAAAAGACTCCTGCACAGGCCAACAACGAGGACTTCACCAAGAATCAGCTGATGGTTATGCAGAACGAGGCTCTGTTTATGCCCAACGGCACTTGGATTGTTGGCGAAATGAAGCAGGCCGAGGCTACTTTGACCAACGAGTTTGCCTGGGGCATGACTGCGCTGCCCGCTGTTACTACCGGTGGTGCCGGTTATTCCTACACATGGTTTGAGCAAGCTTGGATTCCTGCCGGTTCTGCCAACAAGGCAGCTGCTGAGCAATTTGTAGCATTCCTGTATTCTGACAAGGCTGTTGAGTTGTTTGCCAAAGCTGGTGCTATGCAGCCTGTTTTAGGTATTGCTGACAAGCTGGAAGGTGACAACAAGCTGTTCTACTCCATTTATGATAATGGCGCAAAGGCTGCTATGGGCAACTTTGCTGCATTCGATGCGATTCCCGACGTAACCACTTCTTCTGTGTTCTTTGAGCCCATCGATAAGTTGGTTGCCGGCTCCTTGACCATTGAGCAGTATATTGCCAACATTAAGACTGCTTCTGACCAGATGCGTGCTAACCTGAAAGGTTAATTTCCCATCCAATACAGTAATGTAAGTAATTTGGGTGGCAGTGACAGCTGTCGCTGCCACCCTTCTTATTTGAAATGTGTTTTCCGTTGTTCAGGTGCGCCTGAATGGCGGAAAGCATATTGCAATATATAAAAGGAGCTGATTTGCTATGAGAAGTAATGCAAGACGCACGGCCTTTTTATGGACGTGTGTAGCACCGGCTGTTTTGTTGTTTATTATTTTTATGGTCTTTCCTACTTTTAATGTATTCCGTTTATCCTTGTATGAAAAAGGTGCTTACAATCCAACGGAGACATATGTGGGGATTAAGAACTTTGAAACCTTACTCAATAGCACAGCCTTTATCCAGTCTATGCAGAATACATTACTACTTATTGTCATGGTAACATTGTTCACCATGTCTACAGCGCTTGTATTTGCAGGCATTCTAACCAGGGAAGAGCTTAAGGGACAGAATTTTTTTCGTGTGGTTTTTTATATACCCAACATTTTGTCCGTAGTCGTTATTTCCGGTATCTTCTCAGCCATTTATGATGTAGATAAGGGGTTACTAAATAGCCTGCTGAATCTATTTGGTGCGGATGGTGTTTTATGGAAGGGCGAGGATATGGTTGTGACCAGTATTATCATCGCTATGATATGGCAGGCGATTGGCTACTACATGGTTATGTATATGGCATCTATGTCTGCAGTGCCACAGTCTATGTATGAAAGCTCCGGTTTAGATGGCGCGAATCGCATTACGCAGTTTTTCCAGATTACGCTGCCATTGATTTGGACCAATATTCGCACAACGCTGACCTTCTTTATCATATCCACGATTAACATGGCATTTCTCTTTGTCAACGCTATGTTGGGTAGCAGCGGCGGTGCGGCAAACGCATCCAAGGTGACGCTTGTGTATATGTATGATATGAAAAATGCCGGACTTTACGGCTATTCCATGGCGGTTGGTGTGGCGATTTTCGTTGTATCCTTTGCACTTTCTGCGTTGGTCAATTGGGTGACCAAGCGCGATGTGTTGGAATATTAATGGAGGTGCTACTGTGAAACTGAAGAAAGAAGTAAGCGCTTCCCAGCGCCTGTATAAAATTTTCATTTATGTAGTGTTAAGTTTATTGGCGCTGCTGATTTTGATTCCTGTGGCTTGGGTTTTTGTTGCATCGGTAAAGGAAACCTCTGAACACTATGGCAACCCGTGGGCGTTACCCACGCACATCCATTGGCAAAACTTTGTGCAGGCTTGGACCACATCAAAAATGGGTAGCTATATGGGCTATTCTGTATTGGTGACAGGCCTTGCATTGGTGCTCCTGCTTGTGGTTGCTCTACCTGCATCCTACTGTCTTGCCCGTTTTAATTTTGTAGGCAAGAAGCTATTAAACACTTGCTTTATGGCAGGCTTATTTGTCAATGTCAATTACATTGTCGTGCCGATTTATCTGATGCTTAATGATGTGGATGCATGGTTTTACACTGCGTTGGGCAAGGGAGTTTTGCTAAACAACCACATTGTCGTAGCGGTTATTTATGCAGCAACGGCGTTGCCGTTCACGATTTATTTACTTAGCAGTTACTTCCAAACTGTGCCCCATGATTTTGAAGAGGCAGCCTATATTGATGGCGCAGGTTACACCAAGACCATGCTGCAGATTATTTTCCCTATGGCAAAGCCTTCTATCATTACTGTAATTCTGTTTAACTTTTTGTCCTTCTGGAATGAGTATATCATTATAAAAACATTGATTACGGATTCCAAGATGTGGACACTGCCTGCAGGCTTATTGAACCTGATGCAGGCCCAGCAATCTTCGGCCAATTATGGTCCTATGTATGCAGGCTTGGTGCTGGTTATGCTGCCGGTTTTGATTCTTTATATCTGTGTGCAAAAGAACCTGACTAAGGGTATGACCGTTGGCGGTTTGAAAGGGTAAGGTGATACCGTGAACTTTTGGAAAGAGCATTTGACACTGCGTAGTATTTTAATGATTTTGTTTTTTATAGTTGGATTAGCGCTGGTATTTATCGGCTGGGGGATGACCGGACAATTAGTTGGCTTGGGGATCATGCTTCTTGGCGTTATATTTTTGTTGACGACATTGTTCCTTTATAATCAACGCTTTGCCGATGGAAAGTCCAAGAAATAATATCCAAGGAGATATTTATGGAAAATAATTTGAATTCTGGTCGCGTTACCATTCCTACTGATTTGGACGTGGTACCGCAAACATTGGAAATCATGAAACGCTGGGGAGCAGATGCGATTCGTGATTGTGATGGAACGGATTTCCCGCAGGAACTGAAGGATCTGAATGCAAAAATCTATTCCACGTATTATACAACCCGTAAGGATAACGCGTGGGCAAAAGCAAATCCGGACGAGGTACAGCAGTGCTATATCATGACAGGCTTTCATACCGCAATTGGCGAAACGCTGTCCATTGCGTTGATGAAGGGCATTTCGCAAGAACTGCTGGAGGTCAACACGCGGGATGATATTAAGCGCTGGTGGGAGGTTATGGACCGCACAGAGGGCAGTGTCGTCTCCACCGACGATTGGTCGTACAATAAAGATACTGGTTGCGTTACCATTGTTCATGCAAAGCCATACCACGAGTATACAGTGGCATTTTTGGCCTATTTGATTTGGGACCCTGTGCATATGTATAATGCAGTGACCAACGATTGGAAGGATTTTGAGCACCAGATAACCTTTGATGTTCGTCAGCCAAAGACCCACAAGTATACCATGGAACGTCTGCGTAAATTCATTGCAGACCATCCCTATGTGAACGTAATTCGTTACACCACTTTCTTTCACCAATTCACCTTGATATTTGATGAGCTGAAGCGGGAAAAATATGTGGACTGGTACGGTTATTCTGCCTCCGTTAGCCCTTACATTCTGGAACAGTTTGAAAGGGAAGTAGGTTACCCCTTCCGTCCGGAATACATTGTTGACCAAGGCTATTATAATGCGCAATATCGAATCCCCTCTAAGGAGTTTAAGGATTTTATGGCATTCCAACGCCGTGAGGTTGCTAAGCTTGCCAAGGAAATGGTGGATATTACCCATGAATTAGGCAAAGAGGCAATGATGTTCTTAGGCGACCACTTTATTGGCACAGAGCCATTTATGGAGGAGTTTAAGACGATCGGCCTGGATGCGGTGGTTGGTAGTGTCGGTAACGGTGCCACCTTGCGCCTGATTTCCGATATCCCCGGTGTAAAGTACACAGAGGGTCGTTTCTTGCCGTACTTCTTCCCGGATACCTTCCATGAAGGTGGTGACCCGGTTAAGGAAGGCAAGGAAAACTGGGTAACAGCCCGTCGTGCGATTTTGCGTAAACCCATTGACCGCATTGGCTATGGTGGATATTTGAAGTTAGCACTGCAATTCCCTGAATTTATTGACTATATTGAGTCTGTTTGTAATGAGTTCCGTGAGTTGTACGAAAACATCAAGGGAACAACCCCTTACTGCATTAAGACAGTTGCGGTGCTCAATAGCTGGGGCAAGCAACGGGCTTGGGGCTGTCATATGGTGCATCATGCGCTGTACCAAAAGCAGAATTATTCCTATGCCGGTGTAATTGAGGCACTATCCGGTGCGCCCTTTGATGTGCGGTTTATCTCTTTTGACGATATTCGCAAAGATCCCAATATTTTGGATACTGTGGATGTGATTATCAATGTGGGTGACGGCGATACTGCGCATACCGGTGGCTACGAGTGGGAGGATGCTGCAGTGACGGCTGCAGTACGCGGTTTTGTTCACCGCGGTGGCGGCTTCATTGGTGTCGGTGAACCTACTGGACACCAATATCAGGGCCACTATCTTCAACTTAGCAATGTGCTGGGAGTGGAAAAGGAAACCGGTTTTACATTGGGGTATGACAAGTATAATTGGACGGCAAACGATCAGCATTTCATCCTGGAAGATGTGAAGCATACGGTAGACTTTGGCGAGGGCAAAAAGAGTATCTACGCCTTGCCGGAGACACAAATTCTGGTACAAAAGGATAAGGAAGTGCAAATGGCAGTAAACAGCTTTGGCGATGGTCGAAGTGTGTATATTTCAGGTCTTCCATATTCCTTTGAGAATAGCCGCGTGCTGTATCGCGCAATTTTGTGGGCGGCCCATGGGGAGTCAGAACTGCATAAATGGTATTCTTCAAACTATAATGTTGAGGTCCATGCGTTTGTGAAGAATGGAAAATACTGTGTTGTAAATAACACATATGAACCGCAAAATACCACAGTTTATACGGATAAAGCTGCATTTGACCTGCATTTGGATGCCAACGAAATTAAGTGGTATGAAATATAATCATAAAAAGAACCGCCAGATGGCGGTTCTTTTTATCTTAGTAGTTTTCCGCGTGGACTTCAAAATAGGCTTGCGGATGGGCGCAAGTAGGGCAGATGTCAGGTGCATTGGTACCAACTACCAAATGTCCGCAGTTGCGGCATTCCCAAACCTTGACCTCGCTCTTGGCAAAGACAGCGGCGGTTTCCACGTTCTTCAGCAGTGCGCGATAGCGCTCCTCATGATGCTTTTCAATGGCGGCGACCATACGGAATTTGGCAGCCAATTCGGGGAAGCCCTCTTCCTCAGCGGTTTTGGCAAAGCCATCGTACATATCCGTCCATTCGTAGTTTTCGCCTTCCGCTGCAGCACCTAAGTTTTCGGCGGTATCACCGATGCCCTGCAGTTCCTTGAACCACAGCTTTGCGTGCTCCTTTTCGTTGTCAGCGGTTTTTAGGAATAGTGCGGAAATCTGTTCAAAGCCTTCTTTCTTTGCTTTGGACGCAAAGTAAGTATACTTGTTGCGTGCCTGGGATTCGCCTGCGAAGGCTTCCCATAGGTTTTTTTCGGTTTGTGTGCCAGAGTATTTGTTTGCCATGATAGTTCCTCCTATTTAATATTTTACTAATCTCAGTTTAGCAGAAAAACGAGAAAAGTTCAACAATCAAATGCATCGGTAATTGTGCCGCCACCGACTACCAAATCGCCATCATAAAGCACCACAGCCTGTCCGGCGGTAATGGCACGCTGGGGTTCATCAAAGGCTACTTTTGCAAACCCGTTTTCTTCCGGATACACCCAGGCGGGCTGCTCCATCATGCGAGAGCGAGCCTTGGCGGTCACGCGCAGGGGTTTTGTCAGGCTGTCAAAGGGGAACCAGTTCCAATTTTTTGCCCGAAGGGCATTGTGGTATAAGGCTTCGTTGGTGCCGACTGTAACAGTGTTGGCATCCATGTCCTTGCCACAGACATAAACCGGTGC
The DNA here is from genome assembly GCA_045601865.1 of Faecousia sp. Taxonomy (GTDB): domain Bacteria; phylum Bacillota; class Clostridia; order Oscillospirales; family Oscillospiraceae; genus Faecousia. Next base: position 834 of record JAZSAK010000050.1, on the reverse strand, counting down.
GCCCATAGCAATGCCTAACCCTTTGCGTTGCCCTATGGTGTAGCCAACAGCACCTTTGTGGGTACCAACGATGTTGCCGTTTTGGTCTATAAATGCACCGGATGCATAGGCTTTGCCAGTATGATACTCCAAAAATGCGAAATAATCCCCGTCTGGGATGAAGCAAATATCCTGACTGTCTTTCTTTTTTGCATTGGAAAAGCCCAAACTTTCGGCGATTTCACGCGCCTCTGCCTTGGTCAAGCCGCCCAGTGGGAAAAGCGTGTGCGCCAGCTGGTGCTGCGTAAGTGTGTATAGGAAATAGGATTGGTCTTTGCTTTCGTCAACAGCTTTTTTTAAGCAGTAGCGACCGGTGGCGTTGTCTAAATGGATTTGCGCATAGTGACCGGTTACGATGTAATCGCACCCCAATTTCTGCGCCTGCTGTAAAAAACGGTCGAATTTCAAATGGCGGTTACATTCAATGCAGGGATTGGGCGTCAAGCCCTCTTCATAGCAACGGACAAAGCTGTCCATAACCTTGCAGCGAAATTCCTCTGAAAAATCAAAAACAGAAAAGGGAAGGCCCAGCCGCTTGGCGACTGCCTCAGCGTCGGAAACGCCGTGGCCGTTTTGATAATCGTGCAGAAGCATGGTTGCACCAAGGCAGTCGTAGCCTTGCTGCATGGTCAAATATGCCGCTACGCTACTGTCAACACCGCCACTCATGCCAATAAGGGCTCTTTTCTGCGCCATAGGAATCACCTGCCTTTCTTGCGTGAGTATTCTATCATATATTCGGCGGGAATGCAATGGGATAGGAATATCGGCAAAACATAATTTGGTCAACAGAAA
>JAZSAK010000049.1:0-8849 GCA_045601865.1 Faecousia sp. | reverse complement strand
GGTAGCGCGGGCAGCGAAACGTTCTTTCAAGAAAACCGATCGGGATACCAAGCAGGCAATGGAGGGCTTTGTTCATAATTTGAACACCATGCACTCTCGCGCCGGTGCCCAGACACCCTTCTCCTCCATCAACTATGGTACAGATGTCACGCCTGAGGGCAGAATGGTTATCCGCAATATCCTGCTGGCATTGGATGCCGGCCTGGGTCACGGCGAAACCTGCATTTTCCCCATTCACATTTTCAAGGTCAAAGAGGGTGTCAACTATAATGAAAATGACCCCAACTATGATCTGTTCCGCCTGAGTATGCGGGTCAGCGCAAAGCGCTTGTTCCCCAACTACACCTTCCTGGACGCACCTTACAACCTGCAATATTATGTTCCCGGCCGTCCGGAAACGGAGGTGGCAACCATGGGCTGCCGCACCCGTGTTATGGGCAATGTTTATGATCCCACTCGGGAAATTGCGTATTCCCGCGGCAATTTGAGCTTCACATCCATTAACCTGCCGCGCATCGCCATTGAAAGCAAGGGCGACGAAAAGCTGTTCTATGAAAAGCTGCAGGCAATGTTGGAATTGGTTGCCCAACAGCTGTTTGACCGGTTTGAGATTCAGGCAAACAAGCGGATTTATAACTATCCGTTCCTGATGGGTCAGGGCATTTGGCTGGATTCCGAGAATTTGGGCATGCAGGATGATTTGCGGGAAGTGCTAAAGCACGGTACACTGTCCATCGGCTTTATCGGCCTGGCAGAAACTTTGACTGCGCTGTATGGTCAGCACCACGGTCAAAGCGAAGACCTGCAAAAGAAGGGCTTGGAAATCATCGGCTTTATGCGGGATTACTGCAACCGCAAGTCTCAGGAAACAAAGATGAATGTCACCTTGTTGGGCACGCCCGCAGAAGGCTTGTCCGGACGGTTCATCCGCATGGACCAGAAGCGCTACGGTAAGATTCCCGGTGTTACCGACAGAGAATATTACACCAACTCTTTCCACGTTCCTGTATGGCATCCTATTTCCGTGTATGATAAGATTCGCTTGGAAGCGCCTTATCATGCGCTGTGTAATGCCGGCCATATCAGTTATGTGGAATTGGATGGTGATACAGCCAAAAATGTGGAGGCATTTGAGTCTGTGGTGCGGTGTATGCATGACTTTGGCATCGGCTATGGCTCTATTAACCATCCCGTTGACCGCGACCCTGTTTGTGGTTATGTGGGTATCATCGGCGATGTGTGTCCCCGTTGCGGTCGCCACGAGGGCGAGGAAATTGACCCTGAAAAGGTTGAACAGCTCAGAAGAATGTATCCTGAAATACCTGCATTTCAGGGAATCCAATAAGGAGGTATTTGTATGACAGTCAAAACACAAAACGAAAAAATGGGACAGGGTGTCGGCTTCGAGCGTATCCGCCGCATCACTGGCTACTTGGTTGGCACAATGGATAAGTGGAACGACGCCAAGCGTGCTGAGGAGCGCGACCGTGTGAAACACGGTATGACCACCCATGCTTAATCTGTCCGGCATTGTCAGCGACAGTATTGTAGACGGGCCGGGAATTCGCACCTGTATTTTTTGCCAAGGCTGCCCGCACCATTGTGTGGGCTGCCATAATCCGGAAACATGGCCATTTGGCTGTGGCACGGATATGGACGAGGAAACCGTGCTGGATATTGTGGAAAGCAACCCCCTTTGTAAGGGCGTTACCTTTTCCGGGGGCGAACCCTTTGCCCAGGCAGAGGGCTACGCCAAGCTTGCCAAAATGTTAAAAGCCAAGGGCTACGAGGTGGCATCCTATTCCGGTTATACCTTTGAACAGTTGCTCCATGGCACACCGGCGCAAAAGGCGTTGCTTGGCAGCATTGATGTGCTCATCGATGGCCCGTTTGTACTGGAAGAAAAAAGCTTGGAGCTAAGCTTCCGAGGAAGCCGAAATCAGAGGATTTTGGATGTACCTGCCAGCCTTACGGCAGGGGAGGCAGTTGCTGTGACAGCCCCACGCTGGTTGGGAGAATAACATAACGGGCGCATACTGCGCCCGTTTCCTTTCAATAAAAAAGCAGTTACCCCAAAAGGGGTAACTGCTTTTTGGTGACCCGCCGGAGATTCGTTTGCATCTGCGCAAGGCGCAGATATAGGTTTGGCTCGGTCTAGCCCTCGCCACCAACTGTCCGCCGGACAGTTGGATTTGATTTTCGAATCTCCACTGTATCCCATTAAGAAAAGCCATACCACATTCATGGTATGGCTTTTCTTGGTGACCCGCCGGAGATTCGAACTCCGGACACCCTGCTTAAAAGGCAGGTGCTCTGCCGACTGAGCTAGCGGATCTTATGGCTGGGATGGCAGGATTTGAACCTACGAATGCCAGAGTCAAAGTCTGGTGCCTTACCGCTTGGCTACATCCCAATATTCATTGCCCGGCATTGGACACATTGGGCATTATAACATAAGATTTTCTATTTTGCAATAGCTATTTTTCCAGAAAATGAATGCTTTATGCGTTTTTAGAAAAGATATCCCTCCGGCGTTCGCCGGAGGGATACAATCTTTATAAACCGAAGTAACGGACTGCATTATTATGACTAATGCCTTCCACAATTTTCTTCAAAGATGCTTCGTTGTTAGGATACTCGCCGTTTTCTACCCAAGTGCCGATGATATTACACATAATACGGCGGAAATAGATATGGCGGGGGTAGCTTAGGAAGGAGCGGGAATCTGTCAGCATGCCGATAAAGTTGCCCAAAAGGCCCAAGCTGGCTAAGGATTTCATTTGTTCCTCCATGCCGGACTTTGTATCATTAAACCACCATGCAGAGCCGTGCTGGATCTTGCCCGGAACAGTGCTGTCTTGGAATGCACCGATGATTGTACCAATCAAGGCGTTGTCCACAGGATTTAGAGAGTATACGATGGTTTTGGGGCAAGCATCTGCCTCAGTCAATGCTGAAAGCAGCTGCGCCAGCTTCTCGCCACAAGTGTTTTGCGCCATGGTATCAAAACCACCATCAGGACCCATTTGCCGGAACATTTTTGCATTAGGATTCCGAACAACAGAGTAATGCAGCTGCATAACAATGTTTAGGCGGTGATATTCCTTACCCAAGCGCAGCAGCAGGGTTGTTTGATAGGCCTCAATTTCCTCAACAGTGAGTGCTTCGTGGCGCAACACTTTTTGATAAATGGCGTTTGCTTCTGCCATGGAACATACATGATAGGGGATATGGCCCAGGCTGTGGTCACTGGCGCAGCAACCGTGGTTGTGGAAAAATTCCAAGCGCTCCACTAAAGCATCGCAAATTTCCTCCACAGAGTCGAGGCTTTTCTTTCCAACACTCTTGGCAAGTGCCTGCAAATAGTTGAGGAAGCCATCTTTGTGAATATCCATTGCCTTTTCCGGACGGAAAGAGGGGAGGACACGGAAGGTAATTGTGGGGTCTGCGGCAATCTTTTCGTGCCATTCCAGAGAATCAATAGGGTCGTCGGTGGTGCCGATAAGTGCCACATTTGCGGTGCGAATAAGACCACGGGCAGAGAGATTGGGGTCATTTTGCAGCATATCACAGGTCTTTTCCCAAATGCGAGGCGCACTTTCCACGGTCAGAGGCTCTGTAATGCCGAAGAAATGCTGCAGTTCCATATGGCACCAATGATACATAGGATTGCCGATTGCCATTTCCAGAGCTTCTGTAAACTTTAAAAAACGTGTATAGGCATCCTCCGTACCGGTCACATAGCGTTCCTCGACGCCGTTGCTACGCATAAGGCGCCATTTATAGTGGTCACCAAAAAAAGTACCGTCATTTTGCTTGCCACCCAGCCACGCCTCGGTTAGGTTGTTAAAGCGGCGGTCTTCATAGATTTCTCTGGGATTTAAGTGGCAATGGTAGTCTAACAAGGGGAGCTTTTCCGCGTAGTCGTGGAAAAGATGCTTGGCAGTTTCGGTTTCCAATACAAAATCCCGATCCATAAATGCTTTCATAGCTTAATCGCAGCTCGTGCCGCGCCTCCTTGTAAAAATTCTACTATTATTATACACAAAAAACGAAGGATTGCAATACAACAAAACCATAAGAAAAAAGCACGCTACACTCAGCAGCGTGCTTTTATCTTGGGGGCTGAATATACCGATGGTGGCTTTTGGGAGAGGGGCGTGCATGCACGCCGGATACCAGGCCCAGCATAGCATAAATGGTAACAATGGAACTGCCGCCATAGCTAATCAGGGGCAGCGTAAGACCGATAACCGGCACGACACCGATACACATACCCACATTGACAACCACCTGAAAAATCAGTGCAGCGGCAGCGCCGAAGCAAATCAGTCGCCGCATATAGTCGTTACTTTGCCGACCGACCCAGATGCAACGCGCAATAATGGCAAACAACAAAAGCAGAACGAGAGCACAGCCCACAAAACCCATTTCCTCGCCGATGGAGGAAAAGACGAAGTCCGTATGCTGGGCAAAAAGCTGACCGCCTTGCGTGCGGTTTCCGCTGAATAAGCCTTGACCGGTCATTCCGCCACCGGTAAGGGATTTTAGACTTTCATTGGTGTGCCAGCCAACGCCTAGGCCCTTGGGGTCGATTTTATCCGGGATAAATAGATACAGAATACGGTTTTTTTGTTGGTCAGTCATAAAGCTTGACCACAAAATTGGGAATACGGCGGCTGCTGAACCCAACCCAACTAAAAACCAAAATAAACTGACACCGCCGGCAAACGCCATACCGATGAAAATAAACACGAATATCAAGGAAACACCGGCATCGTGGGAAACAAGCAAATTGATACCAACTAGCAAAAATGTATGAAACAGGAAATGTCCAACAGAGAAAATATGGGAGACACGGTTTTGGTGAGATGCCATGACCGATGCCAAAATTAGAATAAAAAATATTTTACAGATCTCCGCAGGTTGAATGTGGATAGGCAATAAGGGTAAATTCAGCCAGCTCTTATTACCGGTATTGTTGTCGGTGCCAAAGGGAATCAACAGCAGCAACAGCACAACATTAAAAGCGGCTAGACCAAAGCGATGCTCGGAAAACGACTCTGCGTCAATGGAGGACATGAGCCAGTAAAAGAAAAAACCCAGTACGGTGGCACCAATTTGGATGGCAATGTATCTTGTGGAGCCACCAAATTTTTCTGCGTTGGTGGTACTGGCGATTATCAGGCAGCCAAATGCCGAGGTTGCCAAACACAGCAGCAAGAGCGCCATATCACCCTTGCGAAAAAAGCTTTTCGCTTCTTGCAATAGATCACGCATAAGACTGCCTCCTTTCTGTCGAACATTTTACCATTGTTTCCGACAAAAGTAAAGCAATGAATTGTAACGCATATGTAAAATTAAAAAAATTTCCACTGTTTGGTTTAACTTCCAAACATTTGGAAATACTTAGCTACGGAGGTGCTTATATGAGCAATAGAAAAAATACCGGCAGCTTCAGCGGTAAGGGCTACTACATAGCCCTAATCCTGTGTGCAGCTGCCATTGGGATTTCCGGCTATTTGTACTATCACAACGCAAATGAAAAAGACGCACAGCTTCAACAGCCTACGCAAGACGTGGGTGTGTTGAATCCCACCGGTGACGACATGCAAGTCGTTGCCCCTACCGAAAAACCCACAGAACAGTCGAAGCCTTCAGAGGGTAAAAAGCCGCTGAAAACCGGTATGCCCTTGCAGGGACAGACCATTGCCGAGTATGCCATGGATTGCCTGACCTACAATGAAACAACCAGAGATTGGCGTGTTCACAATGGTATTGACATTGCGGCAGATGCCGGTGCGCAGGTGCTGGCAGCAGCAGATGGCACGGTGTATACCACGTATGTGGATGATACCATGGGCACAACGGTGGTGGTGCAGCATGAAAACGGCTATGTTACCACGTATTCCAGCTTGGGTGAAAAACTGTCGGTACAGGCAGGGGATACAGTAAAGCTGGGGCAGGCGATTGGTGTAGTGGGCAACACAGCATTGCTGGAAAACGCCCATGGAGACCATCTGCATTTTGCCGTCACCTATAATGACGAGCCGATGAATCCGGCAGAATTTCTAGCCAATCAATAACCTGTATTTCTTCCTTTTCTTTCCTCTTTGTAAAGGCACCGCCGGCATTGCCGGCGGTGCCTTGTTTTATGAGAAAAGCCCTCCCAAAATCGGGAGGGCTTACTGCTTTATGCCAGATAAATTGCCTTGCAGGCAAGCATGGTTTCGTAGCAGTCCAGCTTGGAAACCAATTCCATAGGTGCGTGCATGCACAGAACCGGAACGCCTGCATCCACAGTGACGATGTTGCGGTTTGCCATATAGGCAGCTACTGTGCCACCGCCGCCCTGGTCCACTTTGCCCAATGTGGCAATCTGCCAGATAACGCCGGCATTTTCGAAGGTAGTGCGGATGTGTCCCATGGCCTCAGCGGATGCGTCGGATGCACCACCTTTGCCGCGGGAACCGGTGTACTTGCAAATGGAAACGCCGTAGTTCAGCTGGCTGTTGTTCCGACGGTCACAGGTTTCGGGGAAGTTGGGGTCAAAGGCGTTGGAAACGTCTGCGCTAAGGCAGAAGGAGTTGGCAAAGCATTCTCTCAGGTCTGCGCCTTGTGCTTTGCACAGGGTGTCCATGAAGTATTCAAAGGCTTGGCTTTGCATGCCGCTGATGCCAACGCTGCCGATTTCTTCCTTGTCCGCCAAAATGCAAACTGCTGTTTTGGTGGGTGTGCCGATATTCCACAGGGCATCCAGCTCGGCGTAAGCACAAACACGGTCATCATGTCCGTATGCGCCCAGCAGGCTGCGGTCAAGACCAACCTCACGGCACTTGCCGGCAGGCACGATGGTCAGTTCAGCAGACAAGAAATCCTGCTCCACCATGCCGTACTTTTCATTCAGCCACTTGAGGACGTTCAGCTTTACTAAATCGCTGCCCTCGCCCTCCAAAGGCTCTGTGCCGAGGATAACATTGAGCTGCTCGCCGGCAATGCCCTCTGCCAAGGGCTTTTTCATCTGGTCAGCACTTAGATGAATCAGCAAGTCGGAAACCATCAAAATGGGGTCAGACTCGTCCTCGCCGATGGTAACGGTAACTACACTGCCGTCCTTTTTGTAGACAACGCCATGAATTGCCAACGGAACAGTAACCCACTGGTACTTCTTAATACCGCCATAGTAATGGGTTTTGAAGTAGGCAATTTCAGAGTCTTCATACAAAGGATTGGGCTTAACATCCATACGGGGGCTGTCCACATGGGCGGCACAGATGTTGCTGCCCTTGCTGAGCGGCTCTGTGCCGATAACAGCCAGCATAATGCTTTTGCCACGATTGTTCAGATAAATTTTATCGCCGGGATTTACCTGCATACCGGCAGTCATGGGCTTAAAGCCGCGCTTTTCCGCTTCTGCAGCAGCCCAAGCAGTGGCCTCCCGCTCGGTTTTGCAGGCGTCCATAAAGGCCATATAGCCTTTGCAGTAGGCTTTCATTTCGGCTCTTTGCTCAGCAGTAATACGGCTGTATCCGTTTTTCGGCGCGGCCATAAGATTTTCACGCAATTGCTCTGTATTCATTTCCATTTCTCCTTTCAGGGTTTACCTTATATTATACCCAGTCCTTGCAAAAAAGCAAGGCATTTGCTCTGGAATTGTTCCATAGTGCCGTCGTTGTGCAGGATATGTTGGCAACGTTTTTTATACCAGTCTTCCGTGTGCTGTGCGGCAATGCGTTCCTTTGCATAGTTCGCAGAGATGGAATCCCGTTGCATTAAGCGGCGGATTCGTATATCTTCCGGCGCAGTAACGGCGACGGTAGTATCACAAAGCTCCGCCAAGCCGCTTTCAAACAGACCGATGGCGTCAATGGCGGCAAGCTTTGGCTTGCGCTCCAGTTGCCGCAACACTTCTTCCTTGACAGCGCCATGGGTGATGGAGTTTAAATCCGAAAGCGCTTTTTCATCAGAAAAAACCATAGACCCCAACTTTTTGCGGTCTAAAATACCGTCTGCTACGGCGTTTGGAAAGCGATGCGCAATGGCACGCAGAAGGGCATTGTCCGTTTGCAAAAGCTGATGATAGATTTTGTCGCAGTCCAAAACGAAACCGCCGTGGGTTTCAATAAGCGAAAGCAGTGTCGTTTTTCCACAGCCGGTACCGCCGGTGATTCCGATAATCATAGCTCCACCTCTGCATCAATAATGTGGAAAGCGGCGGCTTTCTTTAGCCGATTTTGTACTGCATAGGCAATGCCGCCACCTTCGGGACAGCGGGCATAGATTTTGCCGATATTAGGCGCATCCAATTCCCGCAAGGCGGCAAATAATCCAGCCGATAAGGTGTTAATATCTGCTTCTTTGCCATATGCAAGGGGGGCGCAGTCGGCATACAAAGACAGTTCTTCAGCAAAGCACAGCACGCGGTCGCCCTTGGCGAAGTGGCGATGGATATACGCGCTCGCCCTTTCCCGACTGCCGGAAACAATAACCACATCGCCTTGCGGTGCATAGTGCTTATATTTCATGCCGGGTGCTTTCACCACAGTGTCTTTGTCAATTTGGGTGGTAACGGCCTTGTCTACCACCAAATCCCCCAAAACAGAAAACAGTTGCTCCGGTGTAATCCCACCGGGACGCAGCAAACGGGGACGCGTGTCCGTTAAATCCACAATGGTGGATTCTACGCCAACACGGCATGCACCGCCGTCTACAATCATGTCAATTTTGCCGTCGTGGTCGTGGCGAACATGCTCTGCAGTGGTGGTGGAGGGCTTGCCGGAAATATTTGCCGACGGTGCGGCGATGGGTACGCCGGCAAGGTGGATGATTTGCCGTGTAACATCACAGTC
>JAZSAK010000048.1:0-4322 GCA_045601865.1 Faecousia sp. | reverse complement strand
CATGTGAACGGGAGCACGTTGGCAACGGGCACTGCGGAGCAAATGCGTCACTACCACACCAATCTGGCGGTGCTGATGCGTTTGGGCGAATGGTTTGACTTCCTGCGTGCGCAGGGTGTCTATGACAACACCCGTATTATTCTGGTTTCTGACCATGGCTACCCCATGCAGCAGATTATTCCCGCGATTATGGACGTTGGCAATGGTAAAAAGGTCTATCTGGAATATTTTGCGCCGCTGCTGATGGTTAAGGATTTTAACGCAGAAGGCTTTGTCACCTCCGATGAATTTATGACCCATGCAGATGTGCCTACCCTGGCAGTGGACGGCGTGATTGCCAATCCCAAAAACCCCTTCACCGGCAAGCCTATCAACAGCGACGAAAAGACTGCTCATGACCAAATCCTCACCCTTTCCAGAGAATGGCAAGTGACCACCAACAACGGAACCACCTTTTTGCCCGGTCCTTGGGCAAGTGTTCATACCAACCTTTGGGATAAGAACAACTGGAGCTTCCATTTTGAGAATGCTGTTTTGACGGAGCACGCACTGCCCTGAGTATTTCGGTGTAAAAAGCACAAAGATTACCATTGCACAGCGCGCCGCATTATGATACAATGGCAGAAATTAAGTTAAAGGTGGATTGTATGTTACCCAAGTACCTAACCGCATTTTTTGTTTCCATGGTGCCGCTGATTGAATTGCGAGGCGGTGTGCCCATTGCCCTCGGCATGGGACTTCCCTTTTTTGAATCGCTATTGGTGTGCATTATTGGCAATATGCTGCCGGTTCCCATTATTTATTTCTTCGCCCGCAAGGTCCTTGTTTGGGGCGCGGATAAAAAATACATCGGAAAATTTTTTCGTCTGTGCATTGATAAGGGCGAAAAAGGCGGCCGAAAGCTTGTCAAAAAAGCAGGCCGCGGCGGTTTGTTTGTGGCATTGATGCTGTTTGTTGGTATTCCCCTCCCAGGAACCGGCGCTTGGACCGGTACACTGGCCGCCAGCTTTTTGAATATGGGCATTAAATCCACTGCGTTAGCGGTTTCGCTGGGTGTTATCATCGCCGGAATCATTATGGCTGTTGCCAGCACCGGCGTATTTAGCGTAATTGGCTTGTAAGGAGGAACGTTTATGTGTTTATTTTGCAAAATTGCAGCAGGAGAAATTCCCTCGACCAAGGTTTACGAGGATGAAACCGTTTACGCCTTTCGGGATATCAATCCCCAAGCGCCTTGCCACATTTTGGTGATTCCACGGGAGCATATCCCCTCCGTTGCCGGCATCACCTTGGAAAACAGTGCTGTGATTGCCCATATTTTCGAAATTATCCCCATGATTGCAGAACGAGAGGGGCTATATAACGGCTATCGCGTGGTCAGCAACTGTGGGCCGGATGCCGGACAGACAGTGCCGCATTTGCATTTCCACATTCTCGGCGGCAAGGAGCTTACCACAGAAATGGCTTGACATTTTTTGTATATCTGCTATACTATGCTTAGTTCGCATAACAAATAAGTCTTCGGGGAGCCAAATGCATTTGGCTGAGAGGAAACTGACGCAGTTTTAGACCCGTGAACCTGATACGGTTAGTACCGTCGGAGGGAAAGATGCAAATATGAGACAAGTTTTGTCGCATTGCACCTAGACGGTTTGCAATGCGACAATTTTTATTTCGGAGGTTTGTTATGGAAAACAAGCAAAACAACACAAAGCGCCTTGCGGAAAGTGCTATGCTTTTGGCAGTGGCAATCGTTTTGGAGCTGATATCCAAAATGTTTATTCCCGAGTTCACCTTTGGTGGACAAATCACCTTGGTATGTATGTTGCCTGTGGTTTTATGCAGCTACCGCTACGGAGTCAAATGGGGCGCTGTGGTAGCTGTCACCTATTCTTTTTTGCAGATGGCACTAGGCGCCAAGACCGTTTCTGCCGCGTTTCTTCCCGGCTATTTTGGAGACGGGGCATTAATTGGAAAAGCGCTTTTCATGTGCCTGTTGGATTACGTTTTGGCATACACCATGCTGTGCTTAGGCGGAATCTTCCGCAACCGAATTCACAAACCTGCCATAGCCCTGCTGTGCGGTGCATTGGTCGCTTTAAGTGCGCGGTATTTGGTGCATATCCTCTCCGGCTATATTCTGTTTTCTGACTACAGCGAATGGTTCTTCTCTCTAGAATTATTTCAGCCTTGGGGAGCAACCCTCATTGAAACACTATCCCCGAATTTACTCGGCTTTGTGTATAGCGTTGCATACAACGGCTGTTATATGATTCCGGAAATGGTATTTACAGCAATCGCGTCTTTGCTGATTGCAAAAATCCCCGGTGTTGTGAAAAAAATGGATTGATACATAGCAAGCCCTCCCCGTTGGGGAGGGCTTTTCCATTATTGATACATCTGTAAGCCTGGGGCTTCCGCTGCCTTTTGACTGATTTGGTACAACAGCTGTGCCGCCTGACCGCGCGTAAGGTTCTTCCCGGCAAAAACTTCGATGCCGTTGTCCTGCATCGCCGTCACCGCATTGACTGCCCATGCAGGCACGTCTGTTTCTTCCTCCGATACTACGGTGGTAATGCCAAGGTCCATAGCATTTTGCAGCATTACCGCTGCTTCAGCGCCGGTCACGGGGACTTCGGCACCAAATGCGCCACTTTCTGTTAACGGCAGCCCTGCTGTTAAGCCTGCGCGCAACGCTGCAGCCAGGTAAGGTCTGAGCCATACCGGCGCTTCCTCTGTATATTTTGTGAGTGTGGTAGTATCCTCCATGGGAATGTTCAACAGCTTCACCGCCATGGCAAGGAATTCCCCTCGGCTCATGGTTTCATCTCCCCGGAAGCAATGGGCGTCTCCGATACGTTCCCCAATAAACAAACCGGTGTTTTTCATCCATTCCGCTGCAAAGCGGTAGGGTGTGCCGATGGTGTCTTGGTACTGTGTGGCATCCGTGGGCTTGAGAATACGAATTGTCACAGTTGCCTCACGAGATACATTTCCTGCCGGATCTGTAGCCGTAAACACGAAGGAATCTACGCCTACTTTGTTTTTCTTAGGCGTGTAAATAAAGGTTCCATCCTCCTTCAACTCCACCTGACCGCGCTTAGGCTGACGGGTGAGGGTGTAGGTCAATGCCTGCCCTTCCGGATCGGAAACCTTCAGCTTGCCTTCATTGGGCAGATTTTTATAGGTTTCCAAGGCAAAATCCTCAGCTACCGGGGACTTGTCCTCTCTGCCCAAAACCGCAATGGTCATATTGGCAACCGGCGCAACCCGATTTTCATAAATGGGTAAATAAGTCATTATTGCTTCTTGATTTACTTGGGTTTGCAATGCGACAAATGTCATTTTACTAAGCTGATCCGCTGTGAGAATATCACCGGGCTGAAGCACCCGATGTCCCAGCATAGCAGTGCCTACCTGCGCATCCGGCAGGCCGGTAATGCAAATACCTGCCAGCTCCTCTTGGGAAAAATCCTCCGGACTGAAGCAATGGGTGCTTCCGCAATCAACCTCCAGCGCCACAGCACCTACGCCTATGCCAAGCAGGCAGGCAATCGCCGTCAGCAGGCAAATCATTCGTGTACGCAACATAGAAAAACCTCCTAAAATTGTTATCCGCAGGTATTGTTTGCCAATCGCGGAAGTTTTATTCCATGTGGCGTCGTTTGGAAAAAATTACCCCTTGGGCAGTGCCCAAGGGGATTGCTTTAACGGTCTTCTTCCGGAATAAAATCCAACGCTATGGATTTTATCTGTGTTTTTAGCTGGGTGTATTTCACGCCGGCGGAGTCCAGCATCCGCTTAGATGCTAAATTTCCCATGGTGTCCTTATACTTATCTGAAAGGTACAGAACCTCTTTTACACCGCTTTGGATGATTGCCTTTGCACATTCATTGCAAGGGAATAGCGCCACATAAATACGGCTGCCATGCAGGTCTCGTCCGTTGGCGTTCAAAATAGCGTTTAACTCCGCATGTACCACGTAGGGGTATTTGGTCTGCTCGCCCTCTCTTTCCCATGGGTAATCATCATCGCTGCAGCCCTTGGGCATACCGTTGTAACCGGTGGAAATAATAATATTATCTTGGGATACAATGCACGCACCCACCTGCGTATTGGGGTCTTTACTGCGTTTTGCTGCCAGCATGGCAATCCCCATAAAATATTCATCCCAGCTAATATAATCGGTGCGTTTCATTGCGCGGGTACCTCCTAAGATTATTTTTTCTAAGCATAGCAAAGAACCGAAAAATTGTCAAGAAATTGCAAAAAGCTTGCTTTACCGCAGCAGGAAGTAAATCAGTACCGCCACGCCCAAAAG
>JAZSAK010000047.1:0-6603 GCA_045601865.1 Faecousia sp. | reverse complement strand
AACGGCATCTACCATGCAGTGGCGCATATGGTCCTGCAAAATTACCTTGCCGGTGTTGTCGATTGCGGAGCGTACGGCGGCAAGCTGCACCAGCACCTCGGAGCAATCGTAGCCTTCTTCTACCATGCGTTTTACCTTTTCCAAATGCCCAATGGCACGGGCGAGACGGTTCACAACCGCTTTTTGGTTCTCATGGACATGGCCATGGCTGTGGGCGATACCATGTTCGTGCATATAGGCGTGATCGTGTTCATGATGATGGTCTGCCAAGGCACATTCCTCCTATTGTCGTTTTCTGCATTATACTGTAAAAATAGGATTTCTGCAAGCCCATAGGGGGGATAATTGAAAAAGTTTTGACGGATAAGGGTTGTTCTGCTATAATAACTTAGATATGCAAATAGGGAGGACGTACCCATGAGAATGAGAAGAATGAAGAATTTACAGCCGCGCATGGAGCGGTGTGCCGATATTCGCATTGCAGAACCTGCCGCCCTGAAGGGGCACTGGCAAGACTTAAAGCCCGATGCCAAGCAGCTGTGGGTGGAAGTGGGCTGTGGTAAGGGTAAATTTACCGCAGAAACAGCTGCAGCCAATCCGGATGTCCTGCTGATTGCGGTGGAGCGCTGTCGGGAAGCGATGGTGGTAGCTATGGAAAAAGCCCAAGCCATGGAGCTGAAAAATGTATTTTACATCGATATGGATGTGGAGCGGATAGAGGAAATTTTTGCCCCAGAGGAAATTGACCGGCTGTTTATCAATTTCCCCGACCCGTGGCCCAGAAAAAAGAATGCAAAGCGCAGGCTGACCCATCGCGGATTTTTGGATAAATACTGCCGCGTGGTTCGCCAATGCGGCGAGGTGCATTTCAAGACCGACAATGCACCGCTGTTTGAATTTTCTGTGGAGGAATTTGCCGCCTGTGGCTTGGAAGTGAAAAATCTGACCAGAAATCTCCATGAAAACGGCGTTGTCGGCATTATGACAGGGTATGAAGAGAAGTTTTACGCTTTGGGTACGCCGATTAATCGGTGCGAAGTGGTGTGCAAGCCCTTTGTGCTGCCCCCGGAGCAGAAGAAGGCTGCGGAGGAAGAAGCATGAGCTATTACGCAGGAAGCTGCGATGTAGCGGTAATCGGAGCAGGACACGCAGGTATTGAAGCGGCGCTGGCAGCTGCACGGCTGGGTCTGCATACCATTTTGTTTACCATCAATTTGGATGCGGTGGGCAATATGCCCTGCAACCCCGCCATTGGCGGCACGGGCAAGGGGCATTTGGTTCGGGAAATCGATGCCCTTGGCGGCGAAATGGGCGTAATGGCGGACAAGGCCTGCATCCAATATCGGATGCTTAATCGAGGCAAAGGGCCTGCTGTTCATTCCTTACGGGCGCAGGCAGACAGAAGGCAGTATCAGCAGGTAGCAAAGCATACCTTAGAGCAGCAGGAAAATCTGGAGCTAAAGCAGGCGCAAGTTACCGAGATTCTGGTGGAAAATGGCGCAGTTACAGGCGTTTGTACCCAGTTGGGTGCAAAGTACGATGCCAAAGCGGTGATTTTGGCAACGGGAACGTATCTGGACAGCACCATTATTACGGGAGAGTCAGTGATTGCCTCCGGTCCGGACGGAATGCACCCAAGTGTGGGCTTGGCGGACAATTTGCGTGCACTGGGCTTGCCGCTGCGCCGGTTTAAGACGGGCACGCCCCCGCGCATTAACCGCCGCAGTGTGGATTTTTCCAAAATGGAGCTGCAGCCCGGCGATGACGAAATTGAGCCCTTTTCCTTCCGGACAGAGCATAAGATAGAGAATGGTGCAGTTTGCTATTTGACCTACACCAATGAGAAAACCCACGAAATCATTCGGCAGAATCTGCACCGCAGTCCCATATATGACGGTACAATTTCCGGCGTAGGACCGCGGTATTGCCCCAGTATTGAAACGAAAATTGTCCGATTTGCGGATAAGCCGCGCCATCAGCTGTTCATTGAGCCCTGCGGAATGGATACGCAGGAGTTGTATATCCAAGGCTTCTCCAGCTCCTTGCCGGAGGATGTTCAGCTTGCTATGATGCGCACTGTGCCGGGGTTGGAAAATGCGGAAATGATGCGCCCAGCCTACGCCATTGAATATGAGTGCATTGACCCCACGGCACTGCTGCCCACCTTGGAAACCAAGGCGGTGCGGAACCTTTACGGAGCAGGGCAGTTTAACGGAACCTCGGGCTATGAGGAAGCGGCGGCGCAAGGGCTGATTGCCGGCATCAATGCGGCGCTGAAGCTGCAAGGCAAGGCACCCCTGATTCTCACAAGAGATACCAGCTACATCGGCACACTGATTGATGATTTGGTGACCAAGGGAACGGAAGAGCCGTATCGGATTATGACTTCCCGCAGCGAGTATCGGCTTTTACATCGGCAGGACAATGCCGACCAGCGGTTGACCGCTATTGGCGCCAAGGTGGGGCTTGTTCCTCAAGAGCGTTTGCAGCAGGTGGAGGAGAAATATGCCGCGGTGGCACGGGAAATCCGCCGTTTGGAAAGCACAGGTGTTGCCACAAGTGCGGCGCTAAACGAAATGCTGCAAAGCAGGGACTCAGCGCCGGTGACTTCCTCAGCACGACTGGCGGATTTACTCCGTCGCCCCCAAGTAAGCTATGCAGATATTGCACCGTTTGACCCGCACAGACCGATTTTGCCGGACAGTGTTACCG
The DNA here is from genome assembly GCA_045601865.1 of Faecousia sp. Taxonomy (GTDB): domain Bacteria; phylum Bacillota; class Clostridia; order Oscillospirales; family Oscillospiraceae; genus Faecousia. Next base: position 3,891 of record JAZSAK010000047.1, on the reverse strand, counting down.
AGGAAGTGCAGATTCAGATAAAGTATGCAGGCTATCTGCAACGCCAGCTCAAGCAGGTGGAGGAGTTCAAAAAAGAGGAGGCACGGCTGCTGCCTGCAGATTTGGACTACAATGCCATTGGCGGTTTGCGATTAGAGGCGAGGGACAAGCTGTCCCAAATCCGCCCTGTGTCCATTGGGCAGGCTGGACGCATTTCCGGCGTCAGCCCGGCAGATATTGCGGTGCTGCTGATTTATCTGGAACAGAATAAGTCTTGAACAAAAATCACCTCTTGGTCATAAACTGACCAGAGGTGATTTTTATGCCCATTGTAAGAACGGATGTCCCTATGACATCCCAGCTATGCAACGAAACCATTTTGGCCATAACAGCGCAGTATCCCTTTTGCCGTTCGGAATTGCTAACGCAAACCGCTTTTAACCGTCCCATTCGTACATTGGTGATAGGTAACGGACCGCGGAAAGTGCTGTATACTGCCGCCCATCATGCCAACGAGTGGATTACCACGCCCCTGCTTTTGAAATTCGTGGAGGAATTTGCCCAGGCCATTGTGGATGGAGGACAAATTGGCGGTGTGGATGCCCGACAGTTGGCGGAAGATGTGACAATCTACACGGTGCCCATGGTAGATCCCGATGGTGTGGACTTGGTAACGGGAGCAATTGTACCCGGACAGCTACAATATGAGGTGGCGGCAGGGCTGGCGGAGAACTATCCTAATATCCCCTTTCCTGACGGCTGGAAAGCCAACCTTTTGGGTGTGGATTTGAATTTGCAATATCCTGCCGGGTGGTTGCAGGCCCGGGAAACCAAGTTTGCCCAAGGCTATACCCAACCCGGCCCAAGAGATTTTGTAGGCAGAGCGCCGCTGACCCAGTTGGAAACCCAAGCGCTGGCAGGCTATACAGAGGCGGTAGATCCGGCACTGGTGCTGGCATATCACACCCAGGGCAAAGTGATTTACTGGCAATTTGAGGATGTACAGGTGCCGGGCGCGGAGGAGCTGGCACAGCGATTTGCTCAGGTCAGCGGCTACGAAGTGGCAGATACCCCGTTTGAATCCGCGTTTGCAGGGTATAAGGATTGGTTTATCAAGTTTTTCCGCCGTCCCGGATTTACCATTGAGGTAGGGGAAGGCATCAATCCGTTGCCGCTAAGTCAGTTTGACACCATTTATCGGGATAATTTAGGCATTTTAGTAACTGCAGCTACCGGTTGACAAAGCCGCGTTATGGCGCGTGCATATCAGAAACACAGGCAAGCTGTGCAAGTATGCAGGGTACTTGCTAAGTCCACGCGATTGTGGTATAATATAAAAAATCTTGTGATTATTTCAAGAGGATTTTCCATTGGACGATGTACCTATCCGCCACGGCGGAGGAGAATGTGAGAGAAAGATATGTTTGATAAATTGAGGCGATTGGGAAGCGGCAAGCTGGTCAAAAATATCTCTTGGATATTCTTGGGCAATGTGCTGTATTCCTTGTTTCGTTTTCTGCTGGAGGCCTTTGTCGCCAGAGAGCTGAGTCTGGATGCCAATGGCATGCTCAATTACGCCAATTCTTTGATTCAGTTTGCTACGGCAATTTGCGGCTTGGGCTTTTACAGCGTGGTAACGCGGGAGTTTGTAGAAAACGAGGACAGAGCAGGCGATTGCCTTTGTTCCTGCATTGTGGCGCAGAGCGTAGTATCTGTTGTGGCGATTGCCGTGTTGCAGATTGTGGTGCGGATGCTGGCTCCCGGAGAGCCGATGCTGTACACAGTGGTTTTGCTACAATCCACTTCTGCCTTGTTTGGGTCGCTTTCTCTGTTCGTTTATTGGCACCGCTATCGAAACAAGGCGGATTTGGTAGCCATTTTGCGAATGGTCGCCTTTGCCCTGACGGCAGTGTGGCGGGTTTTTGCACTGCATTTTCAAAAGAGCCTGGTTAGCTACACCTGTGGCTTGGCGGCAGAAAGTTTGCTGTTTGGCGTTTTCTTGCTGGTGGCGTTTTTTCGCAATTTTTCCGGTACATTCCGGTTCTCCATGGGTATACTGCGCCGGATTTTGAAAAGCTCGTATCCCTTTATATTCTCTGTCCTTTTGAGCATTATTTACGGGCAAACAGACAGGATCATGCTCAAATCCATGATGGGAAATGAGGAAGTGGCGCTGTATTCTGCCGCCGTGCGACTGGCAAGCGCACTGTCCATGATTCCATCGTCATTGATTGAGGGATTCCGACCGGTGGTAATGGAGCTAAAGCATAAGGATGAGCAGATGTATCTTAAGCGATTCCGCCAGTTGTATGCCATTATATTCTGGTTCTGCATCGCCTATGGCCTGTTCGTGATGGTATTTGCCAAGCAGATTGTGCTATTGCTGTATGGTGAAAAATACTTGGGTGCGGTTTCTGCATTGTCGTTGGTGGTTTGGTATGACGCGTTCTGCTATTTTGGCTCGGCCAACAATATGTATATGGTTGCCGAGTATAAAAGCAAATGGGTGCAGTTTACCACGCTGGCCGGCGCGGTGTGCAATGTGGTGCTGAACATTGTGATGATTCCCTATTGGGGCATTGTAGGCGCGGCGCTGGCATCCCTTGTGACCCAAGTGCTTGCCAATTTTGTGATGATGTGGGTGATAAAGGATTTGCGCCCGGGCTTCAAAAACATGATACGCGGCATTGCACTGCAGGATATCCGATAAAAACAGAGAAAGCCCCCTCCTGCTAAAACAGGAGGGGACTTTTGTTATGGATTGTAAAACAGCAGAGAGAACCAGGTTACCACATTTTCGCCGTATTGGAATTGTAAGCCTAACTGCTCCAGCAGGGGCAGAATGTTGATGCCATGGCTTTCCACGCAGGGGTGCATACGCTCCGGATGCAGGCAAGGCTTGCCGTCCAGGTAGGAACAGCGCTCACAAACCGAGCAGGCTTCTGTGGAAAGCACATAAGGCTCTGTGCTTTGCTGGCGAAAAAGATCACGCACTTGGTTGGTGATTGCCTCATGAGCAGGGCGCGTGGCCAGTGTTTCTGCGATGTCGGTGATGTCACGCACCTCGGTGATGGTGGCAATCAGCAAGCAGTTTTCATAGCCCATGCAGGTTGCCTTGCACTGCGCAACCTCTCCCACGCCGGGTGGGCACGCCCAGCTTTTGCCGTACATAGGACATTCCTGGCGGCAAATGTGACGGATTCTTTCTGTAAATTCCAAATCCGAGGGGTGGATGAAGTGGTAGGCATACAGAGGAAGCTGCGCTAAGGCAGCTTCCAGTTTTTCTTTGTCTAGCATGTCAGTTCCTCCAGAATACGGGTACAGCCGGCGACGATATCCTCCCATGTTTGGGAAAAGTCCCCGGAATACCAAGGGTCAGCCACATCCCGGGGCAGGAGGGGGCGGCATTTTGCGGCCTGTTCGCCAAACAGGCGCTGTAAGTAACGGGCATTTGAGGAGTCCATGTAATAGATGTGGTCAAAATGGTGCAAATCCTCTGCCGTGATGCGTCGGGCGGTTTTGCCGGCGCAGGAGATTCCGTGCTTTGCCAGCTCTTGACGGGCAGGGGGATAGACGGGGTTGCCCAGCTCTTCACAGCTAACGGCGACAGAGGCAATTTCAAAATCGGCACTGCGCCCTTCCTTTGCCACCATATCTTTCAGGACAAATTCTGCCATAGGGCTGCGGCAGATGTTCCCGTGGCAGACAAAAAGTACCTTAATCATACCAATTCCTCGCTTTCGTGGGGATATTATAGCATAGTTTGCGGCGGGAGTAAATAGCAGCAGTGCGATTGCCACTGGCAATCGTTTTATTTTGATTCGCTGCGCGGAGCACCACCCCCCGCCCTACAAATGCCATCGATGCTTGACGTATTTCCACCTACCCTTTATAATAAAAATACCCCCATAT
>JAZSAK010000046.1:0-8286 GCA_045601865.1 Faecousia sp. | reverse complement strand
GTACAAATCGCCGTCAAAATCCAAAATCCAAGCTTCCACAGTTACGCGATGACCACCCACAGTTGGGCGGTTGCCGATATTGGTAACGGCTGGATATTTTTCTCCGTCAAAGCAGGCCAGACAGGCGTAAACGCCCAATTTTGGCACAACAACGCCATTGGGAATCTGCAAATTCGCGGTGGGAATGCCCAGCGTGCGCCCCAACTTTCGTCCGGAAACCACTGCACCGGTGAGAATGTGGGGATGTCCCAAAAAACGCACAGCCTGCTCCATTTTGCCCGCTTCCAAAAGGGAGCGAATATGGGTAGAGGAAACCACGGTGCCGTCCATGCTGAGCTGGGGCACAACCGCGCAGGCAATATCCTGCGCTTTACAGAGCGCTTGCAGAGCCTGAGCAGTGCCTTCCCCGCGGTGACCAAAGCGAAAATCGCTGCCCACCACAATGCCGCAGGCATGGTGCTTTTCCACCAGCAGACGGAAGAAGTCCTGCCAAGGCATATGCTTCATGGCCTCATCAAAGGGCAGACTGACCACGCGGTCAATGCCGAAACCGCAAATCAGCCGTTGGCGGTCAGCAGGGGTGTTAATCAGCGACGGAGCTTCGCCAAATACAAGGGCGTCCGGATGGGCGCTGAAGGTGATGACACCGCTTTTACAGCCTTTTTCGGTGGCAAGACGGCGACACTGCGCCAGCAGCGCGGCGTGTCCAAGATGCACCCCATCGAAAAACCCTAAGGCGTAAATTGTTTGTTCTTTCATAATCTACCTTACAATCAAACTTCAAAGAAGCTTTTTATGGTTGACATAATTCCGTTTTCTACCCGGCAGAGGGCAAGAAATTCTCCATTTTTGCCGTATACGCGGTAAGTACCGTCCGGCTGATTCAGGGAGAAGCTATTGCCGTTGCGGCAGCGCAATTCCTGCTTTTGCGTCAAGGTCAGTGCCGCATAATTGGAAAACAGGGAGTCTACACTGTGCAGATATTGTTCCGGATTTTCCGTATTCAGCAGTTCTTCCAGCGCAACAGCGTCACGGATGGAGTACTGCCCGGCTTGCACACGGCGCAGCTGAGCCATACAGCCGCCACAGCCCAAAGCAGCACCAATATCCTTGCACAGTGTGCGAATATACGTACCCTTGGAGCAGTGAACACGCAAGCGGATTCCCTCGTCACAAAAGCCCAAAAAGGTCAGTTCATGTATGGTAATGGGACGGGGCTTGCGCTCCACCTCTTTTCCTGCACGGGCAAGCTCGTAAAGCTTTTTGCCGTTTACCTTCAGCGCGGAATACATAGGCGGAATCTGCAAAATTTCCCCACGGAATTGGGCCAAAACAGAGTGCACCATTTCCTCTGTGATGTGGGCTTCTAGCTGTGTCAAAACAGTGCCGGTGATATCTTCAGTGTCGGTGGTGATACCGGGCTTGAGTGCTGTTTCGTACACCTTTTCCGCATGCTCGAAAAACGCCACACCACGGGTGGCTCTGCCCACAAACACCGGCAGTACACCGGTTGCCATAGGGTCAAGGGTGCCGCCATGACCGATGCGCCGTGTGTTAAAAACCCTGCGCAAACGGGCGGTGACATCCTGGCTGGTCCAACCTTGTGGCTTGTCTACAATGACAATTCCATTCATTCGCACATCTCCCAGTCCAGCATGACTTGCCCAATCGCTTCTACGGCTTTTTCCAAGGACATTTTCATGCTGCAGCCGGCAGCGCCGGTGTGTCCGCCGCCGCCGAAGTTTTCACAGACCACCGCGGCGTTGTACCCGGGAATTGCCCGCACGGAAACCTTTACATGTTCGGCGTCGGTTTGCCGCAACAGTGCCGACATCCGTACGCCCTCTACCGACCGCAGGAAAGAGGCAATATCATTCAAATCATCCTCACTGACGCCAATGCTTTCTTCCACTTCTTTGGGAATGGCACAGAGGATGAATTTTCCGTCTGCTAAGAATTGGGCGTGCGCAATTATCCACCCTTCCAGCCGCAGCTTGGCAAGAGATTTGGTGTCAAACAGCTTTTGGTTCCAGCTGTGAATATCTGCGCCGGCAGCGGTGCAGTCACCGGCAACATCAAAGGTGTGGGCGGTGGTGTTGGCAAAGCGGAAACAGCCGGTGTCGGTGGAAACGCCCACATAAATGGCCTCGGCGATTGCCTTATCCGGCTCTACTTCCATATCCAACAGAAGCTCCCAAATGATTTCCGCACAAGCGGCGCAGCTGGAATCCACCAACTCCCGGGGGGCATATTCCCGACCGGAGCCATGGTGGTCAATGCGCAAATCAATGCTGTTTTTTAAAGAATCGTAGCTTTTTGGCAGCATACTGTCCGCAGCCACATCTACGGCAATCAGCAAATCACCCTCCTCCGGCTGCGGCTTGGTCAAGCCCTCCAGCAACGGCGCATACAGAGGAGTAACCTCCGGATTGTGGAGCACATGGGCGCATTTTCCCAGTTGCCGCAGACCTAGGCATAGGCCTGCCGCACTGCCGATGGTATCGCCGTCAGGCTTGCGGTGGGTGAGAATGACAAAGTGGTCACGGGCCAGCAGCCAGTCGGCACACTCAAGCCTGGTCAGAATCTTCATGGGAAGTCCCCTCCAGAGAGTTAATCAGCTCCAACAGTTTTGCGCCATAGGTGATAGAGTCGTCCAGCGCCCACATGATTTCAGGGGTGTAGCGCAGATTCAGCTTCTGCCCCACCTCTCGGCGCAGGAAGCCACCGGCTGATTTTAAGCCTTTCATGGCGTCAGAAGCCTTATTTTCCTCCAAAAAGCTGACATATACCTTGGTGTAGCGCAGGTCAGGAGTGGTTTCTACGCGGGTAACGGAAATCATGGTGGTGTTGACACGGGGATCTTTTAACTCCCGAATGGCAGCGGCCAAAACCTTTTGAATTTCCTCGTTAATGCGATTGATACGATTGGATGCCATAATTCATCCTCCTTTATAAATGCAACCAGACGGGCCGCACAAGCGGGGCGGCTGAGATGGATTATCTCTTGATTTCCTGCATGGCGAAACATTCAAAAATGTCGCCTTCTTTAATATCGTTGTACTTGGCTACACTCATGCCGCACTCATAGCCGGCGGTGACTTCCTTAACGGCGTCTTTAAACCGCTGCAGCGAGCCGATTTCGCCCTCGTGAATTACAATATTGTCACGCAGTACGCGCACCTGCGCATCTCTGGTAACCTTGCCGTCTTTCACCATACAGCCGGCGATGGTACCCACAGCGCTGACCTTGTAGGTCATGCGCACTTCAGCGTGGCCGATAACCACTTCTTCAAACTTCGGTGCCAGCATGCCCTTCATAGCGGCCTCAATTTCATCGATGGCATCATAAATGACACGGTAGAAACGCATATCGACATTGGTTCTCTGAGCGCTTGCCTGCGCACCGGAATCGGGACGGACGTTAAAGCCAACCACAATGGCACCGGAGGTGGAAGCCAGCAAAATGTCGCTCTCGTTAATAGCACCGACACCGGCGTGAATGACCTTCACACGGACCTCCTCATTGGAAATCTTCTCCAAGGAAGCCTTCACAGCCTCAGCAGAGCCCTGCACATCCGCCTTAACAATCAGCGGCAGCTCCTTCATTTCGCCCTCCTGCATACGGGCGAAGAGATTGTCCAAGGTAACCTTCTGCATAGCATTGGCAGCGGCGTCCTTGGCGGCTTGCTTACGCTGCTCCACCAATTCCCTTGCCATACGCTCGTCGGTAACGGCGTTGAATTCATCGCCGGGGGCAGGCACTTCCGCAAGACCGGTAATCTCCACAGGAACGGAAGGACCGGCAGTTTTAACCGTGCGACCCTTATCGTTGGTCATAACACGCACGTGACCAACAGCGGTGCCGGCAATGACGATGTCGCCCTGATTCAAAGTGCCGTTTTGCACCAGCAATGTGGCAACAGGACCGCGGTTCTTGTCCAGCCGGGCTTCGATAACCGTACCCTTGGCACGGCGGTTAGGATTGGCCTTCAGCTCCTGCACCTCGGCTGTCAAAATCACCATTTCCAACAAATCGTCCAGACCCATGCCTGTCTTTGCGGAGATGGGAACGATAACGGTGTCGCCGCCCCATTCCTCAGGAATCAGGTCGTAGTTGGTCAGCTGTTCTTTAATCTTGTCGGGGTTTGCAGTGGGCTTATCCATCTTGTTGATGGCAACAATGATAGGAACATTTGCTGCCTTGGCGTGGTTAATGGATTCAATGGTCTGGGGCATAATGCCGTCGTCGGCGGCAACCACCAAAATGGCAATGTCCGTGCTCTTTGCACCACGGGCACGCATGGAAGTAAAGGCGGCGTGACCGGGGGTATCCAGGAAGGTGACCATGTTGCCGTTTACATCCACAGTATAAGCGCCGATGTGCTGGGTAATGCCGCCAGCCTCGCCGGAAGTAACAGAGGTTTTGCGGATAGCATCCAAAGTGGAGGTCTTGCCGTGGTCAACGTGGCCCATAACCACCACAACAGGGGCGCGGGTCTCCAGCTCGTCGGCGGTGTCCTCATGGTCGTCGATGATGCGTTCTTCAATGGTAACGGTGATTTCCTTTTCCACCTTGCAGCCCAGTTCCACAGCTACATATTCGGCAGTGTCAAAATCGATGGTCTGGTTGATGGCGGCAATGATTCCGTTTTTCATCAATAGCTTAATGACTTCAGCAGCAGTCTTTTTCATGCGGCTTGCCAGCTCACCGACGGTGATTTCCTCGGGAATCTTAACCGTGACAGGGGCCTTGCGCGCCACTTCCATTTGCAGTCTGCGCAGCTTCTCCTGCTCCTCATTCTTGGACTTGTTGCCCTTGAAATTGTTTCGTTGCTGCTTTTGCTGCTGTTTGCCCTTGCCGCCGCCGATGCGCTGCTTGCCGCCTTGGAAATTCTGCACACGCTCGGATACCAAGTTATCCACATCGGCAAAGCGGTTGGTATTTACCTGCACCGCAGAGGTATCCACCACGCGGCGCTCCCGCTTGCGTTCCGGCTCCTTGGGCTTTTCCGGCTTGGGTTCTGCCTTGGGCGCTCCGGTGATTTGAGGCTTTTCCTCTTTTACAGCCTCCTCTTTGGGTGCTTCTGCCTTTGGCTTAGGCTGTACTGCGAACACAACCTCCAGGGAGGAAATCTGGTTGTGTTGGGTCAAATGTTCAAACACAACATTCAATTCCTCGTTGCTTAACACCTGTGCGTTGGATTTTGGTTTTTCATAGTACTTGGAGATGACCTCTGCAATTTCCTTGGTGGTGACACCAAAATCTGCAGCGACCTCTTTCAAACGATACTTTACATCAATACTCAATATACACACCTCCAAATGGTTCTACTTACTTTTTAACCTTGCCCTTGCGGATATTTCGCTTGTGGGCGCTTGCCTCTGCCTGCCTCTTTTTTGCCTTAGCAGCTTTTTCCTCCAGCGCTTGCAGCACGGGGGCGAATTTCTCGCCACAGTCCATTGCTTTGATGAAGGCGGCTGCCAAAGAAGGGTCTGTGATAGCGGCAATAGCCAGGCTGGTTCTGCCGATACAAAAGCCCAGCTCGTCTTTGCTGTAGGGCAGGCGAATACACTGCTGGTTGGTGCCGGCGACAAAGCTTTTTGCTCTGCGCCAAGTGTGGTCAGAGGCGTCGGCGGCTACCACAATCAGGTGCGCCTTACCGGTGCGGGAAATAGCACCTACCGGCTCCTCACCCAGTTCAGCAAAGCCGGCCTTTCTGGCAAGGGAGAGATAATTTAGCGCATTAGCCATGGCTTTGAACCTCCATTTCCTTTTCCAGACGGTCATAGACCGCCTCCGGAATGGCGATTTCTAAGCAACGCTCTAAAGCGCGGCTTTTACGGCACTTTTTCAAACATTCAGCGTCCGGGCAAACATAGGCACCGCGCCCATTTACCTTTCCGCCAAAATCCAAACAGACCTGACCGTCTGTGGTGCGTACCACACGAATCATATCCCGTTTGTTTTTTCGCTCTCGGCAGCCCATACACTGCCGTTGGGGGATTTTCTTTTGCACGGAGACTGCCACCTTTCCACTATTTATTCCTCTTCTGCTTGAGAAGCGGGCTTAATATCAATTTTATAGCCGGTCAATCTTGCGGCCAAACGGACGTTTTGACCCTCTTTGCCAATGGCAAGGCTCAGCTGATCATCGGGAACGATAACCTTACAGGCCTTTTGACCGGGCACCAAGGTAACGGATACCACATCCGCGGGGCTCAGGGCAGCTTTGACATATTCGCAGGGATCTTCGCTCCAAACCACGATATCAATTTTCTCGCCGCGGAGCTCCTCCACAACAGCACCTACACGACCACCGCGAGGTCCGACACAGGCGCCAACGGGGTCCAAATCAGCAATCGTAGCACGAACTGCCATTTTGCTGCGGGAACCGGCTTCTCTGGCGATGTTGCGCACTTCCACCTGCCCATCGGCGATTTCCGGTGTTTCCAATTCAAACAGACGGCGAACCAGATTGGGATGAGAACGGGAAACATGCACCAAAGGTCCGCGGTTAGCACGGTGCACCTCCAAAACATAAACGCGAATCAAATCGCCTTCCCGGTAGCTTTCGCAGGGGGATTGCTCACTGACGCGCAAAACGGCGTCGGAAGCCTCGTTGCCCTGTCCGATACGTACAAAAATATCTCCGCTGGGGTCTACCTTCAGCACGGTGCCGGTAAGCAGCTCCTGTGCCTTGTTGGAATAGTTTTCGTAGGTCATGCCGCGCTGGGCTTCCCGAATACCCTGAATCACAACCTGCTTGGCAGTTTGTGCGGCGATACGGCCAAACTTTTCCACATTGATGGGGATGGAAACGGTCTGTCCCTCCTGAATGTCGGGGTCAATGTTTCGAGCAGCATCTATGTGCATTTCCAAAGCGGAATCCTCCACCTCAGCCACAACGGTTTTCACCTGAAACATGGAAATGCCTGCTTCGCTGATATCTACTACCACGTTTTCGGCAGGGATGTCCCGATGATCCTCCCGGTCCTTGCGGTAGGCGTTTGCCAACGCCTGCTTCAGACGCTCCAGCATATAGTCCATGGGGATGCCTTGGTTTTTCTCCAGCTCCCGCAGGGCGGCGAAAATTTCAACACCGTCGATTTTATGTGCCTGGGGCTTCTTTTTAGAAGTTCTTGCCATTTTTCTATCCTCCTGTTAAAACTCAACGCGAAGCCGCACCAGTGCGACCTCAGATTTTGCAAATTCAATGGTTTCTTTTCCGGCCTCTACGGTAACCTTGCCGTCGCAGTAGTCACGCAGGATGCCGGGGATTTCCTTTAAGCCGTTTCTGGGGCGGTACAGCTTGACCATAACGGGGCTGCCCATAAAACGCTGAAAATCCGCAGGCCGTTTCAGCGTTCGCTCCAAGCCGGCAGAGCATACCTCAAAGTGATAGGATTCCGCAATGGGGTCCTTTTCATCCAAAACAGGGTCCACAGCCCGGGAAATCGCCTCGCAGTCGGTGATGTCCACGCCGCCCTCTTTTTCAATGTAGAGCCGCAAAAAGCGTTCTGAGCCTTCCCGAACATACTCCACATCCCAAAGGCTGCAGCCGTGGGCCTCCACAATCGGCTGGGCAAATTGGGCAACAATTTCTGTAACTTTCATAGCTTCGCCTCTTTCATAACAAAGAGAGAGGCTTGCGCCTCTCTCCAAAAGTCAAACATCTTTACATAGAGATTATAACACCGAAAAATCCGATTTGCAACCCCTATTTTTATTTTTTAACGGAAAAATTTCTGTTTTTTCGGAAGAAATCTAGAAAAAACCAAGATTTTCTCTCCCAAAGCCTATATACCGCCATGTAAATACTTTCTATCCCAATCGTCATCGAACAGTCCGTTGGTGGGACAGCCCTGCAGCAAATCGTCCGCAAGCTCCCGTAAAATGGCGGTAGGTTCCAGACATTCCATATAGAATTCCGGAAGCGCTTCCTCCCCTTGGGCAAGTCCCAAAAGCGCACCGGTGACTGCGCCTACGGCGGCACTGCGTCCGGAATGATTGACGGCGGTAATCATAGCGGCATCAAAGTCGCCGTGACAGGTGGCACAGGCATATAGCGCGCCTGCCAGCACCTCCGGCGCTGTGCGACATCGCAACAGCTCCATGGCTTCTGCGGCTGTGGTTTTTTCTGATTGGGAAAGCAGCAGGGCGTGCTGCAGCAGCTCCCAAATTTGGGTGGTTTGGGCATACTGCATGCCAAATTGCTGCTGAATGGCAGAAATCACATCCTCCACACGTTCTTGGATAGACCACTGCGGATGCAGAAGAATTTGGCT
>JAZSAK010000045.1:0-13462 GCA_045601865.1 Faecousia sp. | reverse complement strand
GAATTTTCCTGTAAGCTGTGGGGATGTAATTACCGTGTCTTTAGAAGAGGCAGCACCTGATTATCCGGCCGAGGACGGCAATTTGGCAATTTTATACGAAGATGATTTTCTCTTAGCCGTGGACAAGCCCGCCGGTATGCTGATTCACCCCTCCCACAGTCAATATACAGGTAGATTGGCGAAATTCACAGCCGGCTATTTTCGCCGCACCAACCAAAGCTGCGCCTTTCACCCTATCACACGATTGGACAGAGACACCTTTGGTATCGTGCTGCTGGCCAAAAATGCCCACGCCCATGGCGCTATGCAGCATACGGAATTTCAAAAAGTCTACCACGCCTTAGTCCATGGCCGGCCACCACAACCCCAGGGTATCATTGATGCCCCTATTGCCCGTAAACCGCTGCCCAGCCTGCTGCGCTATGTGCATACCAGTGGCAAGCCATCCCAAACAGAGTATACTGTTTTGCAGTGTTATAATGGTATTAGCAAACTGGCGCTCAGACCTATCACCGGAAGAACCCATCAGCTGCGTGTGCATTGTGCTCATATGGGTTTCCCCATTGTTGGTGACCCCCAATACGGCAATGCCACAGACAATGGCAATGGACAACAGCTCTGTGCCAAGCGGTTGGAATTTATTCACCCCATCACTGCCCTGCCAATGGTTTTGGAAAGCCAAATGGATGTGCAAGTATCCCCACCTCCCTATTGACAAATTGGGGGAATGGGGATATACTAATAATATACATATGAACACTTGCTCAATCGTCAAATTATTTGGAGGGTTCTTCTTGGAAAAAATCTATTCCATCGAAAATTTAGACTGCGCCAACTGTGCCGCAAAGGCAGAGGCTAAAATTCGTCAAATTCCCGGCATAGAAGCTGCCACCATCACATTTGCCACAATGCAGTTGCGCTTAACAGCAGAAAATCCGGATGCATTATTGCCCCTGATAGAGGCTACTGCACGACAAATTGAACCGGAAATTCACTTTTTTATCCCTACGCAGAAAGCTGACCAGCCGCATCGCCACGCGCACAACGACCTGCCTTTTATTTTACTGGGTGCAGGATTATTTGCACTGGGCTTAGTGCTCAGCGCCTTCTCCGTACCGATTGCCCCGGCTATGTTATTTATCAGTGCCTACATATTGCTGGGCTGGGAGGTTTTATCCACTGCTGCAAAAAATATTTTCCGTGGTAACCTGTTTGATGAGCATTTTCTCATGAGTATTGCTACCCTAGGCGCTTTTGCCATCGGCGAATTTGCTGAAGCGGTGGGTGTTATGCTGTTTTATCGAGTTGGCGCATATTTTGAACATAAGGCTATGGAACGCAGCCGCAGTCAAATTATGGACGCGGCGGATTTGCGTCCGGATGTGGTGCATTTGGCTTCCGGTAAAACCATTGCGGCAGAACACGCCAAGGTGGGAGATGAAATTCTGGTGCGCTCCGGCGATCGAATCCCATTGGATGGTGTCATTTTACAAGGCGAGAGCCGCATAAACACCGCCCCTGTTACCGGCGAAAGCGTTCCTGTTGGTGTAAAAGCAGGAGACAGCGTCCTATCCGGCTGCATCAACGGCGACAGCTTATTAATCATGCGCGTGGAAAAGCCCTTGTCCGACTCCTTTGTGACACGCATTTTGCACAGTGTTGAAAGCGCTGCTGCCAGCAAGCCGAAAATGGACCGTTTTCTAACACGGTTCTCGCAAATCTACACACCCATTGTCGTTGCCCTGGCGCTTTTCACTGCCGTTATTCCCAGCCTAATTGGTGGAAATTGGGAGTATTGGGTTTACACCGCCCTATCCTTTCTTGTTATGAGCTGTCCCTGTGCCTTAGTGCTAAGTGTTCCACTGGCCTTTTTCAGCGGTATCGGCGTTGCCAGCAAGCAAGGCATCGTGTTTAAGGGTGGCGTTGCCTTAGAAACCATGGCACAAATCAAAACCGTGGTCCTAGACAAAACCGGCACCATTACTAAGGGCGATTTTTCCCTGCAAAGCACTGTTGGGGAAAATGTATTGGCGCTTTGTGCTGCCTGCGAACAGCATTCTACGCACCCCATTGCAAAAAGCATTCTCCGCGCAGCCGAAGAAGCAAATTTGACGCTTCCAGCCGCCCAGGAGATAGAAGAAATTCCCGGTCACGGAATCTGCGCCACAATAGATGGCAAGCAAATTCTGTGTGGTAATGAAAAGCTCTTGTCTCGCTTTGGCATTGACCTGGAGATTTCTCAGCACGATACTTACGGCACACAGATATATGTGGCAGAAAACGGCACGGTTTTAGGCTTCATTATCATTGCAGATACCATAAAGCCCGATGCCAGGGCTGCCATCTGCCGTATCCACCAAGCTGGCATTGCCACCGCCATGTTCACCGGTGACAAAAAAGAAAATGCCATGGCAGTTGCTAAAGTCGTTGGCATTCAGCAGGTTTATGCCCAACTATTACCTCAAGAGAAGCTGGATTGCTTACAACAGCTACGCAAGGAAAACGGCGCAATTATGTTTGTCGGCGATGGTATAAATGATGCACCGGTTTTGGCCGGCAGCGATGTAAGTGCTGCCATGGGCAACAGTGCAGATGCTGCATTAGAGGCAGCCGATGTAGTGTTTATGACCGGGCAAGTCAGTGCGATTGCACAAGCCTTGGATATTGCAAAAACCACGCGCCGCATCGCATGGCAAAATATTGTTTTTGCCTTGGCGGTAAAGGCCATTGTCATCCTTCTGGGATTGTTGGGCGGTGCATCCATGTGGGCCGCCGTTTTCGCAGATTCCGGCACTGCCATGCTGTGTGTATGCAACGCGATTCGCTTACTTTACCGTAAAAAAGAATAAGGCTTCTGTTAAGAAGCCTTATTTTCTTTATTGACTGTTACTGTTTGCGTCACAATCACAGCCAGTAACGGCGCCGCCACCATGCCGCCAAGCCCAAATAACCGATATCCACCGTACATGGCCGCCAGTGTAACCAACGGGTCTAGCCCTAGCTGTTTGCCCACCATACGCGGCTCCAACACACTGCGCAGCAAGCTTGCCACTGCATACACACCTAATAAACCAATCCCCCGCGCCGAATCTCCCTGTAAAAAGCATACAATGCTCCACGGCACCAATACCATCCCCGTGCCCAGTACCGGTAACGCATCAACCAACGCAATGAGTATTGCCCACACCGGCGCATAGGAAATTTGCAGAACGAAAAATCCTGCCGCCAACACCAGTGCTGTAATTCCCATCAGCTTAATTTGTGCCTTTATCCAGCCAAAAACGGTTGTTTTTATGCGTTGCAGCATGGGTAAATATTTTTCATGCCATGTATTTGGCAAATGCGCGTGCACCCAGCTGCGAATTTGGGGCAGCTTGGCTGACAGCATAAAGCTTGCCAACAGCCATGTAAACAACCCCAATGCACTATCCGGCAGGCGCGTAAGAATTCCCGACGCCAGCCCCAGCAGCCATGTTGTTAGGCTATCTAAAACCGCTGTGCTATCGGAAAATAAGCCTTGCACCGAATGGGTCAGCACCGAGTGGATGCCTTGCGGTGCGCTGCGGATTAAGCCTAACAGCCATTGCTCCAATAGGGACATGCCCTGCAATGCCGTCTGCTCAACGTCCGGCAGGATGCCGGCAAGTGAACGCAGCTGTCGTAAAAACAGTGCAACTAACACCATAATCAGCAGTGCCAGCAAAATCAGCGTCATGGTTACACCAATTCCCGTTGCCGCTGCTCTCGGCAGCCTTGTCTTTCGCTGGAAAAAGCCTACCAACGGCTCTGCCGCCAGTGCCAATAGCGCCGCGAGAAGAAACGGCAAGCTCACCGGTAATAAGTAACGAATTCCAAAGGTGATGAGCACCAGTAAAATAATAGCTACAACTGTCTTGCGAGATGACATACTTCATTTCCTTTCGTGGACATATGCACGCATAGGGCTTGCATTTCCGAAAACATATGCTATAATTATGGGTGGGAATAACCCTGCTGCACGTATTTCATTTGGGGAGGTCTTTTTATGGCAAGCAAACCAAAGTTTTACATTGTTGAGGCATCCGCCCTGCCGGAAGTCTTCATAAAGGTTGCAGAAGCAAAACGTTTGCTGCTAACCGGTGAAGCCGCTACAGTAAACGATGCCACCAAAATGACGGAAATCAGCCGCAGTGCTTTTTATAAGTATCGGGACTCTATTGTGCCCTTCCAAAATATGATGACCGGACGTGTTATTACCTTCCAGTTGCTGCTGCATGACGAGCCGGGTGCTCTTTCTTTGCTGCTGGAAGTCTTTGCGCAGCACGGTGCCAATATTCTTACCATTAATTCCATAGTCCCCACCAACGGTTGCGCTATTGTCACCATTTCTGCAGATGCAACAGAGGTGGATGTATCCCTAGAGGATTTGCTAACTTTGCTAAATCAGGTGAATAATGTGATCAAGGCCGAGGTCCTTGCCGGATAATGCTTCGTCTACCGCCCTACAATGTGGGGCGGTTTTCTAATGTAAATTCGGTACTTTTTGTCGCCCTTTGGCGTAGAATGGTGCGGAGGTGACGCAAAATGCGAATGATTCTGAAATTCGGCGGTTCGTCTTTGGCTGACAATCAAAGAATACGCAGCGCCGCCATGCGCTGTATCGACTTTGCCAATGAAGGCCATCAAGTCGTCGTCGTTGTTTCCGCCCAAGGCGATACCACCGACGATATGATTACCAAAGCCAATCTGGCAAATACAAAGGCATCCCCACGAGAAATGGATGCTTATTTAAGCGCCGGTGAGCAAATATCCGCCGGACTGATGGCAATGACCATTGAAGCATCGGGCCACAGTGCCGTCAGCCTTACCGGCTGGCAGGCCGGCCTTATGACCGATGACTGTCACGAGAATGCCCATGTAGTAGCCCTTGGCAGTGACCGCATCCTCCGGGAACTTGCCTTGGGAAAAATTGTGGTCGTTGCCGGTTTTCAAGGTGTCAATGCCATCGGCGACATCACGACCTTAGGACGAGGTGGTTCCGACACGACAGCTGTTGCTTTAGCTGCTTTCCTGAAAGCCGATTTGTGCCACATTTACACGGATGTAGACGGCATTTATGACAAGGATCCCCGCAAGCACAAGGACGCAAATAAATATATTAAAATCGGATACGATGACATGCTGCAGCTTGCTCGCCAAGGCGCACAGGTGCTGCATACGCGCTGCATTGAGCTGGCACAGCAGTATGGCGTGCCCATTTATGTGGCATCCTCTTTCCGTGCATGCCCCGGCACCTTTGTCATAGACACGTACGAAAATTCTGTCCAAAACTAACATAGAATATTCCGTTTCTTCCTAAAAAATACGTGCCCTGCTGGTCTCGTTGCATTATTCTGCCGAGTCCGCCTTGCCTTGACAAGAATCACCTATTATGCTATAATCCCCAATCGGATTACAGCCCCTTTTTGCACTTCGGCAAACAGAAAGGAAGAAATATGGAAAACAATCACCCGCAAATACAGCAAGGCAACAAAATGGGAACTATGCCTGTTGGGAAACTGCTTTATAATATGGCCTTGCCTATGATTATCGCCATGCTGGTGCAGGCGTTATACAACGTGGTAGACAGCATTTATGTTTCCCGCATTTCTGAAAGTGCCATTACTGCATTATCTTTGGCATTTCCAATACAAAACATTCAAATTGGCTTTGCCACAGGCATTGGTGTTGGTGTTAACGCCCTGCTCAGCAAATCCTTAGGTGAGGGAAAGCAGGAAGCTGCCAACCGCTCTGCCGGCAACGGTCTGTTTTTGGTTGCCATTGTCACTGTGCTTTTTATGCTGTTCGGTTTCTTTGGCGCAAGGCCATATTTTGCCATGCAGTCCACTGTAGAGGAAACCGTTGACTGTGGCGCCACCTATATCGCAATTTGCTGCATTTTTAGCCTCGGCATCTTTGTAGAGGTGTTGGGGGAACGGCTATTGCAGGCATCCGGCAGAACCACATACACCATGATTACCCAAGGCACCGGCGCCGTTGCAAACATTATTTTGGATCCTATCTTTATTTTCGGCTCCGAAGCCCTGGGCATTTCCCCTATGGGCATCGCCGGCGCTGCGGTTGCAACTGTCATCGGGCAATGGATTGCTGCCATCTTAGCCGTCATTTTTAACTTCACTTCCAATCCGGATGTGCAGTTCTCCTTGCATGCGCTCATGCCCAAAAAAGAAATTCTCGCCCCCATTCTTACTGTTGGTATCCCCTCTATCATTATGGTGGGCATTGGTTCTGTTATGAACTTCGGTATGAACCAAATCCTGCAGGGCTTCAGCGAAACCGCCACCGGCGTTTTTGGCATCTATTTTAAGCTGCAAAGCTTTTTCTTTATGCCTCTGTTTGGCATTAACAATGCCACCATCTCTATTGTGGCATATAACTACGGCGCAAGAAATCCCAAGCGCATTCTCGGCACGCTAAAGTGCGCCTGTTTTACCGCGCTGAGCATTATGCTGGTGGGCTTACTGATATTCCAGTTTGTTCCGGATATGCTACTGGGTATTTTTAACCCCTCTGACGAATTTCTGCGCATTGGCACACGGGCGTTGCGGATTATCAGTTTCTGCTTTCCTGCGGCTGCCATTGGCATTTCTCTCGGTGCATGTTTCCAAGCATTGGGCAACGGAATCTATGCTACCATCATCTCACTGTGTCGGCAGTTGGTGGTGTTGCTGCCTGCTGCATACCTTTTAAGCCTAACAGGAGAAGTAAACAGCGTTTGGTGGTCATTCCCCATAGCTGAGGTTTTTGGTTTGAGTCTGACTATCTTTTTCTTCCTGCGCATTTATCGGCAGAAAATTAAGCCCTTAAGCAACATCTAAGAGAAAACCCCCACAGCTCAGCTGAGCTGTGGGGGGGTTGTTATTTGATTCTTTCACCGTTTAGCACTGCCTCCACTAAGGTATCGCCATCATAGCGTAGCTTTAGCAGAAAAAACGGCGCATCCTGCCACAATAAGTCCAAAAAGATTTGGTCACCTTCCCATTTGGGCAAGCTGTCGAGAAACGCACGACTAACCCATTGCAAAACGCCCTCATCACATTCTTTTAATTCACCCTGGAATCCATCTGCCGTAAATAGGTGCATGTACTCCCCATCCCACGGCCCATTGGTCAGAAATGTGACAATCCCTCGGCATCGCCAAGAGGTAAGCGTCAGCCCCGTTTCTTCCTTTACTTCCCGCAAAAGGCACTCATCGGGTGTTTCTTCTCCCTCGAACTTACCGCCGATGCCAATCCATTTGTCCTGATTCACATCGTTCTTCTTTTTTACCCGATGCAGCATCAGCACATCGTCACCATTGGTGATATAGCAAAGTGTAGAATTATGCATATTCTATCCTTTCATCACAATGGAAACAGCATGGTGCAGATTTTCTATCACCATTTTTTCATTTCCATCTGCCCTTTCTCCATCTAAGCTCCACACAACATTGGGCGCTGTCTCAATCTCTATGCAGGCCGTGGAAACAAAAGTCATCACCTCGCAGTTATAGGTCTGCTTTTGTAATGCCACAACACAGTTACGCAGTTCCTGAAAATCCTTCGGTGCCCGTACCAGCAGCACTTCGAACTTGCCATCGGTCATATCCACTTGTTTGGGATTTAACGTTAAAATGCCACCAACAGAGGTAGAATTGCTAATTGCTCCAAATAAGAAATCATCCTCAATGGTCCTGTCATCCAACCTTAGGCGCACATGTATGGGTTTCATCTGAGACAGCTCTTGTATACCTTCCAAAAGATATGCCGTGTGTCCCAGCGCGTTTTTAACATTCTGCGGTGTCGCGTAGGATGCCTTTGTAAATGCACCAAAGGATGCCACGTAAGTGAAATATCGGTCTTGGAACTTACCCACATCCACGGACATCGGTTGCCCGTCTATAATCTGCCGTGCCGCTTTCATTTCTTGATGAGGGATACGGAGGCTATTGGCAAAATCATTTGTAGAGCCACAAGGAATATACCCAATCGGTGCAGAAATCCCGCCCTGCAAGACACCGGTTATCACTTCATTTAAGGTCCCGTCACCACCGGCGCAGACAATCAAATCCGCTTGCGCACCACGGGCACGCACAACCGCTGTTGCATCTAACCTGCCCGCTGTAATGTGCACAGCCACTTCATAATCGGCTCGATTGAACAAAGCAACAATATCTGAAAGATGCCGGGTTATTCTGCGCATTCCGGCATAGGGATTGATAATAAACAGCATTTTTTTCAAGGTCAGACCCCTTTTCTCGGCTTTGCTTTTTTATACCGTCATTATAGCACCATTTAACAGATTGGCAAGTCGCTTAAGGAATATTTAACTTTTCGTTTACAAAGCAGGCAGATTCCTGTATAATCAGACTATATGCATATAAGGAGAAGATCATTATGAAATATGGTTTTGGTGTTGACCTTGGCGGTACCAGCGTAAAAATTGCCTACTTTGATGAATTGGGTACCATGTTGGATAAGTGGGAAATTCCTACTAACACAGATAACCATGGAGAACATATCTTGGCGGATATCGCCGCTGCAATCAATGGCTATATAGAACACAAGCACATTCTTAAAGAAGAACTCA
Organism: Faecousia sp.; assembly: GCA_045601865.1. Lineage (GTDB taxonomy): Bacteria > Bacillota > Clostridia > Oscillospirales > Oscillospiraceae > Faecousia. The sequence continues at coordinate 4,855 of JAZSAK010000045.1, read as the reverse complement.
TCGGCATCGGCATCGGTGTGCCCGGACCGGTAGACGACAATGGCACAGTGAATAAATGTCATAATCTGGGCTGGGGCGTTTTTAACGTTAGTCAAGCCCTTTCACAGTTAACCGCCCTGCCCGTAAAAACCGGCAATGATGCCAACATGGCTGCTTTGGGCGAAAGCTGGAAGGGTGGCGCTGGCAACTATCGGAACGTATTGCTTGCCACCTTTGGCACCGGCGTGGGCGGCGGTATCATTATCAATGGAAAGCCCGTCAACGGTGCGCACGGTTCTGCAGGCGAAATTGGTCATTTGGTGCTGGAGCCGAAGGAATCAGCACTTTGCAGCTGTGGAAAACGGGGCTGTGTCGAACAATATTGTTCTGCCACCGGTATTGTCCGCTTGGCAAAAAAACGCTTGGCTGCAAATGACGATGTCACCTCGTTGCGCGAAATAAGCCCCTTGACCTGCAAGGATGTCTTTGATGCCGGAAATGCCAAAGACGCTGTTGCTTTGGAAATCTTAGAACAGGTCTATGATTATATGGGGCAATTTCTTGCCAATGTCTGCTGCACAGTAGACCCAGAGGTGGTTGTGCTGGGCGGGGGTGTCAGCCGTGCCGGACAATCATTGCTGGATGGTGCAAAACGCTACTTTCAGCAATATGCCTTCCCCGCTTGCAAGCCTACCGCATTTGCGTTGGCGACTCTGGGTAATGATGCAGGCGCTTACGGCGCGTTCAAGTTGATTTTGGAATAAAGCACAACGGGCAGCCAACCGGCTGCCCAACATATTTATTATACTCCAAAATGCTATATATGTCTATTTACGTAATTTACAAATTTTCTTTGTTAAATTGAGATATTTTCCCATATTGCATTTGGCGCAAAGGTATGCTACTTTATAGTCAGAAAGGGTGATACCAATACAGGTAAATCCTTAACGGCTTTCCAAAATGCTCCCTTCGTTTTCATATAACTACAAAATGCGATAACAAAAAAATCTTCCCGAAGGTTGAGCAAATCCACACGGAGAGCTGCAACAAAAAATCTGCAGAAAGCGAGGTTAACCAATGATAGAACCCAACAATTCAATGAAATGACCCTTGATGACATCGTGGTTAGGTGTTCATCAAGGGTCATTTCTTTTTTTAACTTTTTTTCTTACGCTTGCGTAGATTGCCAAACACAATCACGCCGCCGGCGATGGCTAGTACCGCCACAATGGCAATCACGGCACCATTTGCGGCAGTTTCTTCCTCTGCCGCAACTTTCGTTGCCTTTTGATACAAGCTTTCCACATAGCGGGAGGTTTCCTCCGGCAGATAACCAAAGGAGGTCCCCTTTTCCAGTACACTGGCCTCAGGATACACTACATCGCTTTGTGCGAGGTAATCTTCCATATGCTCTTTCGCCGCGGAAACGGGAGAGGCATAGCAAATATAGTCCATATTGGCGCCGGAAATCTCCGGAGCTGTCAGGAAATTGATAAATTGCTCCGCAGCATCCTTTTCCTGTGCACAGGCAGGTATACACATAGCATCGGTAAACAGATTGAAGCCATCCTCCACCGGCAAATAGAACGCCAAGTCCTCATTTTCCTCCATCATCAGCATACAATCGCCTGCATAATAAGGAGCAATCCAAGCCTCCTCATTTTCCATGGTGGAGTAAATCTGGTCCATGACATACTGCTGCACCAGTGGACGCTGCGCCTCCAAAAGGTCAGCACATTCTTGCAGCTCCTCAGGGTTTGTGGTGTTTACGTCATAACCCAGCTCGTACTGCGCGATGCCAATGGCGTCCCGGGAGTTATTAATCATCAAAATTTTACCGGAATACTTTTCATTCCACAGCAATTCCCAACCGGTAACATCTGCTTCATCCACATATTTGGTATTATACAGAATACCCACTGTACCCCAAGTGTAAGGTACAGAATATCGATTCTGCGGGTCGAAAGCAGGGTTCTTAAACTGTTCGTCTACATACGAAAAATTGGGAATATTGTCAAAATTCAGCGGCAGCAGCATATCCTCCCGAATCATACGCTCAATCATATAATCCGAGGGTATAATCACATCCACAGTAATGCCGCCGTTTTTCAGCTTGGAATACAGCACCTCGTTGGAATCATAGGTGGAGTAATTCACCTGAATGCCGGTTTCCTTTTCAAATTCTGCAATGATGTCCATGGTTTCATCGGTGCCGTCGGCAATGTTCATGCCCCAGTTATACACATTCAGCACCACCTGCTCCTGACGGTTCAACAGCAAATAACCGCAGCCGCCCAACAGCGCCACAACCAGCACAGCCGCTACGCACCGACGCAAAACCACCCATCCGTGGGATAAGCTTTTGCGTTCTTTCTTTTTGCCGTCCCGAAGCTGCAATAGATTCATCGTCACCATCAGCGCAAAAATCAGCAGGAACAACAAGGTGAACATAGCATAGATTTTCGGCTCGATGGGTTTTTTGGTATAGGTATAGATTTCTACCGGCAAGGTAACAAAATCCAAACCCGTCACAAAATAGCTGATGACAAAATCATCAAGGCTCATAGTGAACGCCATGATACCACCGGCAATAATGCCCGGCATAATTTCATGAAGCGTTACCTTGAAAAACGCCTGCACGGGTGTACAGCCTAAATCCATTGCCGCATCCGTAAGGCTGTCATCCATTTGCTTCAGTTTCGGCATGACATTGAGAATCACATACGGCAGGCTGAACGTCACATGGGCAATCAGCAATGTCCAGAAGGTTAAGCTATTGCGCATATGCAGCATTTGGCTGCCCACAAATATGAACAGCAGTGATAAGCTGACACCGGTAACAATATCAGGATTGGTCATGGGAATGTCCGTCAAGCCCATAACCACCCTGCGCATTTTGGGATTCAAATTGTGAATACCCACTGCCGCCACCGTGCCAAATGCCACAGAAATACCCGTGGATAGCAAGGCAATCAAAATAGAGTTGCCCAGCAGTCCCAACAGCTTTTCATCGCGAAAAAGCTCTGCATACTGGTTTAAGGTAAAGCCCTCAAACTGGGTAATGTCCTTTCCCGTATTAAACGATGCAATCACCAGCACCGCCATGGGAATATACAAAAAGACAAATATAAGGATTGTGAAAATGCGGTTTAGCTTTTTCATACCACTACACCGCCTTCCTCCTCGCCGCCAAAGCGGTTCATGATGCCGGTGCAAACAAACACCAGAGCCATCAGCACCAAGCTCAGCGCTGCGCCCAGGTTGGGATTATTGCCCTGCTTAAACAGCTGCTCAATCAGGTCACCAATCAGCACCGTATCTGTGCCGCCCAATTTCTGAGAAATATAGAAAGTAGACACCGCAGGTACAAACACCATGGTAATGCCCGATAAAATACCCGGCACACTCAGCGGCAGCACCACCTTAATAAAGGTCTTCACCGGCGTGCAGCCCAAATCTTCCGCCGCCTCAATCAGGCGATGGTCTATTTTCACAATGATGGCATACAACGGAAGAATCATATACGGCAGGTAGTTATACACCATGCCCAGCACCACCGCACCGGGCGTGCGAATCAACTGTAACCTGCCAACGCCAATCCACTCCAAAAAATTGTTGATGATACCGGTATCCTGCAAAAGCCCCACCCACGCCAAAGTGCGCAGCAAAAAGCTCATGCACATGGGAAGCATCACCAGCATATACAGAAGTTTTTGGGCAACCTTCCCGCGCTGGGCAATAAAATATGCCACGGGGTAGCCAAGCAGCAAACAAATCACCGCTGACACCAAGCTATACAGCACAGATTGCCCCAGCACCGGCAGGTACATGCCCAGCTCTTGGAGATTCGCCAGTGTAAATGCGCCGGAATCCGGGTCTGTAAGGGCATAGTAGCCCACCACGCACAGGGGAATCAGGGTGAATGCCAGCATCCACAGAATATATGGCGTGCTCAGCAGAATGGAATTATTCTTCTTCATCGCCGGCATCCTCCGTCAGCTCATCATACTCAGCAGAGTAGGAGCTGTAATCGCCAAACATACCGGAGTACTCACTTTTGTGCATAATATGAATGTCTTCCGGGTTCAAAAGAATACCGATGGTTTCCCCTACGCCGTGGAAATCCGTAGTCTGAATCAGCCACTTAAAGCCCTTGAATTCCACGATTATATCGTAGTTCAAGCCCTTGAAAGTCACGCTGGTGACAGTGCCCACCAAATGTCCTTTCTCCGGAGCGACAATGTCAATATCCTCTGGGCGAATAACCACGTCCACCGGCTCATTCTTTTCAAAGCCTGCGTCAACGCACTGGAAGGTACGTCCAAAAAAGCGAACCTTATAATCGTCCAGCATGACGCCGTCAAGAATATTACTCTCACCAATAAAGTCTGCCACAAAGGCGTTTTTCGGCTCGTTATATATATCCTCTGGCTTGCCAATCTGCTGGATGCGACCTTTGTCCATAACCACCACAGTATCCGACATAGAAAGGGCTTCTTCCTGATCGTGGGTGACATAGATAAAGGTGATTCCCGTTGCCTGCTGAATACGCTTCAATTCAATTTGCATATCCTTACGTAGGCGCAGGTCAAGTGCACCCAGAGGTTCATCCAAAAGCAGAACCTTGGGCTGATTTACCAGAGCCCTTGCGATTGACACGCGCTGCTGCTGACCACCGGAAAGAGAGTCAATATTCCGATGACCGTAGCCCTTTAAGCTGACCACTTCCAGCATCTGATTGACTCGCTCATTAATTTCCTCCTTGGGCAGCTTTGCAACCCGAAGTCCAAAGGCGATATTGTCAAACACATTCAAATGCGGGAACAATGCATAACGCTGAAAAACCGTGTTAATCTGTCGCTCATAAGGCGGCACA
>JAZSAK010000044.1:0-4372 GCA_045601865.1 Faecousia sp. | reverse complement strand
AGTTGGTATTGATTGTGGTGAGGGTCCACCTGTTCCCATCCCGAACACAGAAGTTAAGCTCACTTACGCCGACGATAGTTGCCTGGTGACGGGCCGTGAAAATAGGTAATGCCAACACAAATATTCCCCCTTAGCTCAGTCGGTAGAGCGACGGACTGTTAATCCGCAGGTCGTTGGTTCGAGTCCAACAAGGGGGGCCAAAAAAGACACAGTAGCATTTGCTACTGTGTCTTTTTTGGCCTCTTTGGCGCACTTGCGCCAAAGATCAGCAGATTATCAATCTATCGTTTTACCGACTGAGCTTAGCGAAGGAGGTAGCCAAAGCAATGCCCCGCTGCCGGTGGCAGGAGGAGGGGCGTTGCTTTGTGTGCCGCGGTCTATAAAATCAAGGAAAAGCGTAAGCCCGAAGATTTTATAGGGCACCGCAAACGTTACGGCGGATCCACGCGCGAAGCGCCACCTTATTAGATTTAATCATATTAAAGCAAATGTTATATCAGATATCCAGTATGCTTTCAAAACTAGTATTTAAGATCTTTCTTATTAAAATGATCTCATCTGGATAAAGGTGACGTTGACCAACCTCAATTTTGGCAACAGCGCTTCTTGTGATATCACATCCGCCTAATTGTAGCTTGGCTGCCAACTGTTCTTGCGTAAGGCCTGCTTTTTCACGTAGGATACGAATGTTCTTACCTACTTGCTTTTCGATCTCAACATTCAACCGTCAATCACCTCTTGCACTTATTTAAGAACAAAAATCTTGACATTATTATATGATGGTGTTATTATTTCTTTGCACCTATATAGGTGCAAAGAAATAAAGAAAGAGGTAACGTTATGAAATTCTGTAGTAAATGTGGAAAAGAAATTATGGATGAAGCTGTAATTTGTCCCGGTTGTGGTGAAATGTGTAATGAACAGGGTGCATCTAATCCTACGTCCATTCAGCAGGGTAATATGAACAACGGAGTTAATAATAGCTCAAAAGATAAGGTTGATATTAAGAAGACTATACTGAGTAATATTATTCCTGCGGTCTTTTTAGTGGTTGGATTGCTCTTATTTGTTGAAGGGTTAGATTTAGGCGTTTCGTCGCCATATCTTTATTCGTTTGATGTGGAAGAATATGTGGGCGGCGATGCGTACAATTACATTATTGCAGCGTGTTTCAAAAGCGGAAATATTGCAGCTGCAGAGATTTACAAGTGTATTAATGTTAGCATTGGACTTCTTATTACCTGTGTGTCTGCACTCAAGCTGAAGATTGTGAAGAGAAAATAATATGAAATACTGTACACATTGCGGAAAAGAATTACTAGACGAAGCGGTTATCTGTGTTGGCTGCGGCTGTGCAGTTGCCGGACAAGGGCAACCGGCATATAACGTAACGGCGGATGGCAATGTATTGCTAAATACATTATCCCAACGCCTTAACACAAACGGCATCATATGGCTTGTAATAGGAATCCTGCAAATTTTGGGTGGACTATTTATAAATTGGTTCTTGCTGATCGTTGGTGTTCTAAATATTATTTCGTCCGTGCAGGATATGCAATACAGCAAAGAGATGTTGGAAAAGCCAAGCGGTATCGTTGCGAAATTTGAACCCTTAACCGGACCTATTATTACACTGATCTATAACCTCGTGATTGGAGGCGTGATCGGTGTGGTGGGCTCTATATACTATTTCGTTGCAATAAGAAATTATGTAATGGAAAACAAGCAGTTTTTCGCCAGTTTAGATGCTGAACAATGAGAAATCAGGTTTTTCTACCGGTTCCATTTTAATCTTCAATCCCAATAGAAGACCACACCGTTTGGTGTGGTCTTTTAGTAATTATTTACGGCTCAAGAAATGAATAAGGCTTGCATTTCGGCGCCATATTTGCTAAAATGACGGGGCAGTATAGGAATGCAAATAGATGGAGGCTTAAAAATGGATATTAAAACGATTTGCGATTTGATAGAGAGCCGCAAGGAAGAGCTTTTCTCGCTGCTGGGCGATTTGGTGCGTATTAACTCTGAGAACTTTGGCGATCACGGAAACGAGCAGGCTTGTGCAGAATACATACTGGGCTTGTGCAAGGAACTGGGAATGGAAAGTGAAATGTATTCTCCCTTGGACTTGGAGAATTTTAAGGAGCATCCGGACTACTTTCCCGGCCGCAATCTGGAGAATCGCTATAATGTTACTGCCAAATGGCAAGGCACAGAGGATGTTAACCGGTTGATGCTGATGGGACATTTGGATACAGTGGAAATCGGAGACCCCGCCAAATGGGATCTTGATCCGTTGTCCGGAGCGGTTGTAGACGGAAAGGTTTATGGACGCGGTGCTTGTGACGATAAGTATGCCCTTGCTACCTGCCTGTTTATCATTCGCCTTTTAAAAGAGGCAGGATTTGTGCCCAAAAAGAATCTTCTGTTCAGCGCTTATTGCGATGAGGAGATAGGCGGTTCTCACGGCGCAATGGCGGCGGTTATGCGCTACCCTTGTCAGGGCATCTTGAATATGGACGGAAGAAAGAATCAGGCATGGCACTGCGCTTCCGGCGGGCAGGTTGTAACTTACAGATACCGTGTTCGCGGTGTTGTCTCCAGCGTAGAAAAAACAGCAAGAGCAATCCCCATTGTGCTGGATACCCTTGCACTGTTTGGACAAAGACGGCGAGAGGAGTTGGAGAGAAATCCCTATTACGCCGGAACCATAATTCCGGAAACCAGCATGGGATTTTCGGAGGTCCACGCCGGCAGGAACAATGTGGATCAGGACCTAGGCGTTTTGCGAATGGGCTTCTACACGGATAAGACCAAAGAAGAAATATGGCAAGAGCTTGCTGAAATGGATGCTCTTTTGCAGGAAAAGCTTGACCCGTTGGGCATTGACAGTGAGGGATTCACAGCGGAAACACGCTTTTTCCACTATGCGGCGTGCGACCCCAATAGTGCGGATATCCGCACGCTAATTGAGGCGGTGAAGGAGGCGACCGGTGAGGACGTAATCGTATGCGGTTCCTGCCTATCTGATTTGTCGGTGATTTTGAAATACGGCACTATGGAAGCGTTTGGCTTTGGTTGCGGACGGGAGTTCAATATGCCCGGCGGTGCGCATCAACCCAATGAGTATATAGAATGCGATACCTTGGTGGATTACGCCAAGAAAATTGCTGCCTATGTGATGAAGATGGTAGGATAATTGTGAGATTTTACTTATAATAAAAAGAGCAGACGCCTTTACGGTGTCTGCTCTTTAACCGACGGTGCATTGACAGCAGTGGTATGGTGATTGGCGTTGACTAAATTAAGAAAGGTGAGAAACACTTATGAATCGAAAAATTCGATGGATTACAGAAACAGCGGTTATGCTGGCGCTGTTGATTGCCCTGCAGGCGCTGACTAAGCCTATGGGGCAGTTGGTTACCGGCTCTTGTGTTAACGGGGTGCTGGCAATTGCTGCATTGATTGGTGGAATAAGCTGCGGTATAACCATAGCGATTGTTTCCCCTGTGTTGGCGTTTTTGCTGGGGATTGCGCCTCAGATTGTAACAGTGCCAGCAATTATGCTGGGCAATGTGGTATTTGTGGTGCTTTTAAGCTGGATTGCCGGCGATGACGGCAGAAAAATCTTGCGGCAAGTGGTTGCGTGGATAACTGCGGCAGTGGCGAAATTTGTGCTGCTGTATAGCGTGGTTGCGTGGCTAATTTGCGGTGTGCTATCAGATAGCCTGCTGGCAACAGGGGTACTGAAAGCGCCCATGTTGAAGGTATTACCGGCAACATTTGGCGTACCCCAGCTGTTAACGGCGCTCATTGGCGGCGGCGTTGCGTTGCTGATTGTTCCGGCTTTGCGCAAGGCATTAAAAAAGAGAGATTAATGGAATATGACTAAAATGTAAGCAGACGATAGCGCTCATCTGCTTACATTTTTTGTCGATTCGACATTGTTGACTTATCGTGTGATTGGTATTATAATATACAAGTGATAAAATAGAGTTTTTATGGGCACTTTGATTTAATGCGATGCGTAAAAACAGGGATGGGGCGTGTGGTTTATTATGTATAAGAAGTTCGTCAAACCATTAATTGATTTCGTGCTGGCACTTGTGGGCACACTGGTGCTGTTGGTTCCTATGCTACTACTTGCTATTGCGATTTACTGCGATGACCCAGGACCTGTTTTATTTAAGCAAAAAAGAGTGGGCAGGAAGCATAACGGCGAAATCACCTTTTTTTCTCTCTATAAATTCCGCAGCATGAAAATGACAACACCCCATGATAAACCGACGCATCTTTTGGAAAATCCGGAACAATATATTACCCGCTTGGGGCGCATTCTTAGAAAAACGAGTCTAGATGAAATTGTGCAAAT
>JAZSAK010000043.1:0-11037 GCA_045601865.1 Faecousia sp. | reverse complement strand
GGAAAGCAGCAGGGCGTGCTGCAGCAGCTCCCAAATTTGGGTGGTTTGGGCATACTGCATGCCAAATTGCTGCTGAATGGCAGAAATCACATCCTCCACACGTTCTTGGATAGACCACTGCGGATGCAGAAGAATTTGGCTTATTGCGTGGGTTAATACGGCACCGGACAAAAAGGTTGCCGGATCTCCGTGGGTTAAGGCAACAGCCTCTGCGCCCAGCCGATTTTGCTCTGCTTGGGATAGGTGCAGAACGGCTGTCAGCAAGGCGATGGGTACGACCTCGGTTAAGGCGCTGGGATGGTCTGACCGACCGATAGGCGCCTCCGGCGTGCCCAGAGTTTCCCGATTTAAGGTGCTAAGCATCCAGGTATCCATACAGCGACGGCGCTTTAACTCCGGCACGGTGGACAGCCAGCAGTAATTTCTCTCCCGCTCGCAATAGTGCTGTGAACGGGACCATTCTTTTATGGCAAGGGCAATATAGCGCACCAACGGCGCCGTATTTTGTCGCGCTGCACCCCGGGTCAGGCCTAGCAGCAGTCCGTTGGCGGTAAAAGCTGCCAGCTGGGTATAGGAGGTAACATCGGCGTAGCCGTTGACCAAATCATAGCCAAGCAATCCGTTGGGACCGTAATCCGTACGGATTTCCGCTAAGGTTTTGCTGTCTACGGTGTAGCCCATAGCATCTCCTACCGCAAGTCCCAATAATGCACCGCGGAACAGTCCTTGCTTGTCGGTCACAGTCGTTCCCTCCCCTTAATCGGATAAAATAATTATAGCGATATATAGAATAAAACGCAAGAAATTATTTCTTTTTACCGGCTTTACCTACTTTTCGCCGTAAAAGAAGAAATACTTTATCGCCCCAGTCGAAGATACGCTGCATGGCGAAAAACACCGTGGGTGTCATAATTAACAGCGTGGCCATCACCAGCTTTGCGCCATGGCCGCCGGCCTGCAGCTCAAACAGACTTCCCAGCAGGGTGAAGCAGAACACCAGCGCAAACGCCATTGCCCACCAAATGACTTTTCGGAATTTATCAAAGGGCTTGCAGGTTTGGAAAAGCACCAGTAGTCCCACCACGCTTAAAATGGCGGCGCACACGGTGGATATTTCGTCTAAAGGGATGGAAAATACCGCCATAAAGGCCTGCGCCATCAGCACCACAAAAATATTGGTTAAACCGCCGGGAAAGGCGCGGCGTAAAACGCCCCGCAAAAAGTGTCCGCTGACACGGGCGTAATTTGGCTCCATCGCCAGGAAGAAGGACGGCACGCCAATAGTCAATGCGGAAATAACACTTAAATGCAGCGGCACCATGGGATAGGGGAACTGGGTGAACATAGTGAGAATGGATAGGCCCAAGGAAAAGATATTTTTCACTAAGAACAGTGTGGCGGCGCGCTGGATGTTATTAATAACCCGCCGTCCTTCTGCCACAATACTGGGCATAGCGGAAAAATCGGATTCCAGCAGCACCAGCTGTGCTACCTGACTGGCTGCCTGCGCACCACTAGCCATAGAAATACCGCAGTCTGCCTCTTTCATGGCAAGCACGTCGTTAACGCCGTCGCCGGTCATGGCTACGGTATGCCCCAAGGTGCGCAGAGCCTGAATCAACTGCTTTTTCTGGCTGGGCGTCACGCGGCCGAATACGGTGTATTGCTGTGCAGCAAGGAGAAAGTCCTCCTGCGTTTGCAATTCGTTGGCATCTATATACCGGTGTGCGTTTTTAATACCGGCGCGGCGGGCAACCTCTGAAACAGTTACAGGATTGTCGCCTGAGATGACTTTTATGGTGACACCCTGACCTTCAAAATAGGCAAAGGTGTCCGGCGCGTCCTTGCGGATGCGGTTAGTAAGAAGAATCAGCGCCAACGGGGCGATTAAGGACGCATCCAACCCCTCGGTGTTGGGCTCGCCATCATAGCGGGCAACCAAAAGAACACGATAACCGCCGGCAGAGGATTCCTCCACGGTTTGTTGCAGCTCATGATAGCGACCGCCCATAATAAACTCCGGCGCACCAACCAGATAAGCGCCATGGTCCTGGAATACGGCGGCACTCCATTTGGTCTGGGAAGTAAAGGGAATTCTGCTTTCGGCAACCCAGTCGGTTTTTCCTGCAAACATCTCCGCCATAGCGGCGGCGGTTTCGTTATCCGGTGTTTGTCCACCGTAAAACGCGGCAAGCACAGTTTCTAACAGCTCCGGCGGGTCGTCGGAAAGGGGCAGAACATCGCTTACCTCCATGCTGGCTTCCGTTATGGTGCCGGTTTTATCCACACATAGCACATCTACACGGGCCAAGGCTTCAATGCAGTTCATATCCTGCACCAGCACCTTGTCCTTGGTCAGCTTTAAGGCAGAGGCGGCCATAGCGATACTGGTCAGCAGGTACAAGCCCTCGGGAATCATACCCACGAGGGCGGATACAGTGCCCTCCACGCTGTCTGTAAGCGACAGCTGCAAAACCTTGAACTCCTGCCAGAAAAGAAGCAGCCCAATGGGAATCAAAGCAAAGCCCACCACTTGAATCAAGCGGTCTAGAGAGCGCATCATTTCCGATTTTGCTGCGTGCGTGTCTGCCTTTGCCTCCAATGCAAGACGGGCGGCAAAGGATTCGTTGCCAACCGCGGTGAGCTGGGCGCGACCGCTTCCGGCAACCACAAAGCTGCCGGATTTTAGCTTGTCACCCACACATTTTGTGACAGCATCCTCCTCGCCGGTAATTAACGCTTCGTTAACGGACAGCTGTCCTGTTCGTAAAACAGCATCGGCGCAAATTTGGTCACCGGCGTGAAATTCCACAATATCGTCCCGAACCAGCAAATCGCTGCGCACTTTGGCCATTATGCCCGAGCGTATGGTGCGCACCTGTGCCGCGGCAACCAAAGTCAGGCGGTCAACGGCGCGTTTGGCGCGGATTTCTTGATAAATGCCAATGAGGGTATTGCAAATCACAACAACCAGAAAGGTCATGTTTTTTACAGAAGAACCGCCAAGCAGCAAAATCACCGCGAGAATGATAAAAACAAGGTTAAAAAAGGTAAAGCAATTTTCCAGCACAATTTCCTTTTCGGACTTGCCGGCGCTTTTTGCGGTGCGGTTCATCCAACCGCCTTGCTTGCGCATCAGCACCAGCTCAGGAGTCAAGCCCTCGTTAGGGTCACAATCTACCACGGGAATGTCTGTGCGTGCGGTATGCAGATACTTGGATTTTTTCACGAAGAAACCTCCTTTACAGCGGTGTTCTTTGAGGCAGAGGATTGGCGCTGCTAAAAAGAGCGAGCAAACTGCCGTTTTTTACAGTGATGGTTGCCGTCTGTCCCAGAAAATGATTGCTTACGCCCAAGGGAAAACCACTGTGCAGTACGCCGTCTTGCATGGAATATTGCAAGCCCTCCAGTGTAATGCCCGTGGCATCCGCCCCCATACAAAACAGAGATATAATGCCCTCTGCCTGGGCGGGAAAACGCAGGACCTCTTGGGAAATCACGGTGGCAGTGTAATCCATGCCTGCCAAGTATCCCCGGGCGCCATGGTCGGTTAGAAACTGCAGGGTTTGGAAATTGGCGATGGTGTGGTCTAAGCGCTTGCCGTCCATACCGCCATAGAGGACAAAATCCCGATATCCCAATTCTAAACCACGGCGTACTGCCAGCATAGCATCGGTATCATCCTTTTCCACAGGGAAAACATTTGCACCTTGCGGCGTAAATTCCAACGAGTCAAAATCCCCCAAAATGACATCTGCCTGCAAGCCCAATGCCTGCACGTGGCGCAGGCCGCCGTCAGCGGCAATGATGCAATCGTCAGGCGCAATGGGCTCTATGAGAGAATCAAAAGCACCTGCGCAAAAAATCAGACATTTCTTCATGGAAAGCCTACCTTTTTTATAATTTTTATTATTTTATCACAAATATTTCCAAAGGGGAAGTGGACAAAAAAACTTATTTGAATGCCTATTGCGTTTGACTTTTATATAGGAGCATGGTACAATGAAATGGAATAATTAATAAAAAATTGAAAAAAGTGTAGGAGGCAGTATGAAACTTTCATCTAACAGCAGCTTAACCGTTGTAAAGGCCAAACAGGCAACATCCCGAGAGGAATTTGCGTGCGAGGAACTGGTTAAATACCTGAAAGCTATTTTTGCCGGCATTTCTATTGACGTTGCCGACGATTGCGATGCAGTAACCGGCAACCGTATCCTGTTGGGCGGTCCGGAGCGCAATCGGCAAACAGCCGAATTTATTACGGAAGCAGAGTTTGACAGCGCAGTTCCCGGTCCGGAGGGTATATTCTTAAAAACCTTCGGCGATGAGGTGCTGGTTTGCGCTGGCAGCAGCAAGAACCCCAACGAATGTGAGCGCGGCACGATTTACGCGATTTACGAGCTGCTGGAGCGTCATTTGGGCTGCAGCTTGGCGGCATTTGTCAATCCGGACATCGCAGGCGGCGAGTATGTTCCTGCCTTGGAAAGTGCTGATCTGCAAGACATAAACTACATTAAGAAATGCTCAGACAATGCTTATAGAACGGCAATTGTACAATATTGCCACTTGTACACATCACCCACTCATGTACTGATCCTGCCGTTCCTCGACTGGCTTGCCAAAAACCGCTACAATCGGATTTTGCTGTGGGCAGGCACCTATGAGGTGCAAAAAAAAGAGGGCTTGGTTGAAGAAGCTGCCCGCAGAGGACTTCGCTTTACGGTGGGACATCATGAAGCGCCGGATTTGTTTATTCCGCCCTTCGGCAATGATTATTTCCCGGAGCATTACTACGAAACCCATCCGGAATATTTCCGTCTGCAGGAGGATGGACAACGCTTTAAGCCCAAGGATCATTGGGGCGCATGGATTTTCTGCAGTCGCAATCAAAATTTAATCAACCAAATGGCACACAATATCTGCCAATGGATTTCCCAAAACCCTGCGGTGGATACCATTGCGCTGTGGCCTAAGGACGGTCATGCCCCGCAGTGTATCTGTCCGGACTGTGCGCCGTACAGCCTGACAGAAAACTACACCTATTTCCTGAATCAGGTAGCCAAAAAAGTTCGGCAGGAGCATCCCAATGTTGCCATTGATTTGCTGATCTATTCCAGAATGTGGGACTGTCCGGAAGGACTGAAACTGGAATCCAATATTATGGTGGAAGAAGCCCCGTGGAATGCTTCCGGCTTGCGCAAGGTGGGAAAGCCGGATGGTAGCGGCTTGAACCACACCATGTATGAAGAGAATATATTGCGTTGGAAGAGCACCGGCGCAGAAGTTGCCTATTACGATTACTATATGGGCGTGTTCCCTGCACGAAACCGCTATATGCCTGCCGCGGATGAGATTCAAAGCATTTTCCGCCGCACTGCGGAGCTGGGCATTATGGGCTCCGGAACGCAGATAGAGTGCTTTAATATCTGGAACAATCTCTTTAACTTCTATTGCTTTGCCAGAACCGGTTACGATACCAGCCTTTCCATGGAGGACAATCTGGCTTCCTTTGTTTCTATTTTCGGAGAGGGTGCCCCCCATATTGCAGAAATCATACGGACATTGGAAGACGCCTTGGATGGACAGGAAAAAATCATGAACGCTTCTCTTTATCTGATGAAGCATATTGATATGGAACCCATCTATGCGTTGCTGGAAAAAGCCTTCCGTGTGGCTACCACTGCCGCGGCTCGGAATAATATTCGCATGCTGCGGATGGTTCTGCGGTATTCTAAGCTGGAGGCGGACAACTCGGTGATGATGGAGGATAAGAATTATCTGGTCTTAGAGACCTGTCCGGACCCCACCGGTGAGCTGACATATATGAGCACCAACTATGACAGCTTCTATTGGAATGACCCCGGCTTCGGCATTATGACGCCTGTGGATTGCAAGCCCGGCGTTGGAAAGAATAAGGTACAATTCCAACCTGATTACTGGTACGAATTTGAAACTCGCTAAAAGCAAAAGCGCCTCCCGATTGGGGAGGCGCTTTTTGTTAAGATTTCGGTGCTGCTCAAGATTTTTTGACCGTGTCAATTTATCGGGGGCAATCTCTTTACTCTTGAACTTCCATAACCTTGCCACAGCAGCGGGGAATGGGACTTCCGGCCGCTACATGAAGGGTTTTATGACAAATGGGACAGTATACCTCACAGTCCTCCTCTGCCCGCACCACACAAATCAATCCGCTTTTTAGTTCCATGGCTATTGCTACGCGAAGGTGTAGCGGACGGCATTGCCCTTGCCGTCGCCGGTGAAGATGACGACATCACCGTTTGCTAATGTGGTCTTATCCAAAATGGGATAGCATCCTACTTGCTGTACATAGCTTTCCGGGCTTTCAGCTGTGATTTCGATAACCTCCCGCTTGGCGCGGGAAGGACCGGCGCAGGGGTTTATGGTTTCAACCAGCACTTCATAATTGTTCATTGAAAAACATCCTTTCGTGGTTTCGGTCTTATCCGTTTTGTAAATAATGGAGTTTGTAAAATTGGGGGGAGCAGTTTCTCGCTCCCCCCGTTTTTTATATGACTTCCCGGAAGGCTTCCTTTCCATGCTTACAAAGCGGGCAAATATAGTCCTCGGGCATATCGTCACCATCATACACATAGCCGCAGACACTGCAGACAAGCTGCTTTTTCCCGGTCTTTTCCGGCTGGGGCTTAATGGCATTGTGGTAATGGACATAGGTGCAGCTTTCGGCATTGCCCAAAGCTTTTGACTGGGTCACCTCGCCGATGAACAGCATATGACTGCCCAAATCCAGCTGCTCTGTGACATTGCAGGAGAACATGGCGTTGGCAGATTCCGTCAAGTACAGCAGGCCGTTTTGGCTGCGCTGAACAGCGGCAAAATCCGCAAACTTATCCACATCCTTGCCGGACTGCATTCCAAAATGCCCAATGGTTTCAAAGGGAACATTCTCCGTCAGCACGCTGACATTGAATTTGCTGGTGCGCTGAATCATTTCCCCGGTGAGATTGGTTTTTTGCACCGCCACAGAAATACGGGTGGGATTGGATGCCACCTGCATTGCGGTGTTGATAATACAGCCGTTGTCCTTGTCATCCGCACGGGCGGTGAGCACAAACAGGCCGTAGGTCAGTTTGTGCAGCGCCGTGGGATCTTCAGCAGGTTCCTCCTGCTTAGCGAAAGTAGCGCTCCAGCAGTCCCTTCAGTGCCTTGCCGTGGCGCGCCTCATCCCTTGCCATTTCATGCACAGTGTCGTGAATGGCATCCAGACCGTTCTTCTTGGCGCAAGAGGCCAAGTCGAACTTACCTGCGGTTGCGCCGAATTCGCAATCCACGCGCCATGCCAGATTGTCCTTGGTGGTGGCCTTCATGTTGGGCTCCAAATCCTCGCCCAGCAGCTCAGCGAACTTGGAAGCGTGCTCAGCCTCCTCGTAAGCTGCCTTCTCCCAGTACAGGCCGATTTCGGGATAACCCTCACGGTGGGCAATGCGAGCCATGCACAGGTACATACCAACCTCGGCGCACTCGCCGTTGAAGTTAGCCATCAGCTGCTCAAAAATGAACTTCTTATCTTCTTCGGAGATGTCGGGGTTGTTCTTTACAGTCTTGGCATAGATGCCATACTCGTGCTCGGCAGCCAGCTTTCCTTCTTCCATTACCTTGAACTTGGAGCCGGGAACCTTACAAACGGGGCAAACATAGCCCTCCGGCATAGATTCCGCTTCGTGAACATAACCGCAAACGGGACAAACAAATTTCTTCATAATTTTTCCTCCATATTATGTGTGTTGTTATTTTTCATGACGGGCATCGCCCGGAAAATTACGCTTCTTCTTCAAATTGGTCAGGGCCGACGCCACACAAGGGGCACTCGTAGTCTTCAGGGAGCTCTTCGCCCTCGTAGACATAACCGCAGACGACGCATACATACTTTTTCATGCTGTTTCCTCCTGATTCTTATTTTGACATGCTGAGCAGACTCCTGTAAAAGTCAGCTGACAGCCATAGACTTGACCGCCGATGTTTTTTGAAACGGCAGTTTGCAGCTCCTGGGGAACTGCGACCCCCTCTAAGTCCAGAACACAGCCGCAATCGGTACAGATGTAGTGCACATGAGGGGCGGTGTTGCCATCAAACCGTTCCACACCCTTCACCGTACCCAGGCTGGCGATGGTTCCCTGCTCCTTAAACAGGGCAAGGTTGCGGTACACAGTACCCAGCGACAAATCGGGAATTTCCGGTTTTAACTGTGCGTATACCCAATCGGCAGAGGGGTGAACGTTGGTTTGCCGTAGGCAGGTGAGAATGGCATCGCGTTTGCGAAAGCGTTTTGATGTTTGCTCCATAGGCACCTCCTAAATGAGAATAATTATCATTTACATCTAGAGTATAACATGGTATTTTTTACTTGTCAATAGCTTTTTTTGAAAAATATAAATTTTTTCAATGGCGGCGGGCTACTTGCGTGACAGCAAAAACAATGCTATAATTTCTTTATATTCGAATGGAGGGAAAGCTATGAAAACCTTGCTCCATATTTGCTGTGCCCCATGCGCCAATCAGTGCATTGAAGTGCTGCGCGGTGACAAGCTGGAGGTGGCAGGCTTTTGCTACAATCCCAACATCCATCCGTTTACGGAGTACCGCAGTCGGCGCAATTGCCTGCGGGAATATGCGCAGATGATTGACCTGAAACTGGTGGAGAAGGACGAATACGGTCTGCGCCCCTTTGTTCGTGAGGTAGCGCAGGATATTGACGGCCGATGCGTAAAATGCTATGAAATGCGCTTATATGAAACGGCAAAGCAGGCAAAGGCTTTGGGCTTTGACAGTTTTACCAGCTCGCTTTTTATCAGCCCCTACCAAAATCACGAGCTGATGCGCGCTGTTGCGGAGCAGGCAGCGGCGGAATATGGTGTAGAATTTTTATATCGGGATTTTCGCCCCTATTTTAAGGCAGGGCAGGAAAAAGCACGGGAACTGGGCATGTATATCCAAAAATACTGCGGCTGTGTCTTTTCTGAGCAGGAGCGGTATTTGAAGCCCACCAAGATAATTCGATAATTGGGAGGAAGTATGGCACAATTTGAATTTGCGGCTCCGTGCCTATTTGGCTTAGAGGGCATTACCGGCGATGAGCTGCGCCGTTTGCATATAGAAAATGTGCGGGTAGAGGACCGTCGTGTGCTGTTTAGCGGCGATGTAGAAACCTTGGCTAAGGCCAATATTTGCCTGCGCACAGCGGAACGGATTCACATTGTTTTGGCGCAATTTGAGGCCAAAACCTTTGAGGAGCTGTTTCAGGGTGTGTACCACGCCCATTTAGAGGATTATATCCCGGCAGACGGGCAATTCCCTGTCAAAGGAAAGTGCATTGACAGCCAATTGATGAGCGAATCGGACTGTCAAGCCATCGTGAAAAAGGCGGCTTCCCGCCGTTTGGGCGAAAAGTACGGCATTAGCTGGCTGCCGGAAAGCGGCGTGAAATTCCAACTGCAATTTTTAATTCTGAAAAATCAGGTGTCCTTATATCTGGACACCTCCGGTGCAGGCCTGCACAAGCGTGGTTACCGCGCTGTGGGCAATGAAGCACCTTTGCGAGAGACCTTGGCTGCCGCCATGGTGCAGCTTGCCCGATATCGGGGAAAGGAATTTTTGTGGGATGCCTTCTGCGGCAGCGGTACCATTCCCATTGAGGCGGCGCTGATTGCCAAGAACCGCGCCCCCGGCTTGAACCGTCAATTTGCGGCACAAAACTACCCGTGGGTTCCCAAGGCTGTGTGGGAAAAGGTGCGCCAAGAGGCAAAAGACCGGGAATTCAAGGGAGATTACCGCATCCTAGGCTCGGATAACGACCCCAAGTGCGTTTCCCTCTCCATGGCAAACGCCCGCAAGGCCGGCGTTGCCGACTGCATCGAGTTTAAAGATGGAGATGCCACTAAAATGAGCCTGCCCACGGACAGCGGTATTCTTATTTCCAATCCCCCCTACGGACAGCGGATGCTGGAGCAAAGGGATGCCCAGCGGCTGTATAGCGCCTTGGGCCGTCATCTAAAATTTGCCGACGGCTGGAAAAAGTATATCATCACATCCGAGCCGGAGTTTGAGCATTATTTCGGCCGCCGTGCGGATAAAAAACGCAAGCTGTATAACGGCATGATTAAATGTGATTTGTATATGTATACCGACAACGCAAGAAAACAACCCAAAGGGAAATGATACTATGACCCATTTGTTTATCATCAATCCGGCGGCAGGCAGCCGTGACCGCACAAAAGAATATCGGCAGAGCATTGAAAGAATTTGCCAAAGGAAAGGGCTTTCTTATCGTATCGAAGTCTCCTCAGCCCCCGGCGAGTGCCGACGCATTGCCCACGAAGCCGCAAAAAGCGGTGAAGCATATCGCATCTATGCCTGTGGCGGCGACGGGACGCTCAATGAGGTCGTTTCCGGTGCGGCGGGCTTTGACAACGTGGCAGTGACGGTTTATTCCGGCGGCAGCGGAAACGATTTTGTGAAAATCTTTTCCGAACCCAAGGCGTTTTACGATTTGGAACGTTTGCTGGATGCCAAAGAGACGGATTTTGATTTGATTCGCTGCAACGATGACTATTCCCTGAATATTTGCTCTGTTGGCTTGGATGCCCGTATTGGCACGGATGTTGCCAACTATAAGCGCATTCCGCTGCTGCAGGGCTTTCGGGCCTATGCGGTGTCCACCATCGTCAATACTATCCGGGGCGTTTCGGAGCATTACATCGTTGAGGTAAACGGTGAGACGATTGATGCGGATCAGACCCTGATCTGCGCCTGCAACGGCCGTTATTACGGCGGCGGCTTCAATCCTGTGCCGGAGGCAGAACCGGATGACGGCATCATGGAAGTTCTGTTGGTGAAAAAAGTTTCCCGGTTGAAAGTTGCCGGCGTAGTCGGCAAGTACAAAAACGGCAGATATAAAGAGCTGACCGATTTGATCCGGCATTTCCGCACCGACCGGCTGGTGATCCGCTGCGACCGCCCCACACCCATCAATCTGGACGGCGAGCTGCGTACCGGCGAGAC
>JAZSAK010000042.1:0-18742 GCA_045601865.1 Faecousia sp. | reverse complement strand
CCTCCGACTTCGTGGGGGTCTGAGACCCCCAGAGGTTTTCTATATGCGCTGATTAAAACTGGGTAGGCTCTACGTGCCAGATCTCCTCAGCATACTGGCGAATGGTACGGTCAGAGGAGAACTTTGCGCCGCTGGCAATGTTCATCAGGCACTTATGGCCGAAGGTCAACCGATCCTTGTAATCCCGGTTAGCCTGCAGCTTGGCATCCATGTAGGAAGCGTAGTCCAGCAGGATGAAATAGTGGTCGGCTTTATGCCAATGGGTGCCGTCCAGAAGTGCATGATACAGCTCTCTCTGGTTGTCATCTGTGGGCACTGTGCCATCCACCAAGGTATCCAACGCACGGCGCAGATGATGGTCCGTATCATAAATTCCGCGGCTGTAATAGCTATCCCGGCAAGCATTAATCTGCTCGACGGTATGGCCGAAGATATACTCGTTTTCCATGCCTGCTTCTTTAGCGATTTCCACATTGGCGCCATCCAAGGTACCCAGCGTAACAGCACCATTTAACATCAGCTTCATGTTGCCGGTGCCGGATGCCTCTGTGCCGGCAGGAGAAATTTGCTCAGAGATATCTGCCGCAGGGATGATATGCTCTGCATAAGAGCAGTTATAGTTTTGCACGAACACTACCTTCAGCTTATCTTCCACGGCAGGGTCATGGTTAATCATGTTTGCAACGCGGTTGATATAACGAATAATCGCCTTTGCCCGGGCATAACCCGGTGCAGATTTGGCGCCGAAAATATAAGCCGTTGGTTGGAAATTGGGAAGCTCGCCATTTTTCAGGCGGAAGTAAATATCCACAACCGACAAAATATTCATCAGTTGCCGCTTATACTCATGCAAGCGTTTGACCTGTACATCAAAAATGAAGTCAGGATTTAACTGGACGCCTTCCTTTTGAGCAATAATCTTGCACAGCTGCTCCTTCTTCTGCCGCTTAATGGCATTGAACTGACGCACCATGTCATCGTCAATCATAGGCTTCAGCTTAGCCAAGCGGTCCAAATTCTTCAAAAAGTCTCCGCCAATACGGTACTTAATCATTTGGGTCAGCTCGGGGTTGCACAAGCCCATCCAACGGCGCGGTGTTATGCCGTTTGTCTTGTTCTGAAAACGCTCAGGGAAGGCTTCATACCACTGCTTAAAGCAGTCATCCTTCAAAATCTGGCTGTGGATTTCTGCCACGCCGTTGACATAGCTGCCTACATATACGCTCAGGTTTGCCATATGGGCGGTATTATCCCGAATAATAAACAAGCCGGGATGCTCACGCTTCAGTTTTTCGTCAATGCGGCAGATAATATCCACAATTTCCGGAACCACGCTGCCCAGCAAATCCAGCGGCCACTTCTCCAGTGCCTCACCCATAACCGTATGGTTGGTATAGGAGAAGGTCTTTTGGGCAATGGCAAAGCTTTGCCCAAAATCCATTCCCTCCACCATCAGCAAGCGAATCAGCTCGGGAATTGACATTGCCGGATGGGTGTCGTTTAGCTGTACGGCATAATAATCCGCAAAATGGGTCAAATCATTGCCATGGGAAGTCTTATACACCCGCAGCATATCCTGCAAAGACGCGCTGGAGAGCACATACTGCTGCTTAATGCGCAGGCGTTTGCCTTCCCAAGTGGAATCGTTGGGATACAGCACGCGGGTAATGTCCTCAGCCTTGTTCTTTTGTGCCAGTGCCCGCAAATAGTCCTGGTCATTAAAGGCATTGAAGTCCAGCTCTTGCTCTGCTTCACACTGCCACAGACGCAGCGTGTTAATATTATCCGTGCCATAGCCAATAACAGGCACATCATAAGGCACAGCCAAAACCGTATGGTCGGGGAATTTCACTTCTACGGTATGGTTATATCGACGGTAGGACCATGGGTCGCCGTATTTGGTCCAATCGTCCGCTGCCTCTACCTGGCTGCCATTACTATCAAAGCTCTGCTTAAACAAGCCAAAGCGGTAACGCAGACCATAGCCGGAAAGCGGCATATTGGTACTAGCAGCACTGTCTAAAAAGCAAGCCGCCAGTCTGCCCAGTCCACCATTGCCCAGCGCGGCATCCTCAACATCCTCTAAGATGGCAAGGTCTACACCTCGCTCGGCAAAGAGCTGCTTCATCTCATCTAATATCCCTAAGTTATACAAATTGGAATATACCAATCTGCCAACCAAATATTCCGCAGAAATATAATATGCCTTGCGCTGATGCATACGGGTGTGCTTGCTGTGATTCCACTTGTCGGAAATCGCCATCATCACCGCCTGCCCCAAGGCTTCATGTAATTCTTGGGCGGTTGCCTCCTGTAAGGAAACGTCATAAGTGTACTTTAGCTGTGCCTCCGTCCACTTGACAATATTTACACAATCATAACTCATAAAAAAGCGCTCCATTCTTCTTATATGGGAAATTTAATCACACAGTCGGCCATACAATTGGGTCAATCTATATAGCCGTTGCGCAAGTTCCGGATGAAATGCCTGTTTCCCTGCCCGCCATGTCCAATTAGAATCAGACTGTGTGCCGGGAAAATTCATTCTGGCCTCTGCACCTAAATCTAACAAATCCTGTGCTAACAAAATACACAAATCGCTTACGCTGCTCATAGCGGTGCGAATCACGCCCCAAGTAAGACCTTCCTGCTCTGTCAGGCACATATATTCCTTAGCATATGCTGCAGCCGATTGTTCTGCCATCGAAAACCACTGCCGCATTGTCATATTATCATGGGTTCCGGTATAGCAAACGCTGTTCTTTGGGTACATATGGGGAAGATAATCTGACGGCTCTGCACTATCGAAAGCAAACCCCAGCACCTTCATCCCGGGAAAACCACTGGCATCGCGCATATCCAACACCGCTTGGGTTAGATAGCCCAAATCCTCCGCAATCATGCGCACATGGGGCAGCTGGCGTTTTACGGCATTGATAAAATGCATACCCGGACCTTCTACCCATTTTCCGTTGCGTGCGGTCGTATCCCCGTAGGGTACCGACCAATAGCTTTCCAAGCCGCGGAAATGGTCTATACGAATCACATCATACAACTTTTCGGCAGCTGCCAAACGGCGAATCCACCAGCTGTAATCGTTCTTCTTCATAACATCCCAACAGTACAGAGGGTTACCCCATAACTGACCGTCTGCTGAAAATGCATCGGGCGGGCAACCGGCAACTGCCGTGGGCGTTAAATTGGCATCCAGCTGAAAAAGCTCCGGATTGCTCCAAACATCGCTGGAATCATATGGCACATAAATTGGCACATCGCCAATAATCTGCACATGGTTTTCCCTCGCATAGCTATGCAGTGCATTCCATTGCTTAAAAAATAAATACTGCACAAAGCAGTGGAATTGGATTTCTTCTTTTAGTTCTCTGCGCGCACTCCAAAGCACATTAGGGTCGCGGTGTTTTAGACCATCTTCCCATGTGTACCACGGCGCGCCGTCATGTCTTTCCTTTAATGCCATGTAAAGGGCAAAATCCGGCAGCCAACTGCCGTTTTCCCTGCAAAAAGCATCCAAGCTCTGCCATTCGGTAAAACGCCGGTACGCCAACCGCAACACATTCCACCGGTTTTCATAAAGCAGACCAAAATTCACCTTATCTGCTCGGTCGCCCCAAGAAACGGATTTTACCTCCGATTCTAAAAGGAGCTTTTCCTCAATCAAAAGGGTGAAATCAATTAAATAGGCATTGCCTGCATAGGTGGAACAGGATTGATAGGGAGAGTCCCCGTACCCCGTTGGCGTTAAGGGTAAAATCTGCCAATAGCGTTGCCCGGCGTTTTTCAAGAAATCTACAAAATCATAGGCCTGTTGTCCCATCGTTCCGATACCATAATCGCTGGGCAAAGAAGTAATATGCATCAGCACGCCACTTTCACGCATAGCAACCACCCCTTTTCAATGCAGTACCTTATGCTTAGTCTTGGGTCTGTCCGGCACAAAGCCGCTCCATAGATTCACAAAAAGCAGTAATGCAAGGGCTTGGAAAATAGCAAGCCGCTCCACTTCTGCTCTGTAAAAAGATTAATACTTTTTAGTCCATTTGTCAAGATAAATCCGTTACTTTATACGGCTCATCTCTCTTCTCAAAAAAACAGACCTGCCAAATGGCAGGTCTGCTAAAGATAGAATTAAGCTTCCAAATTGATGCCGGTCTCTTTGTTGAAGACATGGCAGATATTGCCATTGAAGTCAAATTTCACAGTTGCACCGGTGGACAGTGCAGAAATCTCAGCACCGGTCAAGTTCATGGTGGAAACTACCAGAACCACATCACGACCCATTGCAGTTACGTGCAGGTGGACGGAGGAACCCATCATCTCGCCCACATCAACCTTGGCCTCAATGCCGTTCTTTGCCAAGGAAATATGCTCAGGACGGACACCAAGTGTGATCTCCTGCTCAGCAACATTATTGGCAGCCAGGCGCTCTTGCTTTTCCTCAGACAATTCCACAGTCAGACAATCCAACTCAACAGCATATTTTCCGTCCTTCTTTACCAGCTTGGCATCAAAGAAGTTCATCTGAGGTGCTCCGATAAATCCGGCAACAAACAGGTTGTACGGATGGTTGAAAACTTCCTGAGGTGTGCCGATCTGCTGAATGAAGCCGTCCTTCATAATGACAATACGGTCACCCAGCGTCATAGCCTCAGTTTGGTCGTGTGTAACATAAATAAATGTGGTATCAATACGCTCACGCAGCTTGATAATCTCTGCACGCATTTGGTTACGCAGCTTAGCGTCCAGGTTGGACAGAGGCTCGTCCATCAGCATAACCTTAGGATCACGCACGATGGCACGACCGATTGCAACACGCTGACGCTGACCGCCGGACAACGCCTTGGGCTTACGGCCTAAGTACTGGGTAATATCCAAAATCTCGGCTGCCCGCTTAACCTTTTCGTCAATCTCAGCCTTAGGTGCATGGCGCAGCTTCAATGCAAATGCCATGTTATCATATACAGTCATATGCGGATACAGCGCATAGTTTTGGAAAACCATGGCGATATCGCGATCCTTAGGTGCCACATTGTTGACCAAGCGGTCGCCAATGTACAGCTCGCCGCCGGAAATCTCTTCCAAGCCTGCAATCATACGCAGTGTGGTAGACTTACCACAGCCGGAAGGTCCAACCAAAACGATGAATTCCTTATCCGCAATATCCAGGTTGAATTCCTGAACCGCAACAACGCCCTCTTCTGTAATTTGCAGATTGGGCTTGTTTTCCTTGGTTTCCTCGTTTTTCTTTTTCTTCTTTGCTTTCTTGGCATCGTCGCCACTGTAGGGGTAGACTTTCTTAATGTTTTTTAGGGTTAAGCTTGCCATACTTTCCGACTCTAAACGCACCGAGTCTTTCGCGTGCGCTCTCACATTCCGCGCAGCAAAGTCGCGGAAGCATTACGACAGGTCTCCACACTGCCGCACCGTGAGTCTAACGGTTGTTTATATCCTCCTTATTGATGGTATTGTGACTATTTTGTGGAGTAGACACAATCCACCCAGATACACATATATTACCATATTTGTAAAGTCACCGCAATTGTGCTTTTGCACAGTTTTTGGATACTGGTTTTGGTAATTTTGCCTATTTACTTCAGATTCACCAAGCCGTCACAAACATGCAGGGAAATGCCATAATACATTTTCATCGCCGCCACAAGGTAATCCACATCCTGCACACCAGCCGTTTCATAGCAAGAATGCATCGCCAGCTGCGGCAGGCCAATATCCGCCGTTGGAACCGAAACATGAGACAACGAAATATTTCCCAATGTAGAACCACCAGGCATATCTGCGCGGTTATAGTAAGATTGCACCGGCACATTTGCCATCGCGCATACCTTGCGAAAAACTGCGGCAGACACGCCATCTGTTGTATAGCGTTGATTGGCATTGAATTTCAGCACGACACCGCCACCGAGAACAGGCGCATTTGTCGCATCTGCCAATTCGGGATGATTGGGGTGAATGCCGTGGGCATTATCGGCGCTGACCATAAAAGAATTGGACAGCATAACGCTCTCATCCAATCCCAGCGCCTTGCAAATCCGGCTGATTGTGCCCTCAAGCAGCTTAGACGCAGCACCCTGCGCAGAGGATGAGCCTACCTCCTCGCTGTCAAATACACACAGTACCGGAATGCTCTCATTTTCATCGGCCTTCAAAAAGCCCTGGGTGCAGCACCAAGCGCATTCCAAGTCATCCAGCGCAGCCGAAGAAATAAACTCCTTATCCATGCCCCAAACTGTGGCTTTCTGACGGATATATAAATATAAATCATGCCCAAGAATTTTACCGCCAGCCTTCTTTTGCAGCAGTTTCTCCAGCTTGCCCTTCGCATTTTTACCGCCCAATAGCGGAAGTGTGTCTATGGCAGGATTCCACTTGTACCCATCATTGGCACTGCGATTCATGTGAATTGCCACATTGGGGATCAGCAACAAATCTCGGTCAATATCTACCAGTCGGCTTTCTACTCCATTTTCCGTCTCCACCAGCACTCTGCCAGCTATGGAAAGCGGTCTGTCCAGCCATGGTGCAATCAGCATTCCACCATATTTCTCTGTGGCGAGCCGCATATATGTGCCGAAAAGCACTCCATTTTCTTTGACCTTGAAGGTCGGGCGGTCCGAATGGCTTGCGCTCATTAAAAAGCCCTTGGGGTCTACCTTTGGAATGCGAAATGCCAATAGCGCCGTTCCCCCACGTGTCAAATAATATTTTCCACCGTGGGAAAGCGCCCAATTCTCCCCCTCCTGCAGTTGCACATAGCCAGCCTGCTCCAGCTCCCTTGCAAGATACGCAGTTGCATGATATGCGCTATGTGCGCTATCCAAGAATTCCATTAATGCCGTTATTTGCTTGTCCATAAAACTCCTCCATCATGGCTATGCCAAGTCCAACGATACGATCGCTTATTTCATTTCCTATAACATTCTCATTTTACAACACCGCATTCACCCAGTCAACCGCTATATTATAATCTCCTTCTTCCACACGCTGTCTTTCACGTTTCGTCATTTTTTGCTAAAATTGTTCAGTATTTTCAGATAAATTGTCGTTTTTTGTCCATTATTGGCGAGCGATTGTTTAGGATTTTCCTTGCAAAAGGGCGTTTTCCATGCTAAATTATATTTGTCGCACCGCTGCAAACGATATGCAGCGATTTTTCGGGGAATTTACTTCAATACGACAGGAGAGGAAATAATGGACAAACGAACAACCGTATTTATTGCAGACAGCGCCGAGGATTTTTGTGCTTCCCTTTCCGGAGCATTACAGCATGCCGATGGCTTTCAGGTAGTGGGAACAGCCGGTGATGGGGAGCTGGCTATTCGTCAAATTCTGCAGCTAAAGCCCGATGTGCTGGTATTGGATTTAATGCTAAGCAAGCAAGATGGCATCAGTGTGCTCAAAGCGATTGCCGGCATGGATAGGCGTCCGGCGATTTTGGCTACATCCGGCTTCATCACCAACTTTGTGGCTTCCACAACTGCGAATTTGGGTGTGCGGTATTTAATGTTAAAGCCATGTGATACAACTGTCCTTGTAGAACGACTGGAGGAAATTCGCGGCGGGGAGAACCTGCGTCTTTCCACACCCAATCACAACGACAAGGCCGGCATTGAATCTATGGTAACAAACATCATTCATGAGATTGGTGTACCTGCCCACATCAAAGGCTATCAGTATCTGCGTGAGGCAATCATCATTGCCGTTAATGACATGGATGTTATCAATGCTATCACCAAGGTCTTGTACCCACAAGTCGCAAAGACCTTCCAAACCACTCCCAGTCGCGTGGAGCGTGCCATCCGCCATGCCATTGAGGTAGCATGGGACAGAGGGGATTTAGATACGCTCCAGCGTTTCTTTGGGTATACCGTTTCCAATACCAAAGGAAAGCCCACAAATTCGGAGTTTATCGCCCTAATTGCGGATAAATTACAATTGCAGCTCAAAGGTGCCAATGTCGCCCATGGCTAATCCTTTGTAACCGGAATGAAGTTTTCCTTCGTTCCGGTTATTTAATTTTATCGTTGACATTCCTACGGCACTTCATTATAATTGTATTGGTATGCGCCCCTGCGCCGCCACTATGATATATACAAGCTGATTACAGCTCAGGAGGAGATTTAACTATGGATGTTTTAGCAAGACTGGCAAATGCCGGTGTCGTCCCTGTTGTGGTACTGGACGATGCCAAAGACGCTGTCCCCACTGCCAACGCAATGGTTGCCGGCGGTATCGATGTGATGGAAATCACATTCCGCACCGCAGCTGCCGCTGACAGCATTAAGGCTGTTGCCGAAAACTGCCCCGATATGCTGGTTGGTGCAGGCACAATTTTGAATTTGGATCAGTGCAAGCTGGCTGTGGAAATGGGCGCAAAGTTCATCGTCTCCCCCGGTTTTGATGCTGAGGTCGTTGGCTGGTGTATTGAAAATGGCATTGCTGTTACCCCCGGCTGCGTTACCCCCACAGAAATCACCGCTGCATTAAAAATGGGTCTTAAAGTTGTGAAATTCTTCCCCGCCAATGTTTACGGCGGTTTGAACGCTATGAAGAATCTGTCCGCACCTTTCGCCGGTGTAAAGTTTATGCCCACCGGTGGTGTTAATGCAGGCAACCTGCGCGAGTACATAGATGCACCCTTCATCCATGCTGTTGGTGGAAGCTGGGTCTGCCCCAAGGCTGAAATTGCCGCCGGCAATTTTGAAAAGATTACTGCACTTTGTGCCGAAGCCCGTCAGGCAGCTTTCGGTTAATAGATAAAGGAGAATGATTATGGCTAGAATTATTACTTTTGGTGAATTGATGCTGCGGCTGCAGCCCTATAATTATGAGCGTTTTGTCCAATGTGACCATGTGGAATTTACTTTTGGCGGTGGTGAAGCTAACGTAGCAGTCTCTCTTGCCAACTACGGCATGGATGCTGCTTATGTTACCAAGCTGCCCACTCACGCCATTGGTCAGGCAGCTGTTAATAGCCTGCGTCGCTACGGTGTGGACACCACACTGATCACGCGGGGCGGTGAGCGCGTAGGTATCTACTTCAACGAGAAGGGTGCCTCCCAGCGGGGCAGCGTTTGCATTTATGACCGTGCCCATTCCGCAATCCAGCAGGCAAGCCGTGAAGATTTCGACTGGGACAAGATTTTTGATGGCGCTGATTGGTTCCATTTCACCGGCATTACTCCGGCATTGGGCGCAAATGTGGTTGAAATCTGCCGTGATGCTTGTAAGGCTGCTAAAGCCCGTGGCATCAAGATTTCTTGCGACCTGAACTACCGCGGTAAGCTGTGGACCCGCGCAGAAGCACGGGAAGCCATGACCGACCTTTGCCAGTACGTAGATGTTTGCATCTCCAACGAAGAAGATGCCAAGGATGTATTCGGCATTGAAGCAGAGGCTACCGATATTTATGGCGGCAGCCTGAACCATGAGGGTTACAAGTCTGTTGCCAAGCAGCTGGCAGATAAGTTTGGCTTTGAAAAGGTAGCCATCACTTTGCGGGAAAGCCACTCTGCTTTTGACAACGGCTGGAGCGCCATGCTGTATGACGTTGCTTCCAACGAATACTGCTTCTCCAAGAAGTACGATTTGCACATTATCGACCGTGTTGGCGGTGGTGACAGCTTCGGCGGCGGCTTGATTTACAGCCTGCTTACCGGAAAGTCCACACAGGATGCAGTTGAGTTTGCCGTTGCCGCATCTGCATTGAAGCACTCCATTGAAGGCGACTACAACATGGTTACCGTTGCTGAGGTAGAAAAGCTGGCTGGCGGTGACGGTTCCGGCCGTATCCAAAGATAAGGAGCGTTTCACCATGGCAGACGAAAAGATTTTGCAGGAAGAGGAAGAAACCAACATCATTCTGCTCACCGACGAAAATGGCGAGGATGTAGAGTTTGAATACTTAGACTGCATTGACTATGAAGGCAAGGAATATCTGATTCTGATGCCCACCGAGGAGCCCTCCACAGAGATTGTGATTTTAGAGGTTGAGCCGGTGGATGAGGAAAATGAGAATTACCTCTCTGTTAACGATGAGTGTGTCTTGAACTCTGTTTACGGCATTTTCAAGGAGCGTTACAAAGACGTTCTCACTTTTGAAGATTAAAAGAAAAGTGGCTGCTAAGCAGCCACTTTTTTATTCTTTATCGTTGCACTCGCCGCAGCAGTTGCCACGCGGTCTAAATTGCAATTCTTGGTTCTTGGTGGTAACCGTTGTGCAAGGTGGGACTGATTCTGTCAAAAATGTACTTGACCCAATCACGCAACCCTGTCCAATGACCGTATCTCCGCCCAATATGGAGGCATTGGCATAAATGGTCACATTGTCTTCAATGGTTGGATGCCGTTTTTTCCCTCGCAGGCTTTGTCCGCCCCGTGTGGATAAGCCACCCAAGGTCACGCCTTGATAGATTTTCACATTTTCCCCAATCACCGTAGTCTCACCAATTACGACGCCCGTACCATGGTCAATAAAAAAGAATTTGCCAATTGTTGCGCCAGGATGGATATCAATGCCGGTAACGCTGTGGGCATGCTCTGTCATAATACGGGGAATCATTGGCACATCCAGCTTGTAAAGCTCATGGGCAAGCCGGTATACGGTAATGGCAAACAGCCCCGGATAGGAGAAAATAATCTCATCCTTGCTGGTCGCGGCAGGGTCACCGTCATAGGAGGCCTGTAAATCCGTTTGGACAACTGCGCGCATCTGCGGAATGGTCTGCAAAAATGCCAGGCAGGTCTGCTTGCCCTGCTGTTCATCTCCCAGCACCAGCGCAATCTGGCGGCTTAGGTGAAACATCACATCCTCAATGAGCATGGAAAGATTGTGCTTAGCATTGTACCCCTGATAATTTTTATCCCGAGAATAGCAAGGATATACAATTCGGTACAGTTTTTGAATCACTTCAATAATCGTGTCCTTATCCGGCTGTTGAAAGACATCCAGCTTGTCAATGTCTCTGTCGTGCCGGTAATCATCCAATATAGCATCCACAACATTTTCAATTTGTTGTTCTATGCGGTGCATATGCTTACCCCCTGTTGTCATTTTTTTGGTTATACCACACAGACTCTACAAAGTCAAATAAAAAGGGTGCGCTCAGCGCACCCTTTCGTTTAATCTTCAACTCTGCGGATTTGCGCGCCTAACGCCGTCAGTTTTTCAATCAAGCGTTCATAGCCTCGCTCCACATAATGAATGTTTTTCACCCAGGTAGTTCCCTCTGCTGCAAGTCCGGCAATTACCAATGCCGCACCGGCACGCAAATCATTGGCACTGACCGTTGCACCATAGAGCTTATCTGTTCCGGTAACAATGGCCGTCTTTCCGTTGATTTGAATATCAGCGCCCATACTCTCCAGTTCAGAGCAATAGCCAAAGAAACGCGTTTCATACACGCTCTCTGTTAACCGGCTGACGCCGGAAGCCAGCGCCATACAGACACAGACCTGCGCTTGCATATCTGTGGGGAAACCGGGATACGGATGGGTTTTTACCGTAGTATGACGCAAGTTGCCCAGTCGCTTAATGCGAATGGCATCATCATAATTAATAACCTCCGCACCCATTTCTGCCAGCTTAGAGGTAATACACTCCATATGCTTTGGAATTACATTTTTGACCAAGACATTGCCGCCGGTTGCCACAGCCGCTGCCAGATATGTACCTGCCTCAATTTGGTCCGGAATAATAGCATACGTGCCGCCGTTAAGTGCCTCTACACCGCGAATCTTTATCGTGTCTGTACCGGCACCGGAAATTCTTGCACCCATAGTGTTTAGGAAGTTGGCAAGGTCAACAATATGCGGTTCTTTTGCCGCATTTTCAATCACCGTTTGACCCGGCAGCAGCACAGCAGCAATCATAATGTTCACGGTTGCGCCAACGCTGACAATATCCAGGCTGATACGGTTGCCCTGCAAGCCATTGGCACCGGGCTTCAGCGAAACATAATCATCTGTTTCAAACACATCCGCGCCCAAGCCTGCAAAGCCCTTGATGTGCTGGTCAATGGGGCGAGAGGCAAAATTACAACCGCCGGGTAGCGCAACATGGGCACTGCCAAAACGCCCCAACAGCGCACCCATCAAATAATAGCTGGCGCGAAGCTTGCGCACCAAATTCTCATCCGGCACGGCGTTGGTAACCACAGAACTGTCAATGACAACTGTGTTGGTTTCGGGGTACTCAACCTGAACACCCATGCCCTCCAAAATGGACAGCAGGATGCGCACATCAGAAATATCCGGCACATTCTCAATCCGACACTTGCCGTTTACCAGCAAAGCCGCCGGTAAAATAGCAACCGCAGCATTTTTTGCGCCGCTGATGGTAACGGTTCCGCTAAGCGGAGTGCCGCCTTTAATTTCATATCTGGCCAAGGAAGATCCTCTCCTTGCAATATTTTCATGCAAACTGTTCATTACAGCATAATAATTGTATCATAGATTGGTAATTATGTAAAGTACAAATTACCTGCGCAGACCCTTAGGATAGTGATTTTTTAAAATTCTACCATCCCCCTTACCCCAGCCAATGGGATAGCCGCCCACGGTTACCAGGCACCACCCCTTTTTCTCACTTGGTATTACGTTACCGTGAAGATAGTCTATGATTTCCTTGCTATCCGGATGCAAATCCTGACAATTCAAGCAGGAATCCAACCACAACGCCAGTGCATGGGCAGGCTCAAATCGGTCCTTGCGCATTTCACCCAATTCAAGGCCTGCTCGAAGTACCTTTAGCTTGCTAATGTCCGGCATTTCCGCGCTTACCCAGCACAAACTGTTTCCAAATTGCACCGCTTTTCCCTCCGGCAGTGTTATCCCCATTGCTTTGGAAAAGTCCGTCCATTGCGCAGGCAGTTTTTCTCCTTTGCAAGGGCTATGCGAAGCCGATTCGGCATCGCTCCTCTTTAAAACAGCTGCAAAATGTCCCTCGCCCAACAGTTTATGCGGCCACATCCGATAAATCCCCGGTTCCACCTCTGTAAACCAAGGTGCAGCCACCGACTCCAAAGAAAAAGTTGGATGATTTTGCAAAAATTCGGCAACCGTTTGTTCGTTTTCCTCCGGTGCAAAGGTGCAAGTGGAATACACCAAACGTCCACCCGGCCGTACCAATTTCGCCGCCTGTTCTAGGATATCCTGCTGGCGGTTGGCACACATCTGCACAGTCTCCTGACTCCAATCGGTAACGGCAGCCTCCTCTTTGCGGAACATTCCCTCACCTGAGCAAGGCGCATCCACCAATACTTTGTCAAAGAAATCCGGATACCGTTGTGCCAGGCGCTGGGGCGTTTCATTGGTAACCAATGCATTGGCAACGCCCATGCGCTCAATATTGCGGGAGAGTATTTTTGCCCGTTTGGGACTGTATTCATTGCAAAGCAAAAATCCCTGTCCCATCATCCGTCCGGCAATTTGCGTGCTTTTTCCACCAGGTGCAGCACACAAATCGCAAATTTTCTCCTTTGGCTGTGGATCAAGAAGCTGCACCGGTGCCATAGCACTTGCTTCCTGTAAGTAGTATACGCCTGCCTCATGAAAAGGGTGCAAGCCCGGACGGGATTTTCCGTCATAGTAATAGCCCATAGGCTCCCATGGCACACGTTCCCCCACAAAGGGTAACGTGGGCACGCTCGCCTTCAGAGGATTCATACGCAACGCCACCGCACGGGGACGCTCCAGGCTTGCTAAAAATGCAGGATATTCCTGCCCAAGCTGTTTTTCCATTCTCTCCAAAAAAGCCTGCGGAAGCATATTGCAACTATCCCCTTTGCGTAAATTTTCTCACACATCATACCATATTTTTTAGCTAATGCAAATATTTTCAGGCGTTTTCCATAAAAAAGAGGATTTTTTTACTGTTTGCTTGCAATCGGCAATATTTTGCGTTACTATATAAGTGTAAAAATATGGCGGTTCGCCGCCAAGAATGAAGGAGTGCTATATATTATGTCTATGGAAGTTTTGGTAGAAACCTCTGCACGTCACGTCCATGTTACGCAAGAAGTTCTGGAGACCTTATTCGGCAAGGGCTACGAATTGACCAAGAAGAAGGATTTGTCTCAGCCCGGTCAGTACGCTTGCGCAGAGCGTGTGGATATCGTCGGCACCAAGAAGACTCTGTCCGGCGTTTCTATTTTAGGGCCTGTCCGTCCTGAAACGCAGGTGGAGCTGTCCCTGACCGATGCCCGCAGCATTGGTGTTGTTGCTCCTATCCGCGAATCCGGTGATATTGCCGGTTCCGGTGCTTGTAAAATGGTCGGTCCCTGCGGCGAGGTGGAGCTTTCTGAGGGTGTTATTGTGGCAAAGCGCCACATCCACATGACCACCGCAGACGCTGCTCGCATGGGTCTTAGCGATAAGCAGGTTGTTTCTGTGAAGGTTCCCTCTGATGGCCGCGCACTGATTTTTGGTGATGTGGTCGTTCGTGTCAGCGACAAGTACGCATTGGCAATGCACATCGATACCGATGAGAGCAATGCCGGTGCCATCGCTCCCAACACTATGGGCGAAATCATTAAGTAAGCTACATAGCAAAGCCAAAAGCGACGGTGCTTAGCACCGTCGCTTTGTTTTATACTCAATCCTCGTTCTTGGCGTCGTCGATAATCTTTTGCTGATTTGCCTTAGGCACTTCTTCATAGCGAACAAATTCCAAGGTAAACGCGCCTCTTGCCTGGGTCATAGCCCGCAGGTCAATGGCGTAGGTTGCCATCTCTGCCATGGGAACTTCTGCCTCGATGACAGTATTGCCGTCCTCATCAGGATTCATGCCCATAACACGACCGCGGCGCTTGCTTAAATCACCCATAACATCGCCCACATAGTCCTCAGGAACACTGACTGTCAATGCGCCTACAGGCTCCAACAGCGTGGGCATTGCATTGGGCATAGCCTCCTTGAACGCCAAGATGGCTGCCAGCTTAAACGCCATTTCGTTAGAGTCAACCGGGTGATAAGAACCGTCATACAGAACCGCCTTCAGATTAACCATAGGATAGCCTGCCAGAGGTCCTTTCAAAATGGCTTCCTGAACGCCCTTTTCAACAGCGGGGTTGAAGTTCTTGGGCACAGCGCCACCAACGACTTCTACATCGAAAATCAGCTCATCCTGCTCCTCTTGGGGCTCAAAGCGAATCCAGACATCGCCGAACTGACCGCTGCCGCCGGTCTGCTTCTTATGGCGACCGTGGGCTTCTACCTTTTTCTTAATCTTTTCACGGTAAGCAACCTTCGCAGGCTGCAGCACCGCATCCACGCCAAAGCGAGACTTTAGCTTTGCTACCAAAACATCCAGCTGTTGGTCGCCTGCACCGGACAGCACCAGCTGATGCGTCTCGGCATTGTTGACCAAGGTAAAGGAGGGATCTTCTTCATTCAGGCGGTTCAAGCCGGTTCCAACCTTTTCTTCCTGACCTTTCACCTTGGGTGCGATGGCAACGCTGTAACAAGGCGCTGCGTAAGGAATACCCTTCAGAGAAACCACCTTACGGGGATCACACAGGGTATCACCGGTTTTTACCTTATCCATCTTGCCAATCGCGCCAATATCGCCGCAGGTCAGCTCTTTGATTTCGGTGTTTTTCTTGCCGCACATGGAATACATACGACCCAGCTTTTCCGTCTCACCGGTACGGGCGTTGACCAAAGTGGTGTCTGCGTTGATAGTGCCGGACAGCACCTTCACAAAGGAATACTTACCATACTGGTCGGAAACGGTTTTCCAAACGAAAGCAGAGGGAACGCCACCGGGCGATACCACAAATTCCTCCGTTGTGCCATCTGGCAAAGTAGCCTTGTGATAGTTGCCCTCCACGGGATTTGGTAGCAGATCAATGATATGGTCCATAAGCATCAAACTGCCCAGGCAGTTCATACCGGAACCACACAAAACCGGATACAAGGTTTGATCAATCACGCCTTTGTGCATGCCCTTAATCATTTCTGCATATGTAAAATCCTCACCGCCGAAGAATTTATCCATAAATTCCTCGCTGGTCTCTGCAACAGATTCTTTCAATGCGTCATTAAATTCCTCAATAACAGACAGCTTGTCCTCTGGAACTTCAATCTCCACACGCTTTAGGTTCTGCATTTCATATGCGCGCTTATTCAGAACATCGATAATGCCGGTAACCTTCTTGCTTGCATCCCAAATAGGAACAACCACAGGAGCAATCTTATTGCCATATTTTTCACGCAGGGCGTTAAAAGTAGCATTATAATCAGAGTTATCCTCATCTACCTTGGAGATGTAGATGAAACGAGGCATATTGCGTTCCTGGCAATATTTCCAAGCCTTTTCAAAGCCAACCGTAATACCGTCCTTGGCGGAGCAAACCAAAATTGCCGCATCTGCTGCGCGCAATGCTTCCACAACTGCACCGGAAAAATCGAATGCACCGGGGGTATCCAACAAATTGATTTTTGCGTTATTATACTCCAGAGGAACAACCGCAGTGGAAATAGAAATATTGCGGCGGATTTCCTCGGGGTCAAAATCACAAACAGTATTGCCGTCGGCATTTTTGCCCATACGGTCGATTGCACCGGTCATGTAAAGCAAACTTTCAGCCAGTGCTGTCTTGCCGCTGCCACTGTGACCCAGCAGACAAATGTTACGAATTGCGTTGGCGGTGTACATGGTAAATCATTCTCCTTTCGGGAGGAGGCCTCCCCTCTAACTATCCGGTGCTCTCGCACCACAATAAGGTAATTATACACGAAATGGGACAGGATTTCAACGCTTAATTTTGTCATATTGTAAAATTGGGTAAAATGGCAGATGGACATTTGTACTTCTGTGCAAAACAGCCAAATTTTCCCCTTTCCGTGTGGATAATCGTCTAAATATCTAAGAAAATATCCCTCCTCCATATTCTTTTGTCCTAAATTGTGAAAAATAGTTGTTTTTTCGCTGCCTTTGTGTTAGAATGTAGGCAAGTTTAAGCGGAATTTGTGCAGACTGCTTATATTCGACAAAAGGAGGAGCCTTCTATGGCTGAGACCCATCGTTTTCGTAGCGCTCTTGGCGGTTTTAACCGCGAAGATGTGGTGCACTATATTGAATATCTAAACGCCAAGCATACCGCCCAAGTCAACCAGCTTACTTCCGAGGTGGAATTCCTGCGTCAACAGCTAGACCGCGCACAGGCAAATACATCTTCTGCTACTGCCTCCGCCTGCGAGCACAGCGCACAAAACTGCACCGAGGCAGAGTTAGAGGCCTATCGGCGAGCTGAGCGCACTGAACGCAACGCACGAGAGCGAGCTGAGCAGATTTACCGCCAAGCAACTGCCACCTTAGCAGATGCCACTTCCTTGGTGGACGGCGCTGCGGTACAGCTGAGCACAATGGCAGATTCCGTAAAGGAACAGCTAGCCCTGCTACAAGGCACAATTGAAGGCAGCAAGGCTTCTTTGAAGGATGCCGCACAAATCATGGCCACAATTCGTCCGGAAACCGGAGCAGAATAATCAGCAAGCGCATACGTTTTCGTATGCGCTTATTTTTTGGAGTATGTATGAAAATAATTAAAAGTTCATTACTAACACAGTTTCATTGCATTGCACAGGACTGTCCGGATAGCTGCTGTAAGGAATGGGATGTACAAGTTGACAGTACTTCTGCCGCCAAATACCGCAGTCTCCCCGGCGCATTGGGTGACCGATTGCGTCAGGTGTTGACGGATATGGACGGCGAAACAGTTATGACCAATGCCAATGGCCGCTGTCCTATGTGGCGCCATGACGGCTTATGCCAAATTCAATCCGAGTTGGGGGAGGAATTCCTATGCAAGGTCTGCCGTGAATTCCCCCGTTTGACCCATGACTACGGCGATTTTATCGAGATGGGGCTGGAGCTTTCTTGTCCGGAGGCGGCGCGTTTGCTCCTTACCGCTCCACCAGCCGCACCTATTATTACGGAATGCTCTGGCGGTTGTAAGCCGGAGTATGATACCCAAGCTATGACCATTCTGCTACGCACTCGCAAGACAGCCTTTGCCATCTTGGATGATCCCCAGTATTCTCATAGTCAGGCATTGACGCTGCTTTTAATGTATGCGCATCACGCGCAAGCTCTGTTAGACGAATTAGACGTTGATGATTTTGTCCCTAAAGCCGCTCTTGCGCAGGCACAGCATTTTGCAAAACCTGCTGACACCTCAGCGCTGCCCTTATTCTTTGCAGGCTTGGAAATTTTGACTGATGAATGGCGTATTCGTTTAGCAAACCCTGCACCTGTTTCTTGGTCATCGCCTCTTCGCGCCATTGCAAGGTACGGCGTCGAGCGTTATTGGCTGCAAGCGGTTAGTGACTACGACCTGATCTGCCGTGTCAAAATGATCATTGCATCCTGCGTGCTGGTAAAAACACTAGGCGGTGACCCAATCGCCACCGCACAACTGTATTCCAAAGAAATCGAGAACAACGCAGACAATGTGGAGGCCATCTTGGATGCTGCATACACACACCCTGCTTTTACAGATGCCAGATTACTCTGGCTTTTGCAGCAAACATAGCGTCCGCCATATTCCCAGCGCAATTTTCGCTTAGCACCATAATATATCATCAAACGTGAAAATGCCCCTTGACAAATCCATAGGTTGTTGCTATAATACGAAAGCTGTCAACGCAGTAATAGCATATGGGGGTATAGCTCAGCTGGGAGAGCGCTTGAATGGCATTCAAGAGG
>JAZSAK010000041.1:0-16162 GCA_045601865.1 Faecousia sp. | reverse complement strand
AGCCATGTTGAGTATTATCACAATTCCTCTTGGCTGGAATATGGCGGCAGCCCTGACCGAGCAGTGCGCCTGGGCTTTACTGCGGCGTTTGACAAATACCTGCGTGACAACAATAAGTACACCAAAAATGAAAATAAGATTTTGTTCCAAGATATTCAAGATAGCCTAGTGCTGGTAACCAACTGTTTCTCCACCATTGGCTGCTTTGAAAACCAGACCAAAAAGAGCGTCAACTCCAAGTTCACCCAAGAGGCTATGACGGCTTTCTTTAAGGAGCAGCTGCAGGTTTGGTTCATTGAGAACAAGCAGGAGGCAGACCGGGCTGCGGAGCAGGTGCTGATTAACAAGCGTGCCCGTGAATCTGCGGAAAAAACCAGAAGCAGCATTAAAAAGAGCTTGAGCGTCAAGGTGGATATCGCCAACCGTGTGCAGAAGTTTGTGGACTGCCGCAGTCGGGATACCGCTGTTCGTGAGCTGTATATCGTGGAGGGCGATTCTGCATTGGGCAGCGT
This sequence comes from Faecousia sp., assembly GCA_045601865.1. Taxonomy (GTDB): domain Bacteria; phylum Bacillota; class Clostridia; order Oscillospirales; family Oscillospiraceae; genus Faecousia. Next base: position 15,650 of record JAZSAK010000041.1, on the reverse strand, counting down.
CAAGCTTTCCCGTGACGCAGAATTTCAGGGCATTATGCCTGTTCGCGGTAAAATTCTCAACTGCTTAAAGGCAGACTACAATAAGATTTTTGCCAGCCCCATTATTACGGACCTGATGAAGGTTTTGGGCTGTGGCGTAGAGGTGCAGGGCAAGAAAGCCAAGGAACTGTCCAGCTTTGATATCGATAACCTACGCTGGAACAAGGTGGTTATCTGTACCGATGCGGACGTGGACGGATTCCAAATTCGCACACTGATATTAACCATGCTGTATCGGCTATGCCCGACGCTGATTCGAGACGGCTATGTGTATATCGCAGAATCCCCTCTCTTTGAAATCACCTGCAAGGATAAGACTTACTTTGCCTATAACGAAGCAGAGAAGGCAAAAATCCTGAAGGAGCTGGAGGGCAAAAAGGTGACGCTGCAGCGCTCGAAAGGTCTTGGTGAAAACGACCCTGAGATGATGTGGATGACCACCATGAATCCCGAAACCCGTCGGCTGATTAAGGTTATGCCTGAGGATGCCGAGCGCACCAGCCATTATTTTGACATGCTGTTAGGCGACGCGCTAAATGAACGGAAAAACTTTATTGCAGAAAACGGCTCTAAATACCTAGAGCTGGCGGATATTTCTTAATAGAAGGAGTGCACCATGGCACGAAAGAAGAAAGAACCGGAACAGAATAAGAAAAAAATCAATACCGACGGCGTGGTGGGCTTGGTAGGCTCTACCACAGAACAGGCGATTTCTGAAACCTTGGAAATCAACTATATGCCTTATGCCATGTCGGTGATTGTATCCCGTGCGATTCCTGAGATTGACGGCTTTAAGCCCTCTCACCGCAAGCTGCTGTATACCATGTACAAAATGGGCCTTTTAAGCGGCAGCCGCACCAAATCTGCCAACATTGTGGGTCAAACCATGAAGCTAAATCCCCATGGCGATATGGCGATTTATGAGACCATGGTGCGCCTTGCAAAGGGCAATGAAACACTGCTGCACCCCTTTGTGGATTCCAAGGGCAACTTTGGCAAGGTGTATTCCCGGGATATGGCATTTGCTGCCTCCCGTTACACCGAGGCGAAGCTGGATGGCATTTGCGCAGAGCTTTTCAGAGACATTGATTCCGACACGGTGGATATGGTGGATAACTATGACGGCAGTATGAAAGAGCCTGCCCTATTGCCCACCACATTCCCCAATGTGCTGGTGTCTTCTAATCAGGGTATTGCTGTCGGTATGGCAAGCAATATTTGCTCCTTTAACCTGAAGGAAGTGTGCGATACCACCATTGCGCTCATTCAAAATCCGGAGCATGACATCTTGGAGACCCTGCCCGGACCGGATTTTTCCACCGGCGCCCAGCTTTTGTTTGACGAAGCCACCACACGGGAGATTTATAACAATGGACGTGGCAGTTTTAAACTGCGGGCAAAGTGGCGCTACCAAAAAGACGGCAACCGCATTGAGATTTACGAAATCCCGTATACCACCACCACGGAAGTGATTATGGACAAGGTGGCGGAGCTGATTAAGGCGGGTAAGATTCGGGAAATTCAGGACATGCGTGACGAGACGGACTTGGGTGGCTTGAAGCTGACCATTGACCTGAAGCGTGGCGTAGACCCGGACAAGCTGATGCAAAAGCTGTTCCGCCAGACCGCTTTGCAGGATACATTCCCTTGCAATTTCAACATTTTGATTGCCGGCATGCCTCGGGTTATGGGCATTGGCGAAATTCTGGAGGAGTGGACTGCGTGGCGTTTGGAGTGCATTAAGCGCCGCATTTACTACCAGATTCAGAAAAAAGAAGAGCGCCTGCATCTGTTAAAGGGCTTGGAGCGCATTTTGCTGGATATTGACAAGGCAATCCGCATCATTCGGGAAACAGAGCTGGAAAGCGAAGTCGTTCCCAACTTGATGATTGGCTTCGGCATAGATGAAATTCAGGCAAATTATGTTGCGGAGATTAAATTACGCAATATCAACAAAGAATATATATTAAAGCAAACCAAGGCGATTTCCGAACTGGAAGAGCAAATTGCGGAGCTGGACAAGACCTTGAAAAGCAGAGCCAAGCTGGAAAACGTGATTGTTTCCGAGTTGAAGCAGGTATCCGAAAAGCATGGTAAGCCCCGCATGACGGAAATTATTTATAGCCAGGAGGAAATCCAGCCTGAGGAGGAAGAGGACGATACCCCCGATTATCCCGTAACACTGTTTGTTTCTAAGGAGGGGTATTTGAAGAAAATCACAGCCCAGTCCTTGCGCATGAGTGGCGAGCAGAAGTTCAAAGAGGGCGATAGCTTGGCATTCACTGCAGAGACTTCCAATAAGGCAGAGATTCTGGTGTTTACCGATAAGTTCCAATGCTATAAGTCCAGACTATCGGACTTTGATGATGGCAAGGCATCCTTACTGGGTGACTATTTGCCACAGAAATTGAACTTCGAGCAGGGGGAATCTGTAGTTCAGGTTTTACTGCCGGGAGATTATAAGGGTTTTGTGCTGTTCTTCTTTGAAAACGGCAAGGCGGCAAAGGTGCCTCTTTCTGCCTATGCAACAAAGACCAACCGCAAAAAGCTGATTGGTGCATACAGTGACAAGAGCCCCCTAAAAACAGCCATGGCATTATCTGCCGACGAGCAGGTGGCGGTGTATACCACCGATTCAAGAGTGGTGATTTTTTCTACCGCACAGCTATTGCCTAAAACCACCAAAAATACCCAAGGTGTAGGCGTTGTAGCGGTTAAGAAAAAGGCACAGGTCAGCCATGCGGTGCTGGCTGCGGAAAGCGGCATTGCGAACATGAGCCGCTACCGCACCAGAACACTGCCCTCTGCCGGCGCACTACTGAAAGAGGAGGATGCTCCGGACAAACAAATCAGCTTTGATGTTTAATGACCGGAGGATAGAATGAAGAAGGTATTTAAGACAGTTTTGTGGTTTCTGAAAATCATCTTAGGTACGGCGCTGTTTGCGTTGGGTTTCAATCTGTTTTTAGCGCCCAACGAACTGAACGCCGGTGGACTGTCCGGCTTGGCACAGATTTTGGTGCAGGTGTCAGGCGTTGGCTCGGTGGGTGTTGTTTCAGCACTGCTGAATTTGCCCCTTTTTGCGCTGGGTGGTATGAAAATCGGAAAACGCTTTTTCTGGGGCTCTGTGGCAGGCACATTGGCACTGACGGTGTTTTTGGAAGTGTTTGCTTATTTGCCGAAATTCCAGAACAATGACCCGTTGATTGCCGCGCTTTATGGTGGCGTGCTGGGTGGTATTGGTCTAGGCGTTGTGTTCTCTGCTGGGGCATCTACCGGTGGTTCGGACATTATTGTGCGGCTTATGAAGCGAAAAATGCAAAATGTCCCCATTGGGACCATTAACATCTGCTTTGATTTGGCAGTGGCAACTCTGACGGGCCTGGCGTTTAGGGATATGTCTAAGGCGCTATACAGCGGTGTGGCAATTTTCGTGACCGGTCAGGTGATTGATGCGGTGGTGTATCGCTTTGACTACTCCAAGGCAGTGCTGATTATTTCTGAGCAGCACGAGGCGGTTGCCCAAATGATTATGAAAGACCTGGACCGGGGAGCAACCTTTTTGCATGGAGAAGGCTCTTACAGCCACACACCGCGCAAGGTGATTTTTACTGTGGTAAAAAGGCAACAGGTTGCGGAGCTGAAACGGCAGGTTGTGGAGATTGACCCCAATGCGTTTATTGTTGTACAGGAGGCGCACCAAGTTCTGGGCGAGGGATTTGCCCGTTATTCCAAGGATGCTCTATAAGAAAGGAGAGGCGTTATGAAGCGGATTTTTGCATTGTGCTTGCTGCTGTGCATGCTGCTGTACGGCTGTGCCAATGTGTTTGACGGACATTATGTCAGCATAACGCCTTATGAGGGGCAGCAGACAGACACACTGAATCAAGCGGTAGCTGCTGCCAATTATGACCAGCTTTGCAGCGCATTGCGGTCGTTTACCAACAGCGGCAGTACCACCGGCGTTATTTCCGTTGTCCACTACGACCAAGGCACTGTCCGGCAGGATATGACCAAGGCGATTAGCAAAATCCGCAGTGAAGACCCCATAACCGCTTATGCGGTGGATGCCATACAATTTGAGGTAGGTACCAATGCCGGCAAGCCGGCGATTGCGTTGGAAATCAGCTACACCCATGATTTGGTGGAAATTAAGAAAATCCGCCATGTGGAGCAAATGGAGGATGCCAAAGCGGAGATTTCTCAGGAGCTTGCCAAATGCAACACCGGCGTGGTGCTGTATGTGGAAAATTTTGAGCAGCAGGATATAGCCCAGTGGGTGGAAGACTTTGGCGCACAGTATCCGGAAACAGTAATGGAAATACCAACAACCACAGTGAATCTGTATCCTCAAGAGGGAAGCGCCCGTGTGGTGGAAGTGAAATTCGCTTACCAAAATAGTCGGGATTCCCTGCGAAATATGCAAGAGCAGGTTAGCCCAATTTTTGCCGCTGCTGAGCTGTATGTCAGCGGTGATGGCGAACCGCGGGAAAAATTCTCCCAGCTGTATGCTTTTTTGGTGGAACGGTTTGAAAATTATTCTTTGAAAACCTCCATGACTCCCACATACAGCCTGCTGATGCATGGAGTGGGAGACGCGAAGGCATTTGCAACTGTGTATGCTGCCATGTGCCGTCAGGCAGATTTGCGCTGCGTGATGTTAAGCGGTACGCGAAACGGCGAGGCTTGGTATTGGAATATCATCAAGGATGGGGATGCCTATTACCATGTGGATTTGCTGCAATGCCGAGAAGACGGCGCCTTCAGGGTCTGCACCGATGACCAAATGAATGGCTATGTGTGGGATTACACCGCCTATGCTGCTTCCGCGATTGCAGCGGAAGAATAAATTAGAAAAAGGATAAAAAATGTATTGACAAATGAAGATTTGGTGCTATAATACATTTTGTTCCGCGGGTGTAGCTCATCTGGTAGAGCGCCACCTTGCCAAGGTGGAGGTAGCGAGTTCGAGCCTCGTCACCCGCTCCAAAAAAGAAGAGACCTTTCGGTCTCTTCTTTTTTTATGGAAAGAGGCTCGAAGATAAAAATGCAACAGTCCGGTGGACTGTTGCTTGCCACCGGCTGGATGGTGGCAACACCATCCTTTTTGCCAAAGGCAAAAAAGCAAACGAGCCTCGTCACCCGCTCCAAAAAAGAAGAGACCTTTCGGTCTCTTCTTTTTTTATGGAAAGAGGCGCGAAGATAAAAATGCAATCAAGATTATATATCACTTTCCATTTTTGCAACCATCTGGCTGAGGGTGCGGGCGTTTTCGGCATCAATGAATTGCCATGCCTTTCCATCTACCTGCATATATCGGTCTGCCTTTTGTACGTATGTTTTTTCGCTGCCATCGGTAAAATACATAACGATGCGGAAGGTGTTGTCGTGGATGGCGTCTGGATTTTCTTTTGGCGTTCCATAAGGGTCAATCCATCGTAAATAATTGAGGATTGCCCGCATTTTCGTCGGTGCGGTATATTGGCGCGTAAGCCGATTTTCCCCATTTTCAAATAAAATTTGGATGGAATCTACTACTTTTGCAGCAGGTTGGGGTGACTTGCTGCGGGTATTGCAACCACTGAGCAATGCGGCTATTGCCAATAAAAATAATATAAAAATTGACATATTTTTTCTCACAGCGATTCCTCCTTGAAACTAGGATACGCGAATCGCTTTTCATTTATATGTGAAAAAATTCGTCATAAATATGAAAAAGTGGTCTGCCTTCCAAGGAAAGCAGACCATTTTTTTAAAATTATAATTCGCAGTTGCCCACAGTCCTGGGGAAGGGGAGAACGTCGCGAATGTTGGTAATTCCGGTGAGGTACATAACACAGCGCTCAAAGCCTAAGCCAAAGCCGGCGTGACGGGCAGAGCCGTATTTGCGCAAATCCATGTAGAAGCCGTAGTCCTCCGGATTCATACCCAGCTCCTCAATACGCGCTTTGAGAACTTCATAGTTGTCCTCACGTTGACTACCGCCAATAATTTCGCCAATACCGGGAACCAGGCAGTCCATGGCGGCAACTGTTTTGCCGTCGGGGTTCAGCTTCATATAGAAAGCCTTGATGTCCTTGGGGTAATCGGTGACAAAAACAGGCTTTTGGAACACAACCTCAGTGAGGTAACGCTCATGCTCGGTTTGCAGGTCGCTACCCCAATGGACGGGGTAATCAAATTCGCTGTTGTGCTTTTCCAGGATTTCAATGGCCTCAGTGTAGGAAACGCGGCCGAAATCGGAATTCAGTACATGGTTCAGTCGTTCCAGCAGACCCTTATCCACAAAACTGTTAAAGAAATCCATTTCCTCGGGAGCGTGCTCTAAGACATAGGAAATGATATATTTAATCATATCCTCGGCAAGACGCATATCGTCGCCTAAGTCGGCAAAGGCAATTTCCGGCTCAATCATCCAAAACTCTGCAGCATGACGAGTGGTGTTGGAGTTTTCAGCACGGAAGGTAGGACCAAAGGTGTAGATGTTCTTAAACGCCATGGCAAAGGTTTCGCCGTTTAATTGACCGGAAACCGTCAGATTGGTGGGCTTGCCATAGAAATCTTTACTGAAATCCACTTTGCCGTCCTCGGTTTTGGGCACGTCGTTCAAATTCAGCGTGGTGACCTGGAACATCTCACCGGCACCCTCACAGTCGGAACCGGTAATCAGGGGTGTGTGGACATAAACAAAGTCTCGCTCCTGGAAAAACTGGTGAATTGCCATAGCAGCCAAGCTGCGCACACGGAACACCGCCTGGAAGGTGTTGGTGCGGGGACGCAGATGGGTGATGGTGCGCAAAAACTCCATAGTGTGACGCTTGGGCTGCAGGGGGAAATCACCGGTAGAAGCGCCTTCCACGGTAACAGACTCTGCTTGAATCTCGAAAGGCTGTTTGCTATCAGGGGTCAGCACCAGCTTGCCCCTTACAATGAGGGCGGCGCCGATATTAATTTTGCTAATCTCTTGGAAATTGGAAATGGTGTCATTATAGACAACCTGAACGGGGCTAAAATACGTGCCGTCATTCAGGACGATAAAGCCGAACTGCTTGCTGGGGCGACGATTGCGTACCCAGCCGCCGATTTCAATGGTTTGGTCGGCGTATTTTTCTGTGTTTTTGAACAGCTGGCGAACAGAAATCAATTCCATAATGCATTCCTCTCTTATTTTTTAGTAAATTATAGTTAAGTATACGCCAAAACAGAAGATTTTACAAGAGGGAAGTTTCATATTTTGGAAATTTTCACATGCAACAAATAAAATGGAGCTGTCCTTGCAGGGACAGCTCCAAAATGTTTATAGATGCAACACTCTATCCTTAATTTCTTGGGTGCGGCCTTGATTCCAATATTGTGTGCCAATGTAGCCACAGGTGCGCCGTGCCACATTCATTTTGCTCTGGTCGGTGTTGCCACATTGCGGGCAGACCCAAATCAGCTTGCCGTCGTCCTCGCGAATTTCGATTTCTCCGTCAAATCCGCACTCTTGGCAGTAGTCGCTCTTGGTATTTAACTCTGCGTAGATGATGTTGTCGTAAATGAACTTCATCACTTCCAGCACAGCGTCCAAATTCTGCTGCATGTTGGGAACTTCGATGTAGCTGATAGCACCACCGGGGGAAAGATGCTGGAATTGCGCCTCAAATGCCAGTTTGGAAAAAGCGTCGATTTCTTCCGCCACATGGACATGGTAGGAGTTGGTAATATAACCCTTGTCATTGATACCGGGAATTAAACCGAAACGCTTCTGCAGACATTTAGCGAATTTATAGGTGGTGGATTCCAACGGCGTGCCGTAGAGTGAAAAATCAATATTAGACTCTTCCTTCCACTTTTTACAGGCGGCATTCAGTGCGTCCATAATTTGCAGAGCAAATGGGGTAGCTTCGGGGTCTGTGTGTGAGCGCCCCGTCATATATTTCACACATTCGTATAAACCGGCATAGCCTAGGGAGATGGTGGAATAACCGCCATATAGCAGCTTATCAATGGGTTCGCCCTTGGGTAGGCGGGCAAGTGCGCCGTACTGCCACAAAATCGGCGCGGCATCGGAAAGTGTGCCCTTTAGCCGTTCGTGACGGCACATCAATGCCTTGTGGCACAATGCCATGCGTTCATCAAAAATTGCCCAAAACTTGTCAACATTGCGCTCTGAGGACAAGGCGATATCCGGTAGATTGATGGTAACAACGCCTTGATTGAAGCGCCCGTAATATTTATGCTTGCCGGGTTCGTAGTTTCCGGCATTGGCAATGTTGCCCACACCGGCATCCGTAAAGCGATCGGGGGTTAGGAAGGAGCGACAACCCATGCACACATACACATCGCCCTTAAGCTCCAACATTTTCTTTTCGCTAATGTAGTCCGGCACCATTCGCTTGGCAGTGACCTTTGCGGCCAGCTTGGTCAGGTACCAATACGGGGAGTCCTCTGTGATATTATCCTCCTCCAGCACATAAATCAGCTTGGGGAAGGCAGGGGTAATCCAAACACCCTTCTCATTTTTGACACCTTCATAGCGCTGCAGAAGTGTTTCTTCAATAATTAGTGCCAAATCCTTCTTTTCTTGCTCGTTACGGGCCTCGTTCAAATACATGAACACAGTAATAAAAGGTGCCTGGCCGTTGGTTGTCATTAAGGTGACCACCTGGTATTGGATGGTTTGTACACCACGGCGAATTTCGTCGCGCAAGCGATCTTCAACAACGGCAGAAATCTTATCCTCCGACACCTGCACACCAAAGGCGTCCATTTCCTGCAAAACAGCATTGCGAATTTTTTCACGGCTAATCTGCACAAAAGGTGCTAAATGGGTCAAAGAAATGGACTGACCGCCGTATTGATTGGATGCCACTTGGGCAATAATCTGCGTAGCAATGTTACAAGCGGTGGAAAAGGAATGAGGCTTTTCAATCAGTGTGCCGGAAATCACTGTGCCGTTTTGCAGCATATCCTCCAGGTTCACCAAATCGCAGTTATGCATATGCTGTGCAAAATAATCAGAGTCATGGAAATGGATGATGCCGGCGTTGTGCGCCTCCACCACATCTGCAGGCAGCAAAATGCGGTTGGTAATATCCTTACTGACTTCGCCTGCCATATAATCGCGTTGCACAGCGTTGATGGTGGGGTTTTTATTGGCATTTTCTTGTTTTACTTCCTCATTGTTACATTCGATGAGGCTCAAGATACGGTCGTCCGTTGTGTTGGACTGCCGCAAAAGGCTTCTGGTGTAGCGATAGGTAATATAGCACTTGGCAACTTCAAACGCACCATGGGCCATGATAGCTTTTTCCACTAAATCCTGTATTTCTTCCACAGAGGGGCTGCGACCCATTTCCTCGCAGGAAATTTGCACACTGTGGGCAATGCGGTCGATCTGCAGAGGTGTCATACGCACCTTTTCCTCTACGGCCTCGTTTGCCTTGGACACAGCCGTTTTGATTTTATCAATATCAAAAACGACCTCAGATCCGTTTCTCTTAATAATCTTCATTTTTTCTCTCCTTTGTGCAAGTTCATAAGCAGGTCTATTATACAATATGTTGTGGTTTTTGCAATAGAAAATCACTAAATAATGTGTACAAAATTTGCACAAACTATTTGTGAACTTTTGGCATATAAAGTTTTTGTCAAAACTTGCAATAAATAGAAAACAGTAGTATAATGTCCGAAATCGCATAAAGCGAAAGGAGAATATCTATGCAAAAATCCTTTGGCAGACTTCCTGACGGAAGGGAAGTGTCGTTATATACTATTCACGATGGCGCGATTACTGCAAAAATATCAGACCTGGGCGCAACGCTGGTCAGCTTGATTGTTCCGGACAAACGGGGTCATCTGGCAGATGTGGTTTTGGGCTTTGACGCACCGGAGCAGTATGTTCAAACAGGCACTTTTTTTGGCGCTGTGGTGGGACGAAATGCAAACCGCATAAAGCGTGGAAGTTTTTATTTGAATGGCAAGCAAGTAAAGCTTACAGCCAATAAAGGCAAAAATAATCTTCACAGCGGCCCCGATTATTTTAAGAATCGTATATGGTCGGTGGAAAGCTATTGTGAAAATAGCATTTGCATGCGGTTGGACAGTCCAGAAGGCGATCAGGGCTTTCCCGGTAAAGCATCTATCTATGTTACCTACACCATAGAAAAAGGCGATACGTTACGAATCGTTTATGATGCCATTAGCGATAAGGATACGGTTTTTAATTTCACCAACCATAGCTATTTTAATATGGCAGGCCATAATAAGCCGGAGTTAGGCGCTCAGCAGATTTTAACAATGCCGGCACGCTTTTATCTGGAAGTGGATGAGGAGTTGATCCCCACCGGAGAATTAAAAGAGGTGGTGGGAACACCCATGGATTTTCGTGAGCCGAAACCCATTTGTCGGGATTTGGGTGGATTGAAAGGCTATGACCATACCTTTGAGGTGTTTACAGCTCCGTGTGCAATTTTATCGGATCCACAATCCGGACGTATTATGGCAGTAACAACGGATTGCCCTGGCATGCAGGTGTTTACTGCCCCTAACTTAAATGTGGAGGGCAAAGACGGCGTGCATTATGGTGGAAGCAGTGGCGTGTGTTTTGAAACGCAGTTTTATCCGGATAGCGTAAACCATCCCCAGTGGAAGCAACCGATCACCAAAGCAGGTGAGCGTTATCACAGCGAAACATCCTTCCGATTTCATTAAAAAGAACGCTCCAAAGGGTGGAGCGTTCTTTTTTGCACTTTCGTGGCAGGATTGCATAAACTGTCCTATAAGCGTTTTGCTTAATCCCAATTCTTCTCGGGAGGTATCTGTCATGGCTGAAAAATGTCAAGACACCCTGCGCTGCGATCCTCAGGATTTGCAGCAGGCAATGTCCATTCACACCAGAAAAATCACGGACAGCTGTCGTGATAAAGACTGCATAGAAGACTTGAGAGTTTATCTGACACGTGGCTCTCAAAGTCTGCTGGATTCTTCTGCCGGCGCAAAGGTGCGCTGTGCGGAGCTGCTTTACACATATATTGATGTGGAGCCGGTGGCATTCGATCGAAATCACTACTGTATTGATGTCACATTTTATTACCGCGTGTTGGCGGATGCCACCATTGGCTGTTCCCGACCGGCGGCGCTGTATGGATTGGCGGTATTTACAAAACGTGCTGTGCTGTGCGGCGAGGATAGCCGTGCGCATATTTATCGCAGCGATACGAGGCTTTGCGAAGGTGACGGAGCAGCAAAGCGCATTGCAAATTATCCCACCGCTGTGGTGGAAGTTTTGGACCCCATGGTGCTTAATTCTAAGGTGCGGGAGGTTTGCGACTGTAAATGTGGTGACGAACCGGCTCTGCAGGTACCGGCGGCCATTGCGGCATTGTTTGACGATGAACTGGTATTGGCTGGGGAACGGCGTAGACTCTATGTTACCCTGGGACAGTTTTCTATCGTACGCTTGGAACGAGATGCACAGTTGGTTGTTCCCGTTCTGGATTATGCCATCCCCGTCAAGGAATGTTGCGATGCTCCCGGCTGCGCAGAAGATCCCTGTGAGATGTTTTCGCGCATACCGTTCCCAGCGCAACAGTTTGCACCAACCGGCTGCGATGGCTGTGGCAACACACAAGAGGACAGTTATACAACTTGCGGTTGTCAAGGGATTTAAACAAATACTGCCGGAGGGTGAGTCCCTCCGGCAGTTCTGTTATTACCCGCGCATAGCGCGTTTTCTTGCCAAATTGATAGGTCCTTCTTGCATGTGATTCATCCAAGCAAGGCTCTTGCCACAGCCGTAGGCTACGCAGGAATCTGCGTCATCGGCAACGGTACAGGCAATACCGGTACGTTCTGTTATAAGTCTATCCATACCCCAAAGCTGGCTGCTACCGCCGGTTAGCGTGATGCCGTTTTGTGCGATATCGCCAACCAGCTCCGGTGAGGTTTGTTCCAAAACAGCAGCAACCTCTTCCGCGATTTGCCGGGCAGGACGGCGCAAAGCGCCGAGGATATCATTTGACAGCAATGTAAGCTCGCTGGGCATTCCGGTTTTTATATTGCGGCCCTTTACATGCATGCTTACATTTTCCGGACGGGGATGCACACTGCCAATCTGGATTTTAATGTCCTCCGCCGTGGCTTGCCCGATGATGACATGGTGCTCGCGGCGAATATAGCGGCCGATTGCCTCATCAAAAGCATTGCCGGCAACTTTGATAGAGGAAGAAACGGCTACGCCGTTGAGGCTCAACACGGCAATGTCTGTGGTGCCGCCACCAATATCCACTACCATATGCCCGTTGGGGCCACGAATGTCCAAGCCTGCGCCCAAAGCCGCAGCCAAAGGCTCTTCTATCAAATATACACGGCGAGCACCGGCTTCCATAGCAGCGTTGATGACACTGCGTTCCTCGACCTCTGTAACGCCACTGGGCACACAGATAACCACACGAGGCTTGGGGGCAAAGATAAAACTATCGCTTGCCTTTCGGAAAAGGGTTTGCAGCATTTGCACAGTCATTTCGTGATCAGAAATGACACCGTCCTTCAATGGATGCATGGCCACCACATTTCCGGGGGTGCGGCCCAGCATGTTTCTGGCAGCAGCACCTACCTGCAGGATTTTTCCGGTATTTTTATCCATGGCAACCACAGACGGCTCTCGAACAATAATGCCCTTACCGTCTTCATAAATCAGCACATTGGATGTACCCAAGTCAATTCCTAAGTCGTGGGAGAAAAAACGAAAATTCATACACTTCACCTCTTCGTATGTCTTGTGCGCGCAATGGCGGCGCAATGTACTTGCTTTGCACCGGCTGTGAGCAAAACGCGGGCGCATTCGCCAGCGGTTGCGCCAGTGGTAATGATATCATCTAAAAGAAGAATACGCTTATCCTTCAGTAGATCCGGCGAAATGGCTTTGTATGCCAAAAGAACGTTTGCTCTGCGCTGTGCCTGCCCTGGGATGCGAGATTGCGGGCGGTTATTGCGTACTTTTTTCAGAAGCTTTTTCGGCGGCATACCCAATTCAGAACCGACTGCCTTTGCCAACAGCTCCACTTGGTCATATCCCCGGTGCAGCTTGCGCAGCGTACCGGTTGGAACCCATGTAAGCAGGTCAAAACCCTCTGGATACTGTTGCTGGAGTTTTAATGCCAGTAATCGACCGTAGGCGTGGGCATAGCCTCTGCGATTCCTAAATTTAAATCGCAGAATACTGCTGCGGGCAAAACCCTCATAGTTCCAAATAGCAATCCAGCTGTCAATAAAGGGCAGCTTTGTGCCAGAGGGTGGACAACTGGGGCTGTCCACACGACAATTGTGGCATAAATCCAAAGTGTTCCTTTCCAATATCTTACCGCATAGAACACATTTTGGGGGAAATAGCAGTTGCAGTAAATGTTTCATTTTGTGTTCCCCTGCAAACGCAGCTTTAGTCCGGTGTAACGGCTGCCACGCTTTGCATTGTCTGTCATGGCACGGATGGTTTCTTCCCGTCCTGCAATAATTAAAATTTCCTTTGCTCGCGTAATGGCGGTATATAATACGCTGCGACTGAGTAGATAGGGGGAGCCGTTAAAGGCACTGATGATTACTGCGCGGTATTCACTGCCTTGACTTTTATGTACGGTAATGGCATAAGCAGGCTCCAGTTCCCCCAGCATATCAAAATCATAGGTTGCTTCCTTATCGTCGTATATCACTGTCAACGTTTCCATTTGCGGGTCTATGGCGGTAATGATGCCAATATCGCCGTTAAAAATCCCTGTTCCTACAGCAGTTGCGTCACACCTTTTCCACATTATATCATAGTTATTTCGAATTTGCATCACTCGGTCGCCCTCTCGGAAAGAAAAATCTCCAAATTGGCGCTCTTTTTTTGTGGGCGCAGCCGGATTAAGTGCATTTTGCAGAATTTGGTTCAATACTGCTGTGCCAGTGCCGCCCTTTCGTGTGGGACTGAGGACTTGAATTTGTGCAGGAGGGATGCCCATATTTTGGGGAAGACGGTTAGCACACAGTCCGGCGATGATTTGCCGAAGCTCTTCCTCAGAACCACAGGGCAAGAAAAAGAAATCATTTTTTCGATTATTCAGCTGAGGATATTCCCCATTATTGACGCGGTGCGCGTTCATAACAATTAGGCTTTCCTGTGCTTGTCGGAAAATTTCTGTTAGGCGAACGCTGGGGAGCATCTGACTGCGCAAACAGTCGGAAAACGGAAAGCCTGGCCCAACCGGCGGCAGCTGATCGGGGTCACCTACAAAAATCAAACGTTTTCCATGGGGAATGGCTTGCAGAAGGTTATGCAACAGGGAAATATCTACCATAGACATTTCGTCTACGATAATGGCATCTGCTTTTATGGGATTGCTTTCGTCCCGGGCAAACTCCATTTTTCCAGTTTGCGGATTAATTCCTGCTTCTAAAAGGCGATGAATAGTGCATGCCTCCTCTCCGGTGACCTCGGTCAACCGCTTGGCAGCCCGTCCGGTAGGCGCAGCAAGTACACATCGCAGCTGCATTTGCCCCAAAAGGGACAAAATGCCCTTTAATATGGTTGTTTTGCCAGTTCCCGGTCCGCCGGTAATCAGCAACACGCCGGCAGTGGCGGCTTCCTGAATGGCTTGCTCCTGCTGGGCAGAATAGGATAGTCCGCTTTCTGCTGCAGCAGTATGGAGCAGCTTTTGCAGATTTTTCGGTTTGGGGAGGGTAAGCTGCGCTGCCTGTAACAGACGCTGGGTGCAATAGCACTCCGCTTCGTATAATTGGGGCAGGTATAGCACGGAAATACCGGCTAAGGTATCTCGCACAAGCTGCTGGGTGTTCAAAAGCTCTGCAATACCGCCAGCTATGGTTTCCGAGTCCACCGAAAGCAGCTGGGCGGTGGCGGCAATCAGCTTATCCTCTGGCAAAAATGCGTGTCCCGCGGATAGATTATAAGTCAATTCGAACACAATGCCGGCGCAAATGCGACGGCTGTCATCGCCGGAGATACCCAACGCAATGGCAAAGCGGTCTACTGCTCCAAAAGGCGCATCCAAGCCTTCTTCCATTAAAAGATAAGGATCCTCGTAAAGCAGGTCGACTGTGCTTTCTCCGTAAATTTTATAAGTACGCACTGCCAAGTCTGCGGGCAGCTGATGCAAGGTAAAAAACTCCATAAGCTGTCGCATACCCACGCGCAGACGAAATTCCTCGCCGATTGCCTTCGCCTTGGCGGGAGAGATGCCTGCAACCTCTGCCAGACGTGCAGGCTCACGTTCCATAATCGTAAGGGTTTGCTCGCCAAACCGTTGCACAATTCTGGCGGCGGTTTTCGGGCCAATGCCCTTTATAATACGGCTGCTCAAATAACTGAGAATTTCCATGCTGGTTTGGGGCATAAGGCGTTCTAGAAATTCGGCTTCAAATTGCTTGCCATAGCTTTGGTGCGTGCACCATTTTCCAGTTACCATCAACCGTTCTCCTACAGCGGGCAAGGGAATAGTGCCCACCACCGTGACCGTTTGGCCACCGCCGACGCTCAGCCGTAAGACAGCATAGCCATTATCGTAGTTTTGATAAACCACGGCGCTGATAGCACCTTGAATAATTTCCATTTCCTGCTGCATTTTATGAAT
>JAZSAK010000040.1:0-2715 GCA_045601865.1 Faecousia sp. | reverse complement strand
ATAATTTTGGCTGCATTTTCAACGCCGGTTACGGCTGTGTTTAAGCTGATATCATAGTTTTCTGCATGTCCCCAGTTTTTGCCGGTGTAATGTTGATAATTCAGCTTGCGCCGTTTGTCCTTTTCCTGCAAGCGTACATGGGGAGCTTTTTCCGATTCGCCATAGAGCCGCACGATGCGTTCAGCACGAAAATCCATATCTGCGTGAATAAAGGCATGGAATACGTCTTCGCGGTCTTTTAATATGTAGTCGGCATTGCGTCCAACAATCACACAAGGACCTTTTTCTGCCAGCTGTAAGATAACGTTACATTGAATCGTCCATAAGAAGTCAGCAGTAGAAAGACCATTCATTATACCGGGTACACCCTGCGGTGCAAACGCATAGGCAAATAGACTTTTACCGGGTGCATGCTCGCCGTTTTCTTCAATAAACTTCGGAGCGAAACCGGACTCCAAAGCAATTTGGTCTACCAGCTCCTTGTCATAAAAGGGGATTCCCAACTGCTCTGCAATAAGGCGTCCTACGGTTCTGCCACCGCTGCCAAATTGGCGGCTAATTGTAATGATGTTCTTTTTCATAGCAAACCTCCTTGTTGATTTCTAATATAATTATAACTATGGCCTACAATTTTGTCAAAGAAAAAGTATAGAGCTGTTCTTATGGCGGATTATAAATCGATTGGTGATTCGCCGTTGTACATTTTTCTGGCATATTCGTTATTCTCCAAATACGGGCACAAAATCGGAATATTCCACAAAAAATTAATGATTACAGCTTCATAGCGCAGTGGATCAATCATATATGAGAGGCCATGACCTGCCTCCGGAAATAGATGCAGCTGGCACAAGCTGCGATTTGTATCATAAATTTCTTCACTCATTTGCCATGGAACAAATCGGTCGTCCAGACCGTGAATTAGTAAGATGGGTAGATTTGTATTTTTAACGGAACGTATGGGATCAGATTCTTTGATGGAAAATCCACCGAATAGTTTCGCACCAAGGCATATGAACGGGTAAGCAAGTTTTGCCGGAAGATTTCTGTCTTTACATACCTTGTAAATAATTTTGATAGGGGAGCTGTATGGAGAATCCGCCAATACGCAGGCAACATTCTCCGGCAACGGTAGGTCGGATGCCATAATGACAGTAGATGCGCCCATAGATAGACCGGAAAGAATAATTGGAACATTCTTACCGAATCGATTGTGGATATAATTTACCCAAGAAAGACAGTCCTGACGCTCTAAAACGCCAAAGCTAATGACTCTGCCTTGACTGTGTGCGTGAGCGCGCTGATCTACCGCCAAAACATTAAAGCCCAGTTTTCTCGCCAGTATAAAACCACCGGAGCAATCCCGTAGTGCGTGACTGCGATAGCCATGAAATAGAATTTTTATCGGGGCACCGTCATGTAAATGATAATACCTCCCAAATAACTGCAGTCCATCAAAGGAAGAAATTGTAATTTCCTCACAGGGTGTTTCCTGCATGATTCTGGTTGTTGTGAGGATATTGTCCATAACAGCAAAATACTGGTCTCCTTCCATGGTATCACTTGGGTCAAGGCTTCGATTTACGGGGGAGTGGAAGCATTGGACATAGGTATAAATTAGAATTGCCATAAAGCATACTAATATAAGAATAAACATGAAATACATATGCCACCTCTTAACTATGGATAATTTATTATACCCTCTGTTAAAAATCTAAGTCAATACACATTTTGTTTTATATACAACTTTGGGTCAGCAACACAGTTGCCGACCCATAAAATTGATTCGTAAATTTAAATGTCCATTGCAGGATTCATATAATATACATTCTTTTGGTTTAATTTTTCACGAAGCTGTTGCATGGATTCACCAAAGCGTTGGAAGTGTACGATTTCCCGTTGTCGAAGAAATTTAATAACATCATTTACATCCGGGTCATCGGAAAGACGCAAGATATTATCATAGGTTACCCGTGCCTTCTGCTCTGCTGCCAAATCCTCAGTCAGATCAGCGATTGGGTCACCTTTGACCTGCATGGTCGCGGCGGTCCATGGTGTACCGGATGCAAAGGTTGGGTAAACACCTAAGGTGTGGTCTACAAAATATTGCTCCAAAGGTGTACCCTCGATATCTTTTTCTTTAAGATTTCTTGTTAATTGATGCACAATCGCACCAACCATTTCCAGATGTCCTAATTCCTCTGTACCTATTGAAGATTAAAAATGGTCATGTTATAATAACCCAAGAAAGGCACTTTCCTACAAGCACTCTGCATACAATAGCAGAGAGGCTTATAGCAAGGTGGCGTTATATTTGATAGTTAATCCCGAAGCTTTGACTATTACAAAAGCTGAGTGTGATGCGTTACTTAATGAATTCACGAATTACATACGGGATGTTCTTTCCATTAGAGAAATAAAGGAGGAAGTACGCAGTGGCAAAAACCCAAGTAATTGAACCAATCAAACGCCTGCTGAAAACAGAAGATGACCAGCCGCGAAATGTGTGCGCCTACTGCCGCGTTAGTACAGATGAATTCGACCAACGAAATTCACTGGTAGCACAAAAGCAGTTTTTCCAGCGGTATTTCTCCCAACACCAAAATTGGACAAATATAGGCATTTTTGCAGACGAAGGACTCAGCGGCACATCGCTTGAAAAGCGAGACGAGTTCAACAGGATGCTTGCGCTTGCCCGGTATGGCGGTGTTGAGGTAA
>JAZSAK010000039.1:0-2482 GCA_045601865.1 Faecousia sp. | reverse complement strand
GTGCCTGGGCGGTTTTGCTGGAGCCCATGGCACCGTATTTGAAATAGAGCTTAGCCATTTCTATCTCCCTCCGTTTCACAGCATTATTGTAACAAATGTCAATAAGATATGCAAGAGAAAACTGGTATATAGGAAGAATTGACAAAGATAAAGAAGTATGAGAAAATAAAAAAACATAACAGCAAAAGGAGTGATTAATATGCGCAAACTCATGTGCGGCATTCTTTGCTTGGTATTGGTGCTGGGCTTATGCGGCTGCAGCACGGTTGGAGAGCTTGCCCAAGGTGCGGCAGACGCGGCAGTTCAGGAATTG
This sequence comes from Faecousia sp., assembly GCA_045601865.1. Classification (GTDB taxonomy): domain Bacteria; phylum Bacillota; class Clostridia; order Oscillospirales; family Oscillospiraceae; genus Faecousia. The sequence continues at coordinate 2,169 of JAZSAK010000039.1, read as the reverse complement.
GAAAAGCAAGTCAAGCAGACCTTGGAAAAGAACAAGGTGGAAATGGTGCAGATGAAAACCGCGTTTGGCAAGCTCAACGATGATGGCGGCAAATTGCAGATGTTTTGTGCTGTTTTAATTAAAGCGGAAAATGAGACCATTGTGCAGGGGTGTGTAACGGCATTGGGGTCGGTATTTGAGGAAGCGGCAATGGTGCGCCAGACACAAAGCAAGGTGGAAAACGACCGTTTGGTACATAAGGAAGTGGTTTTTGACCACAGTGATTTTTCCGACGGTACTTATTATGTGGTTTATGGTTACAGCTCCTCTTTGCTGGGCACGGATAAGTAAACAAGAAAAACGCCTCGGCTAAGCCGAGGCGTCTTTTAGCTGTTTTGCAGTTGTTGCTTGTTAAATTGCAGGGTGTAAAGCTGATAATAGCGACCCTTTTGGTGCAGAAGCGCTTGGTGGTTGCCCTGCTCGATGATTTCACCGTGAGACAGCAGGATGATATTATCTGCGTGCTGAATGGTGGACAAGCGGTGAGCCACAATCAGCATCGTGCCGATATTTTTCATTTTCTCCAGAGAGTCTTGAATTAAGAGCTCTGTTTCTGTATCAATATTGGCAGTCGCCTCGTCCAGAATCATTACACTGGGCTTGTGCAAAATAGTACGGGCGAAGCTGAGCAGCTGCCGCTGACCGGCGGAGAAGTTGTTGCCACGCTCTCGCACAATTTCGTCCAAGCCGCCTTCCAGCTTGTTAATAAAGTGGTCGGCGTTGACATAGCGTGCGGCTTGCCAAATATTCTCGTCGGTGACGTTTTCTTCCCGCAGGACAATGTTGCTGCGAATGGTGCCGGAGAACAGGAACACATCTTGCAGCATTTGTCCGAAATGGCGGCGCAGAGAGGCAATTTTAATCTTCTTAATGTCGATACCGTCAATCAAAATTTGACCCTTTTGAATGTCATAGTTACGGCAGATCAGGCTGAGAATGGTGCTCTTACCGGAACCGGTTGAGCCGACAAAGGCAACCGTCTGCTTCGGTTCAATGTGGAAAGAAACGCCTTTGAGCACCCATTCATCCGGCTTGTAGGCAAACCATACATCCTTAAACTCGATTTCTCCGCGGATTTCTTCCAGCTCCATGGCGTCCTCTTCGTCCACAAGCTCCGGCACCATATCCAAAATTGTGAAGATTTTTTCCGAGGAGGCAAAAGAGCGCTGGAGCATGTCAAACTGCTCTGCCAGCGTTTGAATAGGGTTGAAGAAACGGGAGATATACAGATAAAAGGCAACAACCAAAGCACTGTCAATGGTTTGTCCCAAGAAGGTGGTGTCTTGAATATAACCACGGGAGCCGATATAGAACAAGAATAGCTGTGACGACACAAAAAGCATATACACCATAGGCCGGAAAATGCCAAAAACAAAAAGACGGTTATACTTGGCTTTCGTTAGCTTTTTGCTCCGCGCCAAAAAGTCCTGCAATTTTTGACCTTCTTGATTGAAAATCTGCGTGATTTTTATGCCGGAAAGATTTTCAGACAGGTAGGTGTTAATATCTGTGGTAGCCGTGCTGACTTGGCGGTGAACCCGACGGGAAAATTTACGGAAAATCACTGTAAACAGAACGACAAAGGGAACGAAGCACAGCACCAACAGTGTCAAGGCGTAGTTCAGCAAAAGCATTGCACCTAAAACGCCCACAACCACCATGCAGTTTTTTGCCAAGGTGACCAGAATGTTGGTGAACATGAAACTGATGGCATTGGGGTCGTTGGTAACGCGGGTTACCAGCTTGCCTACAGGTATATTGTTTAACTGCTCATGGCTTAGCTTTTCGATGTGCGTAAACACATCCAAACGAATCTGAGATAGAATCTTTTGACCGGTCTTTTGGAGCATCATAGCCTGCAAATAGGTGCAAATCAGGGAAATTACCAAAATCGCGGCATAGATTGCAACCATGGAGAATAGGTAGCTAAGCTCAAAGTCTGCTTTAATGGCATCCTGAATTTCACTGATTAACAGGGGAGATACCAAGTCAAAGACAATGGAGAAAAGCATGACAACAAAAACGGCAACAAAGCTTTTCCAATAGGGCTTGGCATAGGCAAGTAGACGGCGAATGATTTCCTTGTCGGCCATATGGCGGTCGGAATCGTCTTCATCCTTTACTTTTTTT
>JAZSAK010000038.1:0-17663 GCA_045601865.1 Faecousia sp. | reverse complement strand
GTGTTCTTCAGTACCTGCTGAGGGGTAGACCATACGACCTTCTTCAGCTCACTGCGGAGCTCACGGAAGTATCTACAGATTCGACCCCAGGCTCTTGCGAACCAGTTTGCCTTTTTTACGTCTGCCATTTCGCGGCCTCCTTACTTGGTCTCGTTGTGAATGGTGTGCTTCTTGCAGAATCTGCAGTACTTCTTCATTTCGAGACGATCGGGGTCATTCTTCTTGTTTTTCATGGTGTTGTAGTTTCTTTGCTTGCACTCGGAGCATCTCAAAGTGACTTTAACGCGCATAACGGCACCTCCTTAAATCATTGCCTCCCTGTATCACCTCGGCTAGAAATAAAATTTAGAAAGTGACCACTACAAATGTCACTCCGAAGCTGAAAAATGGGCGCAATAAAAAAACCCTTTTTTCACAGGTGAATACATTCTACCACAGATATTTGGTGGAGTCAACAGTAAATTTGGTAAAAATTCGGTTTTTTTATGATTTTTTCATGGGTATAGCGGTTTTTTTAATCGAATATCGGTTCACTCAGGTACATATGCTGTTTTGAGGTGATTTATGTGAAAACAAGAAGCTACAGACCGTATCTTGCATTTATTGCCATCTCAGTTGGCACAGGATTTCTTGCATCATTATTAACAACAGGCGGCACGGAATTATACAGCAATGGATTGGAAAGACCGCCGTTGTCTCCGCCAGCAATTTTGTTTCCGATTGTATGGACAATTCTGTACATACTCATGGGGATTAGTGCGGCACGTATTTGGCTGGCACCGGATTCGGTGGATAGGACGAAGGGGCTTAACCTATTTATCACACAGCTGATTGTAAATTTCTTTTGGAGCTTGATATTTTTTAATGCACAGGCTTTCTTTGCGGCATTTGTCTGGCTTGCAGTGCTTTTAATTTTGATTGTCTGGATGGTGTTTACTTTTTATAAGGTGGATAAGCCGGCAGCCTTATTGCAAATTCCGTATATACTTTGGGTAAGCTTTGCAGGGTATCTGAATTTTATGATTTGGCGGCTAAATATGTAATTTCTGCTTTCTTTTTTTCTGCAGGCAGTGTATACTAAAGAAAAAAGAGAGGATACAATAAAATGCAAAAGATTATGGCAATTGATTATGGCGATGCACGCACGGGTATTGCAGTGTCGGATTTATTATGCAGCATCGTTGGCTCAACAACAGTTATAAACAGCCACAACCGGGATAAGGCGGTTGCGGACATTGTACGTATTGCCACAGAGAATCAGGTTGGGGAAATTGTTGTGGGGCTTCCGAAAAATATGGACGGCTCTGAGGGCACAAGAGCGCAGCTTTGCAGGGACTTTGCCGAAGTCTTGGAGAAGGAAACTGGGTTAAAAATCACAATGTGGGATGAGCGCCGTACCACCATTGAGGCGCATAATATTTTATCTGAGCATAACTATCACGGTAAGAGACGGAAGAATACTGTGGATGCAGTTGCGGCGTCATTAATTTTGGAGGGTTATTTGTCTTTTCGGGTTCGGTAAAAAAGTTCTTTTATGCCAATAAATATCAGCAATCCGCCGAAGAGCTTTTTAAGCAATATAACATCCAATTGATTGCCAACCCAAGAAAATACGCCTGCGGCTATGCACCCTGCAAGAGTCGCGGGCATTCCTTTTTTTAGAGAAAATGCGCCTTGCTTCCAGCGGAATATGCATGCAATCAATGCAGATGGTATGAAAAACATAAGATTGATTCCCTTTGCGGTTTCTGCAGGCATATCAAGTACCAGTGTCAACCAAAGAATTAATAGGCTGCCGCCACCGGTGCCTAAGCCGGCTAGAAAGCCCAAAAAAGTTCCAATAAGAATTGCAAAGGGAAAGGATTCTAGCATAAATAACGCACACCACCCCAAATAATAAATACACCGAGAATTCTATGAAGCCATTTTACAGGGATTTTCTGCCCCAAACAACCTGCAATAACACCGCCGATTCCGCTGCCAATCAAATAGGGAAGTGCTTCTTTCCACGGGAATATGCCCTGCATTGCATTGATAAACAAGGATACCGTGCATATTGGCAAAATAATAGAAATAGATGCAGGAAATATTTCTTCCTCCGCAAACAGTTTTGTTGAACATAGCAGCGGAACTAACACCATACCCCCGCCCGCACCAAACAAACCGTTTGTTATCCCAGCAGCCAAACCGGCTGAAATGATTGTAATTGATGTAAATTTTTTCATGCAAATGTCCCTCTGTGAAATTGTTACCACAGAGGGACATTTTTATGCATAAAAAGACCGAATCCAAAGATTCGGTCTTTTTTGCTGTTTAGTAAATCAGTATAAAATCGCGGTCAATACCGTTCAAATTAACCTCGGTAGAGGATATAGCGTTCGTTAAATCGTCTGTCCATTTTTCCATGGCATCACTGGTCATATCCGCATCTACCATATAATCGCGGTACGTCATTTCGTCTTCACTGACATAATACATAACGTGATAACCGTATTCGGTTTCAACTAGACCCGTATCGCCTGTTTTGCGCGTCTCGTCAAAGCACCAGTTTTCAAAACCGGAAACCATCTGACCGGGATAAATATCTTCATACAAACCGCCGGTTGTACCGTCGCCATCATCGCTTTCCTTGTTTGCAAGTTTAGCAAAAGCTTCTTCGGCGTCTTTCTGGCTCATGTCCTTTGTGGAGGCAATCCATTGATCTAACAGTTTTTGTGCAGCAGACTTGGCGGCTGCCTTCTCTGTTTCGGAATATACGGTTTCTCCGGTTTCGGAATCCTTTCTTCCACCTTCAAAAGCTACAAGGATATGGCGGACATTTTGCAATTTCATTAAGTTGTCATTACGCTTTTCAAAGCGAATAACATAATAGCTTGAAACGGTTTTTACTTCTTCGCCGTTTTCGCCTTCTGTGGTGTTTGTGATCTCAATATAGGTAATATCGCCTTGCTTACGGGAAGGATCGCTGAGCCATTTTTGAATATCTTCATTGCTCAAATCGCCATACATAACATTCGTGGAGGTGGTTGCAGCAGCATCCTTAACATCCTTGTTAACCTCTAAAGCCTTGATTGCAGCGTTCAGCTTTTCCAAGGTGTTATTGTCAGCGATTGCCAAGGACTGTGCATCTTTTTTAGCAGCCTCTAGTGCGGCTTTGTTCTCTTCATCGGAGTAGGTGGTTGTTTCCTTGCCGTCTTCGCCCTTGGTTACCGTACCACCCTTGAGATAGCTGCTGACATTTACGCGATACAAATCGTAGGAATAAGCGGAATATTCATTGTACTTATCCTTATCATATTCGCGATAATCCTCTACAGTGTACTCCAGACTATCCATATGCTCTGCATAATAGCCGGAGGCAATTAGAGAGGTTTTAGTATATTCCTTGAAAGTCTTTATATTAGCGCCGTCACAATAACGGTTTCTCAAATAGCCGTTGACAGAGCTGTAACCGCTTGAAGCGGCAGCAGATTTCAAATAAGCCTCAAGGGAATCTAAATATGTTTGGTCATCCTCGCTAAGCGTGTAGCCATCAGAAATTGCTTTCTCATAAAGAGCGATTGTTTGCTTTGCAGATTTGATAGCTTCTTTAATGTAGTATTCAGCCCATGTCTCGCCGGACTCCTCATCCTTTACCTGGTCACCGACAGGGGCACTAAAGTCAATACCTTCCATCCACATAGCATACATAGATGCATAATCGCCATAGTCAGCGTATTGGTTATAGTGTGAATAGATGGTGTCAACATAGTAATAGCTTAAATCAGTGGTGCTCAGCTCGCTTGCACCAACAGTCAGTGCATGTGTGTTGCGGCTAATAAGACCGGAAATTGGGGTACGGACTAAGGTGCCAACCATAATAGCCAAAACAAGAACCATGACAACCACGAAGGTTAATGTATATGCCTTCATTTTTTTGGCTTCGGCATTGGCCTGCTTTTGCTTTTCAGTCATAGCAGACATATTCTGCTCCTTGCGAAGCTTCTTTTTATGGGATGCGCTCATGTAATCAAATCCTCTCATTGTCCTAGTGGTGCAAAGCGCGCGTTGCGCATAGGCTTACGTATTATAACCGATTTTGTCTTTTGTTGCAAGTGTTTTTTATGAATCTATAAAATATTAAATAATTCACATTTAGAAAAAAGCATGGAAAGGCAAGCCTTTCCATGCTTCAAAATCCCGCTTTGGCCGTGTGCGCCCATTTATGACCTGCACCAAATGGCAGGTGGGTCGCCGCTCCAAATCATAACTGCTCCCAACGTCCATCATACGTCATAGCGTAGACGGGAGGTCTGCAAAACCGAGTCGGAAATCGATGCGTCCCATATTAAAAAATGTGGGTCCAAAAGAGCACATCACGCACCAAGCAGGAGACAGATTACTGCTCGTCGTAGAGCATATCCATTATCAGTTGATTCACAGCTTCCAATTCCTGCGGATCGTCAACGGCATATAGTATAGGCTCACCGCATTCCTCAACAGCCTTTAAAATACTGATTTGAAGATCAGCAGCTTCTGCTGGCACATCTTCTGCAGAAATTACGGCATGATAGGTATTTCCGTTCAATTCAACGGTAGACAGAATCTCCAGCTCGTACTCGTTGCCATCTTCGTCCGAAATTGTAAGGTAATCAGAGCCATATTGGTCAGACATAACATACCTCCATCGCTTGATATAGCTATTTTACTGTAAGCTGTATGCAAAATCAAGAGGAAACATGTTTGTTTTCAACCGGCATGCGATGCTAGTATGGCGCAAATTTCTTGTTTTATTCATAATTTGGGTCTTTCGTTTTGGGAATATCTGTGCTATAATAATATGACTATAATTATGTGCATATTACAGTCATAAGAAAATTATTACTGTGCTCGCCTTGTTGGCTAATGTTTTTGGAGGTATCGGCATGGCACATGAAAATCATAATAATCAGGTGCGCAAGGTCTCCCGCCAGTCTTGGGAACCGGGAAAAGGAATCACCTACCTGCAGAGATTCTGGAAGGCATTATATACCGTTGGCAAGGTTGCTATTGGCGCAATAGCAACGGTTTTGGTGATTGCGGCTGTTTGTGTTGTCGTTTTTGTGGGACTATTGGGTTCCTATTTAGAAGGAGATATTATTCCACAAGCCGGCGTTCAGTTGGAAAGTTTTGATTTGAATCAAAACTCCTATGCGTACTATTTGGACAGTGATGGGAATCCCCAGCGGCTTCAAAAAATTTATGCAGACACGGACAGTGAATGGGCGGAATTTGAGGACATTCCCGAAGATTTGATTCACGCAGCGGTTGCCATTGAGGATAAGCGTTTTTATGAGCATCAGGGTGTTGACTGGTTTACAACAGTAAAGGCCTGTATTAACATGTTTGTTGGCTCCGGTGACCAGTTTGGCGGCTCATCCATTACCCAACAGTTGATTAAAAACATGCTTCTAACGGAAGATGAGGGTGCGGATGACGTAACGGTTCAACGAAAAATTCTGGAGATTTTTCGTGCAACCGAATTTGAGAGACGTTATGATAAAGATGTGGTTATGGAGTATTATCTAAACTACATTTTTTTGGGAAACCGCTGTACCGGTGTTAAGGCGGCCGCTGCAAAGTATTTTGGTAAGGAATTGGAGCATTTAACAACTGCGGAATGTGCCAGCTTGATTAGTATCACCAACAATCCTTCCAAGTTTAATCCATACCGCACCAAACTGGATAGCGAGGGCAAGACAGGCTTAGAACAAAACAGAGAGCGTATGACCAATACGCTTTGGGTAATGCGTAACGAGGGCTGGATCACCGAAGAAGAGTATCAAGAAGCATTAAGCCAAGAGCTCGTGCTTAAGGATGGCATTGACGAAGGCGACAGAGTTGCGGATTGTGTAAAGGAAGATTGTGGATATCACGGAAAGGTGAGCACATTTAATAAAAAGGGCGATGTGTATTATTGTCCGAAATGTGAAAGTGCCACTGCAATTGGCGAGGATGCTTCCCAAGAGGTTTATTCCTGGTTTATGGATACGGTATTGGAAGATGTCGCCAAAGCGATGGCGGATCGAGATGGCGTTGAGTGGAACAAGACCACAAAAGCGTTATATAAAAAGCTGATTGGCCAAGGTGGTTACCATATATATACCACCCTGGACTATAAGGCGCAGGCTGCTGTGGATAAAATTTATCAAAATTTGAGTGAGATTCCTGCCACAGCCAGTGTGCAGCAGCTACAATCCGGTATCGTGATTATTGACAATGAAACCGGTGATATTGTTGCGATGGCAGGTGGTGTAGGAAAAGACAAGGGCTTTGATGATTGGAACTGCGCAACGGATGCCCATTTGCAGCCTGGTTCTTCAATCAAGCCTCTGACAATTTATGCACCGGCTTTTGAAATGGGCATTATTACGCCGGCGACGGTAATCAACGACCTGCCAATTCAGTACTTGGAAACAGAAGAGGGAAAACCCAATCCGTTCCCAAAGAATGAGGACAAGCTATATTCCTATAGCCGCACGATTCTCAGCGGTATTGTTTCCTCTGTTAACGGTATTGCAGTCAATACGTTGGATAAAATCGGTCTGACGTACAGTTACCAGTTTGCGAAAGAAAAATTTGGTCTGTCTGACCTGACCGAACGCTATGTTAACAGCAACGGAACGGTATTTTCTGATATTGCATGGTCTCCGTTAGCAATGGGCGCGCCAACCATTGGTGTTACTGTCCGTGATATGGCAACAGCGTATGCAACCTTTGCAAATGAGGGTGTATACCGCACCTCGAGAACCTTTTTGAAGGTGTATAACAGCGATGGCGGGGTTGTACTGGAAAATGGACAGCGTGCCGAGCGTATCCTCAGTGAAAAGGCTGTAAATTATGTGAATTTCTGCCTGGATAAGGCGGTGCAGGAAGGTACCGGCAAGCTGGCAGATATTGCAGGGCAGGATGTCGCGGGAAAAACAGGTACCACCTCCAGCAAGCGTGACCGTTGGTTCTGTGGATTTACGGAGTATTATACCGCGGCAATTTGGTGTGGCTACCGCACACCGGAAGAGATTAAAGTGATCAATGGTGGCAACCCCGCGTCCTTGCTGTTCAACAAGGTTATGACACCGTTGCATAGTGGCCTGAAGCGTGTTAAGCTTTATGACGACAGCGAATTTGTTGAGGTTTCCGTTTGTTTGGATTCCGGAAAGCTTGCAACGGATGCTTGTCGACATGATGTAAGAAGTGGCAGCCTCTCCCGGGTTACCAAGGCGACAGTTTCTGCAGAGGATGTACCCACAGAAACTTGTGACAAGCACATTATGCTGGACTGCTGTACCAGCGGAAATGGCGGTGCTAATCAGTACTGTAAAAACTTTGCAGCTGCAGGAAAAGCAACAATTGCAAAACGAGGCTATCTAAGGCTGACACAAAAGGAAATTACTGCGATTGTGGATGCTTCCGAACATGGTCTGTATGCCAATTTCTTACGCAATGACTACGTTTATTATGTGAATGAAGCCGGCGCACCACAACCGTTTACCGGTATGAAGGGTGGCGTAAATGCCGGTTCTACTGAGCCGTATTTGGTCTGCACAAAGCATACAAAAGAAGCTTGGGATGCTTATATGAGCAGCCTCGGTTAAAAGAAAGATTTTAAGGAGGAAACCATGATCTGGTTATCCGATGCGTGGAAAGATTATGAGATATTGGACGCTTCCAACGGAGAACGTCTGGAACGTTGGGGCAAATACCACTTGGTTCGTCCCGATCCACAAGTAATTTGGAACACACCGAAAGACAATCCTATGTGGCGCAAATTTGATGCTCGTTATGTCCGATCCAATACCGGCGGCGGACACTGGTCGAACCACGCGTTGCCTGAGAGCTGGCAGATTCATTATAAAGATTATTTGACCTTTAATGTCAAACCCATGAATTTTAAGCATACCGGTGTTTTTCCTGAGCAGGCTGCCAATTGGGACTTTATCCGCAATACGGTAGCGTCTGCAGGTCGTCCTGTGCGAATCCTCAATTTATTTGCCTATTCCGGTGGAGCCACGTTAGCCGCAGCTGCCGGAGGTGCCGAGGTATATCATGTGGATGCATCGAAGGGAATGGTTGCTTGGGCGAAAGGCAACGCTGCCGCATCCGGCCTGGCAGATAAACCGATTCACTGGATTGTGGATGACTGTGGCAAATTTATTCAACGGGAAATACGCCGTGGACGGCGTTATGATGGAATCATTATGGATCCACCCAGCTATGGTCGTGGCCCCAGCGGTGAGATTTGGAAAATGGAAACCAGCTTTTATCCGTTTCTGTTAGAGACAGCAAAGCTCTTGACGGATAACCCGCTGTTTGTAATCATCAATTCGTATACAACCGGGCTTGCGCCTTCTGCAGTTGGCTATGCATCCGATGTCGTGTTTGGTGCGGGCCATGGCGGAAGTACATTAGTTGGTGAATTGGGACTTCCTGTAGTGTCCACAGGCAGAATGTTGCCTTGTGGTTCCACCGGAAGATGGACACCTTAAAGGAGGAAATCTCTTGATTTCAGTTGAGCATTTGGCGTATCGGTATCCCAGCGTAGATAATACGCCGAGTATATCTGTATTTGAAGACTTAAATTTGCAGATTGCCGATGGCAGCTTTGTTGCAGTGCTTGGCGGAAATGGCTGTGGAAAGTCAACGCTTGCAAAGCATTTTAATTCCATTTTGTTACCATGTGGCGGTAAGGTTTATGTTTCCGGAATGGATACAGCCGATGAAGATCTGCTAATTTCCATAAGACGCTGCGTTGGCATGGTGTTCCAGAATCCAGACAATCAAATTGTGGCCAATGTGGTTGAGGAAGACGTAGCCTTTGGCCCGGAAAACCTAGGCGTTTCCAGCCCTGAGATTCGCAGAAGAGTGGATAGCGCCCTAAAGCAGGTGGATATGTACGAATATCATGACCATGCGCCCCATCTCTTATCCGGTGGTCAAAAGCAAAGAATTGCCATTGCAGGTATTATTGCCATGGAACCGAAGTGCATTGTGTTGGATGAACCGACTGCAATGCTGGATCCCAGAGGACGCAAAGAGGTTTTAGATACGGTTCTTCGGTTAAATCGAGAGAAGGGTATTACCATTGTGCTGATTACGCACCATATGGATGAAGCGGCACTGGCACAACGGGTAGTTGTTTTGCATGAGGGGGAAATTGCTATGGACGGGACACCGTCTGAAGTATTTTCTCAGGTCCCGTTGCTGCATAGTATTGGATTGGCAGCACCGGAGTCAGTGGAACTATGTTATGAATTAAACAAATGTGGATTCAACCTTCCCTTAGATGTGTTGAATTCAGAAGAATGCGCGCAGATACTTTTCAATCAGGTAAAGGTCTGACCCGTTGGGAGGATATAGAATTGGCTTTTTTGGAGGTCAAAAATTTAACACATATATATAGTGCCGGTACGCCGTTTGAGCATGTTGCACTGGAAAATGTCTCCTTACAAATTGCAAGGGGAGAATTTGTTGGCGTTATTGGGCATACTGGTTCCGGAAAGACAACCCTGATGCAGCACTTAAACGGCTTGCTGAAGCCGACTTCCGGTAGTGTGTTGCTGGATGGTAAGGATATTTGGGCAGATAAGCGGTCTACCCGTCAGGCTCGCTTCCGTGTCGGGTTGGTGTTTCAATTTCCGGAGTATCAGCTGTTTGAGGAAACGGTATATAAGGATATTGCTTTTGGACCAAGGAATATGGGGCTTTCTGCGGCGGAGATTGACCGCCGCGTAAAGGAAGCGGCAGCATTTGTTGGCATTTCCGAAGACCAATTGAATGCATCTCCGTTTGACTTATCCGGCGGTCAAAAGCGAAGGGTTGCTATAGCCGGTGTGATTGCCATGGAACCGGAGATGCTTATCCTTGATGAGCCCACAGCCGGACTCGATCCTGTTGGCAGGGAAGAAATACTGAATAATATTGAGGCTTACCGTAGGGCCAAAAATGCCACTATCATGATGGTGAGCCATTCTATGAATGATGTGGCAAGGCTTGCGGATCGACTGCTGGTTATGAATGGTGCGCATTTGGCGCTTGATGGAACGCCTTCTGAGGTGTTTGCACATGCAAAGTCGCTGCTGGATATGGGGCTGGACATACCTGAGGTTACCCGAATTTTTATCTCCTTAAAGGAAAAGGGATTGCCGGTGGAGATGGTCTATACCAGAAAACAAGCGGTGCAGGTGCTAAAAGAGCTTTTGGGAGGTACGGATCATGCTTAAGGATATTACTTTAGGCCAGTATTTCCCGGGGAAATCGCCAATTCACATGTTAGACCCGCGCACCAAATTGGTGTCGCTGATTGTGTATATTGTTGCGCTGTTTTTGGCATCCAACTGGATTAGCTATGGTGTTATGCTTGCTTTTTTGGTTGGTTTTATTGCAATTTCTCGAATTCCGGCGAAATCCTTTATAAATGGCATGAAGCCGTTGATTTTAATTCTGGTTTTTACCGGTCTTTTGAATTTGTTTTTTACCACCGGCGACAAGCCCTTGGTGGATTGGTGGTTCATCACAATCTATCCGGAGGGTGTTGTGCGTGCAGTATTCATGGTTGCGCGTATTTTAATGTTGATTACCGGAACCTTCTTGCTGACATACACAACTTCACCAATATCCTTGACGGATGGCTTGGAGTCCTTGCTTAGTCCCGCAAAGGTGATTCGAGTCCCGGTCCATGAGCTTTCTATGATGATGTGTATCGCTCTTCGGTTCATTCCGACCTTGATCGAAGAAACAGATAAAATCATGTCTGCACAAAAGGCGAGAGGCGCAGATTTTGAAACAGGGAAGCTTACACAACGTGTAAAAGCTCTTGTTCCGATTTTGGTTCCGTTATTTATTGGGGCATTTCGCCGAGCCGACGAACTGGCAACCGCAATGGAATGCCGCTGTTATCATGGCGGTGATGGCAGAACGAAAATGAAGCTTCTGCGTTACAGCAGAAATGATTTTTATGCCTTCGGAGTTATGACGCTCATATTAGGAGCTGTGCTTATTTTACGAAACCTTGGCCTGTGAGGTAACCCATGCGAAATATTGCACTATTTTTAACGTATTTAGGTACTGCGTACCACGGTTGGCAGATGCAGAAGGATATTGCAACCGTTCAGCAAACCTTGGAGAAGGCTATTTCAATGGTTGTTGGACACAGCGTGCATGTTACCGGTTGCGGACGGACGGATGCAGGTGTGCATGCGAAATGCTATGTGGCTAATTTTCGGACAACATCCACAATTCCCAGCCAGCGTTTGCCTTATGCACTGAACACCCATTTACCGGAGGATATTGTTGTTACAAAAGCGTTTGACGTACATGCAGACTTTAATGCAATTGGTTCCTGCGTGCGCAAGGAATATACCTATTTGATTTATAATTCTCGTGTTCGCGATCCGTTCTATGTGAATCGTGCCTGGTTCTATCCCAAGCATTTGGACGAAAAAATTTTGCAGGCAGCCGCAGACCAATTTGTAGGTACACACGATTTTGCAGCGGTTCGCAGCGTTGGTACGGAAGTAAAATCCACCGTTCGTACGGTATATTATTATAATGTTGTTCGAGATGGAGACCTGATTTTCCTGAAGGTCTGTGCGAACGGTTTCCTCTACAATATGGCACGAGCAATGGCAGGAACGGTGGTTTACGCGGCGGAGGGAAAGTTTCCGCCGGAACAAATTGGCGTTATTTTAAATTCCGGTAACCGTACTGCTGCGGGTCCTACGGTGCCAGCCGGTGGACTGTACATGACGCATCTTTGGTATGATGACGGTATTGAAAAGTTTGAATGTGTACCGGAACGGCCAGTTGTTTAGAATTTGTTCGCACATTTACTTTACTTGTGTGCTATAATTCCATCTGAAAGCAAATCCCGTAGGAACGGAGTGATGACTATGCAACCGAAAATGTGCACGAAGTGCAGAAAAAATATTGCAGTGGTTTTTATAACAAAAATTGAAAATGGAGCAACCTTGAATGAAGGCTATTGCTTAAAGTGTGCCAGAAGTTTGGGGATTCCGCAAATTGACCAGGCAGTTAGGCAAATGGGCTTTTCTGAGGATGATTTGGATAATCTCACGGATGAGATGAGCAGTATGTTCGGCCAAATCGAAGGGGAAGACAATGAAGATGAGATTGACAGCCGCACAGCTACCTTTCCGTTATTGAATCAAATGTTTGGCGCAATGAATCCGGCTGCCAATGCTGAAAAACAACCTGCCCAAAATCCGGAAAATGGCGAGGATGACCCGAAATCCAAGAAAAAGAAGGTGCATAAGCATAAATTCTTGGACAGCTATTGTATGAATCTTACCGGCCGGGCACGAGAGGGAAAACTGGACAAGGTTATCGGCAGAGATGTGGAAACAGAGCGGGTTATTCAAATTCTCAACCGCCGGCAGAAAAATAATCCCTGCCTGATTGGTGAACCGGGTGTTGGTAAGACCGCCATTGCTGAGGGCCTTGCACAAAGAATTGTTGCCGGCGATGTGCCTTATAAGCTGAGAGATAAAGAGGTATTTTTGCTGGACCTGACATCCCTTGTTGCCGGAACACAGTTCCGGGGTCAATTTGAAAGCCGCATGAAAAGCTTAATCGGCGAGATTAAAGAGTGTGGCAATATCATTTTGGCTATTGATGAGGTGCATAACCTGGTAGGCGCAGGAGATGCAGAGGGCAGCATGAATGCAGCCAATATCTTAAAGCCTGCGCTTTCCCGTGGCGAGATTCAGGTTATCGGTGCGACTACTTTTAATGAATATCGCAAGCATATAGAAAAGGATGCCGCTTTAGAACGCCGTTTTCAACCGGTTTCTGTGGTAGAACCGTCTATTGAGCAAGCGGTTGAAATTATGCAGGGCATTGCAAAGAGCTATGCAGATTTTCATGGTGTTGCTATCTCACCGGAAATTGCGCGGCAATGCGTTGTGCTATCGGAGCGATATATAACAGACCGATTCTTGCCGGACAAGGCGATTGATTTGCTGGATGAAGCATGCTCCGATGTTAATTTGCGCTGCAAGGAAATCTCCTTACTTGCAGAAAAGAAAAAGGAGCGGGACGATTACGAATTGGAGCTTCGTATGCTCAATGAGGATACGGAAAATCAGAATTTTGAGCGCCTTGCCCACATTCGCAGCAGGCTGTGCCAGCTTTCTGAGGAAATTGAGGCACTTTCCAAGGTTCCGCCACCGGCTGTTACTATGGAGAATTTGGCAAGAATTATTGAGCTTTGGACAAAAATACCGGCCTCTAAAATTAAGGCGCAGGAATATGCACAGATTAGCGGTTTGCGTGAGCGTTTGAAAGCGCATATCATTGGACAGGATGAGGCTGTTGACGCGGTTGCTCGCGCCATTCGCCGACATCGTGTGGGAATTTCTGCAAAGAAACGTCCGGCGTCCTTTATATTTGTTGGACCGACCGGTGTTGGCAAGACTGAGCTTGTAAAACGGCTTGCCGACGATTTGTTTGACAGTGTAGATAGCCTAATTCGACTGGACATGTCGGAGTATATGGAAAAGCATACGGTCTCAAAGCTGATTGGTTCGCCTCCGGGCTATGTGGGATACGATGAAGCGGGGCAGCTGACAGAAAAAATTCGTCGCAGACCTTATAGCGTTGTTTTGTTTGATGAAATTGAAAAGGCACATCCGGATGTGCTCAATGTGCTGTTGCAGGTTTTGGATGATGGTCGGATTACGGATGCGCAGGGCAGAACCGTTAATTTTGAAAATACCATTATTGTTATGACATCCAATGCAGGCAGTGAAGGTAGCGTCGGCGGTATGGGCTTTGGTCGGACGGATAATCAAATGGCGCAGGAAAAGGCCATGAAAGCACTGCGGCAGTTCCTGAGACCGGAATTTATCAATCGTGTTGATGAAATTATTACCTTTAATCATTTGACGGAAGATAATTTCTTGAATATTGCGGATATTATGCTGCGGGAGCTACGGGAAAATTTGGAAAACCGTGGGCTGGCCTTGCAGTGGGACGATTCTCTGCGACAGCATTTGGTGAAGAAGGCTTACAGCATTACCTATGGCGCAAGAAATCTGAGACGGACAATTCAACGTGAGTTAGAAGACCCGATTTCGGAAAAAATTATTGATTCTTTTGAGGCACCGATTTCTGCAATCCAAATTTGCGTAATCGGGGATGATATTTCCATCCAAGCGAAATGAATTAACGGGAAGCGCTATCGCTTCCCGTTGTTTTTACATATCCAGTTTACTGCTGATTTTATCTGTTACAGTGTATGCTGCATCCTCCACAGCGCATGCTGCCTTATTAACAAGCTTTCTTGCTGTTGACTGCTTTGGGAGCATCATAACTG
The DNA here is from genome assembly GCA_045601865.1 of Faecousia sp. Classification (GTDB taxonomy): domain Bacteria; phylum Bacillota; class Clostridia; order Oscillospirales; family Oscillospiraceae; genus Faecousia. The sequence goes on along the minus strand of JAZSAK010000038.1, from coordinate 3,313 downwards.
CAACCGCACCGGCAGCGGCGCCGATACCCATGGTAATTGCCAAGCCTTTCATATTCATTTGCGCAACCTCCCTTCGAGGCTAGTATGCCCAAATTCCATTCGCTTTTGAGCAGGAAAGTATTGCGTTTGAAGTTGTGATTATGGTATAATGACAAAAATAGGGGGTGTGACTATGTCCATTGACTTATTACATAATCGTATTCGAAAAATGAAAAATCCTTCCGTTGTGGATTTTAGCGTTCAACCTGAAAACATTCCACCACACTTAATAACGGAAGAGGGGAATTTTTTGCCCGCCTATGCGCGTTTCTGCAGGGAATTGATGGCAGAGCTGAAGGATGTTGTTCCGGCTGTGCGGTTTTCCTTTGATGCGTTTGCGTTGGAAGGCGGTGAAGGGCTTTTGCAGTTATCAGCATTGCTGAAAGAGGCAAAAGTGCTTGACTATTATACAATTTTGGATGGACCTGAAATTCTCTCTCCATGGGCGGCTAAGCACGCAGCAGAGACAATATTCGGCACGGATACATATCCGTGTGACGCGATTGTTATCAGCCCTTATATTGGAAGCGATGCCTTGAAGCCGTTTCTTCCATACTGCAAAAATGGGAAGACAATCTTTGCGGTTGTTCGTTCTGCGAATAAGTCTGCTATGGAAATTCAGGATTTGATGACTGGTAGCAGATTGGTACTTGGCGCTACCGCAGAAATGGTAAATCGCTTAGGTGAGGGAAATTACGGAAAATGTGGCTATTCCCTGGTAGCAGCTGTGGTTGGTGCCGGCGCACCGGAAAGTCTTCGCATGCTACGCGGAAAGCACAATCGGATGTATATCATGGTTGACGGCTTGGATTATCCCAACGGTAATGCTAAGAACTGCAGCTTTGGCTTTGACCAATTTGGCTACGGATGTGTGGTTTCCTGCGGCCCATCCGTGACGGCGGCGTGGAAATTTGCGCAAACGGATGGATTGGATTATCTGAATCAAGCAAAGCTGGCTGCAGAGCGAGTAAAAAAGAATCTGGGAAGATACATCTGTGTGCTTTGAGGTAGATTTATGCTAAAAATTTACGGCAGCATGCTTTGTAAGGATTGTATACAATGCTGTGCAGATTTGGATGCGTGTGGCGTGGAATATGAATTTCTGGATTTCCGGGATGATTTGTCATATCTAAAGGCATTCCTTGCAATTCGTGACCAATCCGATTTATTTACAGAGATTAAAAAAGTCGGTGCTATCGGTATTCCTTGCCTTGTTGATGATACGTTGGTTTCTCTCACCTGGGAGCAGTATGTAGGTCAGGACAAAGCCTGACATGGTTAGTCCCGCAAAATCGGTCTGCGTGCACTGTTGGTTTCGTCTGTGGAACCGGTTGCATCTGTCATTGCACCGCCGGTTGCATCTTCCGTTCCGGTTGTTGCACTAGTTGTCGGCATAATGGTAGGCATAGTTACCTCTGTTGTAGCGTTTGTGGCTGCGTTAGTCGGACTGTCGGTCTGTTCCGGTTCTTTGCTACGGCAACCTGCAAACATTGCGGTGGTAAGGACAAGCATTAAAATAATTGCGAACATTTTTTTCATGGTGTTTCCTCCTGTAATTCGAATTACATGTGTAGTATTTCCCTAAAATTCGGATTTAGACAGAAAATTTTCGCAATTTATAAAATTAAGATTGCTATTTTTTGTATTTTACAGTATAATGGCAAATATAATTATACATAGAAGGAGAGTCCTAAGGAATGAAAAAGCTGGCGGTTAATAAAAATGTGGAGTGCATGGCATGCTTGGAATGTGTACGTGCTTGCTCTCAAGCGTTCTATAAGGAATTTCATCCGGATTATTCCTGCATTCAAATTGTTGTCGGAAAAAATGGTGGTGCAAAGCCAAATGTTTGTATTCAATGCGGTAAGTGTATGAAGGCTTGCGAGCATGATGCCATCACCCAAAATCCCAAGACCGGCGTTTATATGATTAACAAGAAAAATTGCGTTAGCTGTGGTAAATGTGTCGAGGCATGCCCCATGAAGGTTATGGTCTTGAAAGCAGATAATCCTGCTTCCAAGTGCATAGCCTGCGGTATATGTGTAAAGGCCTGCCCCATGGAAGTTTTGGAAATAATTGAAAAATAAGTAGTCTTTTGGCAGCCGCATTTGCGGCTGCTTTTTACTTTTTAAAAGAAATTTAATTCGTAATAATTGCATATTTGTAATCTGTATGTTATAGTATATTAGATATCATACACCCGGAGGCGTTTATGATGGAGCTAACCGATTTGCAACAACAATTTAAAACAATTTGTCCACTGAAATATCAAGAGCCGATGTCTCAGCATACATCCCTGCGCATTGGCGGCAATGTGGAAATTATGGCATTTCCCAGAAACAGGGAAGAACTGGCTGACGTATTAAGACAGTCCGCTTTACTGGACTGTAAGATTGCTATTTTAGGTGCAGGCACCAATGTGTTAGCACCGGATGAGGGAATTTCCGGCGTTGTGATTTGTTTGAAGGATTGCCTTGACGGAATGGAAAGACTAGAGGGAAATAAGGTGCGCATTATGGCTGGCGTTACGATGACACGTGCAGCGGTATACGCAGCCAATCTCGGCCTTTCCGGATTGGAATTTGCCCATGGAATTCCAGGAACGGTTGGCGGCGGGGTTTTCATGAATGCAGGTGCCTATGGCGGTGAAATCTGTCAGGTAATTGATTGTGTGGAGGTTATGGACTTCCATGGCAATATCCGCACATTACCCAATGATGACCTGGGATTTTCTTACCGGCATAGTGTGCTTGAGGATACAGGCGATATTGTTCTAAGTGCTACATTTTCCTTGCTGCCAAAACCGATATCCGAAATTAAGAATGCGATGAAGGTGCTTATGGCAAAACGGTCAGCCTCACAGCCCTTGGATTTACCCTCCGCAGGCTCAGCCTTTAAGCGCCCCAAGATTGGTTATGCAGCGGCACTCATTGATAATTCCGGTCTGAAAGGGTATCAGGTTGGCGGTGCTGCAATTTCCACGAAGCATGCGGGCTTTGCCGTGAATTTAGGCGGTGCAACTGCAAGGGATTTTCGAATACTATTGAAGAATGTATCGGATATTGTCTACGAAAAATCCGGCGTACAATTAGAGCCGGAGATACGAATTTGGTAAATAGAAAGGTGGGGCTTGCGTAATGATATCTTTTTCCGCCAATGTAAAAGCTGAGCTATGCAAGACCGTTCCTGTCAGTTTGTGTTGCAATTTGGCAGAATGCTTTGGTGTGCTGTTGTTTTGCAATCAGTTTTCATTGCAGGGTATTCGCATAATTAC
>JAZSAK010000037.1:0-7708 GCA_045601865.1 Faecousia sp. | reverse complement strand
GTTGCTGATTGTAGATGAGGAGCAGCGTTTTGGCGTTAGTCATAAGGAGCGTCTTAAGGAAATGTCAAAGGGCGTGGATGTTCTGACTCTGTCCGCAACACCAATCCCCCGCACGCTTAATATGGCACTGTCCGGAATTCGGGCCATGTCCACCATTGAACAGCCACCTGCGGGCCGTTATCCCGTGCAAACCTATGTCATGGAGCACAGCAACGCCATTGTGGATGATGCCATTCGTCGAGAAGTGGAACGTGGTGGGCAGGTATACTATTTGCATAACCGCACGGAAACCATCGACCAATGTGCCGGTGCCCTGCGGCGCAGAATTCCCGGTCTAAGCGTTGGTGTTGCACACGGACAAATGAACGAGGATGTCCTTGGCGATGTCATGAATGCCATGGCAGATGGCGACATTCAGGTATTGGTTTGCACTACCATTATTGAAACCGGTTTGGACATCCCCAATGTCAACACCCTGATTATAGAAAATGCCGACCGACTTGGTCTTTCTCAATTGCACCAGCTTCGTGGTCGTGTTGGTCGGTCCACACGTCATGCATATGCTTATTTCACCTACCGTCCCGATAAAAATTTGTCGGAGGTAGCCGAAAAGCGTCTATCTGCCATTCGAGATTTTGCAGAATTCGGTTCTGGTTTTAAAATTGCTATGCGGGATTTGGAAATCCGCGGTGCCGGTAACCTGCTCGGCTCGGAACAATCCGGCCACATGATGAGTGTCGGCTACGATATGTACCTGAAATTGCTGGACGAAGCCGTATTGGAGGAGCGTGGCGAAAAACCGAAGGCACCGGATTGTACCGCTGACCTTAATGTCACCGCCAATGTGGATCGTGACTATGTCTCCCGTGGTGAGGAACGCATGGATTTATACCGACGAATGGCTGCAATTCGCTCTCAGGAGGACGCTGATGACCTGTTAGACGAAATAATTGACCGCTACGGTGAGCCGCCAAGAGGTGTGCTAAATCTCATTGACATTGCCCTCCTGCGTGCCAATGCCCAGCAGGTCGGTGTTCAGGACATCCGCCAAAAAGGCAACGATGTGCTCATCACCCTTGTGAATTTGGACTTTGAGGCAATCAGTGCATTATGCACGGATGCGGACTACAAAAACCGTTTGCAGTTGGTTGCAACCGCGAAATTACCCACACTTCGGTTAAAGCTCACCCCAGCAATCGATAGTCTGAAGCAGTGTAAGGTATTTATTCAGCGTATGCAGCGCTATTATATCCGGTAATACTTTGTTTACAGGAAATTCATACCCCCTTGGGGATTACCCATTGCAATTTTCCGTAAATGTGATACAATATCATAAATAGCTATGCCGGTTTTCATGTATGAAAATGCCAGTAGATAGGAGATGATTATCATCAATAAGGATCTTTTGGATGAGACCCGTATCGAAAAGACAGGCGAAGACGCCGGTGGTTGGCCCTTCGTGGATATTATCGGAAGCAAAGAATCTGCACCCACAGATCCCGCGCCTCCTATTTCAGATACGGATGCAACGCAACGCATATTAATCAATGATACCGCAGTGGCAATGACATCGTCAACGCAGCCAAACACTGGCAATGCGCAGGTGCCTCCTGCACCCCCGCGTCGGCGTACCACCGGCACTGCGGAGAAACGTGCCGCCGCCATTGCTGCTCGCAAGAAAAAGGAAAGAATCACACTGATTTCCATTAGTGCCGTAGCCGCTGTGCTTTTAATTGCTATCATTGTTATAATCATCAGCACGGTAGGCTCTACCGCAGACAATGGTCTTATTTTAAATAATGTCTATGCTGCCGGTGTTGATGTGGGTGGAATGACCAAAGATCAGGCAAAAGCCGCCCTACACGAGGCGACGGATGACACCTACAGCGTGCTTGACATGACCGTGCAGGTTTTAGACACCACCATAACCCTGACGCCCATGAGCACCGGTGTTCGTTTGGATGTGGATGCAGTTGTGGAGGCTGCATACAATTTTGGCCGCACCGGTTCCCGTGCAGAACGGCAGCAAGCGCAAAAGCTGGTGCAATCATCAACCTATGCGATTGATCTGGAGCAATACTTAACATTAGACAAAGGATATATTCAAGACCAAATCACTAAGCTTGGGAAACAGTTCAGCACCACACTGACACAAACCACCTATAAAATTGATGGCGCGCGCCCTACGCAAATTCCCAGTGCAGAAAATATTGATTTGAACAAGACATACCAAACCCTTTCTATCCAGATTGGTTCTGCAGAATATGGATTAAGCACAAACCGTATCCTAGAGCAAATCATGGATGCATACAGCGCAAATCTATTTTATGTTGTCGGCGAATGCTCTGTGGTGACACCGGATGAATTAGACTGTGAAGCCCTATTTGCCCAGTTCTGTTCTGCGCCGGTAGATGCCGTCATGGACCCTGATACCTTTAAAATAACACCAGAGGTTTATGGTTACGGCTTCACGCTGGAGCATCTAAAGAAAACCGTAGCCGAGGCTGACTACGGCACAACCGTTACCATACCCTTAACATTTGTGGAGCCGGATATCACCACAAAAATTCTCTCCGGAGATCTGTTTCAAGATGTCCTTGCTGCCTTCCAAACCACTGTATCTTCGGATGCCGCTTGGAACAGCAATATGGATTTAGCATGCAAGGCACTGAACGACTTGATTATTAAATCCGGTGAGGAATTTTCCTTTAACGATGTTATTGGCGAGCCAACAAAAAAGAACGGATATCAATCTGTAAATCTATATGTGGGAAAAGCTATGACTGACATGGTTGGCGGCGGCATTTCCCAAGTAGCAACTGCGCTTTATAACTGTGCACTTATGGCAGACCTTAAGGTGATTGAGCGTCATACCCACTCTTACAGCCCCAGCTTTGTCAGCACCGGCCTCGATGCACAGGTATATTACGGAAGCATGGATCTTCGATTCACCAACACCACAGAAAACCCCATAAAAATTGAGGCAGCTGTTTCCAATGGATTTGTCCAAATTCGCTTCATCGGTACGGATACAAAGAACTATACAGTTGATCTTTCTACCACAATAACCAACACTAAGGCGCCTGGCACAGATTATGTCAAACTTACTCATGATAACCCAGGCAACTTAAAAGACGGCGATGTGTATGCACAGGGCATTACCGGCTATGACGTCAATATATATAAACTCACCTATGACACACAGACAGGCCGTGAACTCGGCAAGGAACTGATTGCAACTGCTTCTTACGCAAAGAAAAACAAGGTCGTGGTCAGCATTGCCGCTGCTCCAGCGCCTAATCCCAGTGCCTCAAACGCATCTTCTGAAACTGTGCAATAAAAACAGCAAAGGGCCGCAACGCATGTAGCGTTGCGGCCCTAAATTTATTCTATTGCACGAATATCCAGATGATAGTCCACCAAGCCGATAGCACTATTTTCAATCACAATCTCGTAAACAAGATCGATTACGCCGCCCTCAGGCACAATGTCGAAGAACATGTGCTGCGTGGTCACACAAATCATCAGTGCACCAAATTCCATTTGGTATAAGGACTCATGGCTCTTGCCCGGTCTGAAAATCATTTGGGAATGCAGTTTGCCGGAGCGCGTTAATACAACACGCTCAGGCTCTACACGGAATAGCGTTGTAACTCCCTGCATTCCGGTTAAATCGCTCTCCTCATAGCAAATTTCCCATCCACCATCGCAGTATTCCATGTAGCCTTCTGTTGTCAGTTCAATCACATCCGGCTCTTGGTCGTCATAGGTTTGGCGACCAATGACATTCAGCAAAACCTTCTGCTTCATTTGCACTTCTCCATCGCAAGCTTTAGCAATTCGTCAATTAGCTGGCTTCCCGGAATGCCGCTTGCTGCAAACAGCTTGGGATACATAGAAATAGAAGTAAATCCGGGTATGGTGTTGATTTCATTAAACACAACCCTTTGGCAATCATGACTGACAAAGAAGTCAACACGACTTAATCCGCAACAGCCGATTGCCATATATACCCTGACTGCCAACTCACGCACCAATTCGGCTGCATCTTCTGAAATTCTGGCAGGAATATAGGCAACAGAAGTATCTGTGAGATACTTTGCATCGTAATCATAAAACTCTGCGCCGGAGTCAATTTCGCCACAAATAGATGCAACTGGGTTATCATTACCCATAACCGCAACCTCAATTTCACGGCCTTGAATAAACTCCTCAACGATTATTTTCTCATCATAAATCCCCGCATTTACCAACGCGACTTGTAAGGCATTCCGGTCGATAGCTTTGGAAACGCCCACTGAAGAACCGGTACCCGCCGGCTTTACAAACATGGGATATTGAAATTTCTGCTCTAAGTCGGCTACAATACGGTCCATATGGCTTCCCAGCTCGCTGCTGCGAACCAACACCCAATCTGCCTGCGTAACACCAGCCTGGTCAACAACCAGCTTTGTCAACGTCTTATCCATCGCTACAGCGGAAGCAGAAACGTGCGGTCCGACATAAGGAATACCGGCAAGCTGTAAAAGTCCTTGAATGGAACCATCCTCGCCATTTTCTCCATGAAGTACAGGAAATACCACATCGATCCACTCCCGCACAACGCAGTCACCCTCGAAGCTTAGTAACCCCTGCCCATGTACCGGAGAAATGGCTGCACGGCGGTTGTGTGGATATGTCTCCCATTCACCGGTGGGCAACATAGAGTAATCCTTGCCGGTAAACAAAATCCAGTCTCCGCCTTTGGTAATACCAACCGGGAAAACATTATATTTTTCCACATCTAGACAATTTAAAACATACTCCGCTGAACGCAGAGACACCTCGTGCTCAGGGCTGATGCCCCCAAACAAAACACATACACTCAGCCTTTTCAAATCAATCGCCTCGTTTCCATAGGAAATATTACTTTAGAAGCCCTTCGCCTGCATGATATATATCACCCGCACCAACAGTCAATATCAAGTCACCGGGTTGCGCAATATGCTTTAATGTCTGCGTCACCTCCGGTAAAGTTTCACAGTAGATGCTCCCAGGAATTTCCTTAACCAAATCCATGGAGGAAATACCAATAGTATTACGCTCTCGGGCGGCATATATTTCCGCCAACACCACCAAATCCGGCTTCCGCAGCTGTTCCACAAAATCATAAAACAGCGCCTTTGTTCGGGTATAGGTGTGTGGCTGAAATGCCATAATAATGCGCTTATATCCCATTGTCTGTACCGCCTCAATGATGGCCGACAGTTCGCCGGGATGATGCGCATAATCATCATATATATCCGCGCCGTTAAACTGCCCCTTGAACTCTAGACGGCGTCCTGCGCCATGAAAGCTGGCTAGCCCTTGCTCCGCAGCCTCACCGGGTATTCCCATCATCCACGCTACACCAGCCGCTGCCAAAGCATTGGCTGCATTGTGATGACCATATACCGGCAGCTCAAAGTGGCAGTATTTTTCTCCGTCGCAAATCACATCAAAACGCCGCCAGTCAGTAGAAACCGCATTGGCGTGAATTCGGTTTCCTTCGCTAAAGCCAAAGGTCACATAATCCAATCCTGCAAGAGCATCCACCGTGTTTTTATCGTCTCCATTGGCAAGTATGCCACCAGTAGACAGCTGACAAAATTGGCGGAAGGATTTCTGCACATCCTGCAAGTCCTCGAAGTAATCCAAATGGTCTTCCTCCACGTTCAACACCACCGCCAAAGTCGGGAAAAAGTTTAAAAACGAATCACAATATTCACAGCTCTCCAACAAAATAGTGTCGCCATCGCCAACTCTGTGTCCCGCATGTAACAGCGGCAGATATCCGCCAATCATCACAGTAGGGTCTTTTTGCGCTTCCATAAGAATATGAGCAAGCATAGATGTGGTTGTCGTCTTTCCATGGGTGCCGGATACGCAAATTGCATTTTTGTAAGCCCGCATAATAATGCCCCAAGCCTGCGCACGCTCAAAAACCGGAATGCCGGCCGCCCGCGCACTGGCAATTTCAGGATTGTCATTATGCACCGCAGCGGTGCGAATTACACAATCTGCGCCGGTAATATTTTCCCCACGATGTCCTATATGTACTTGAATGCCTTGGGAAATCAGTTCGTCTGTGGAAACAGAGGCATTCATATCAGAACCGCTTACCTGCAATCCCATGCCCTTCAGGACAAGGCCCAAAGGTCGCATGGAAACGCCACCGATCCCAACAAGATGTACCCGCTTGCCGGGCTGAATATATTTTTGAAGCTCCATAGTATCGTTATGCATGGCAATCGCAACTCCAATATATAAATTTCATTATCTTATACATTGTATATCATTCCATTCGTTTTTACAACCATAAAATGTTGAAACAACGGACTTTTCCATGGGAAAGTATAACATTTCACCATTTTCCCCAAGAAGGCACTTTTTGTATGGACAAAAGCATTTAAGCCTGCTACATTAAGCCATACAACTATATTTCTGAAATCTGTCAAAGTTTGCCATTTCTTTTCGTCTTATAGGGTGAAAGGACTTTCAAATCCATTAAAGGAGGAACGCCTATGCTTGATTCGGAAATCATCGCCTTATATCACCAAAGAGATGAGCAAGCAATTATACAAACCCAAAACCAATACGGAGCATACTGTCTCACGATCGCGCAAAGAATTCTGCAAAACTATAACGACGCTGAGGAGGTTGTTTCAGAAACATGGCTAAAAGCATGGAACACCATTCCGCCCCAGAAGCCTGAATCCTTGCGGTTTTATCTGGCAAAAATAACACGAAACCAAGCCATTGACTGTTGGCGCAGCCGCAAGCGAAGCGGACCCGTTATGACCGCCCTTGAAGAACTGCACGAATGTGTAGGAACTGCTCCAAATATGGATGCGTACATCCATGCTGAAGAGCTCCAAAAAGCAATTAACCGTTTCTTGCGTGGTCAGCCCTTGCAGACGCGGAATATTTTCGTCCGTAGGTACTTCTTTATGGAGGATGTTAGAGAAATTTCATTACGCTACCAATTAAAAGAAGCAAACGTCCATCAGATTTTACATCGCACAAGAGAAAAACTGAAAAAATTCTTATTGCAGGAGGGATTTATGCTATGACTGAGGAAATCTTAATGCAAGCTATTGGCTATGTGGAAGAAGATATTCTTATGGATTCTGAAAATGTGGCGTACAAGAAGAAACACAAGCTCTTGCCAAAAGCCATATTAATTGCAGCAATTCTCGTAGCACTGAGCACAGTAGCCGTTGCAAGTGTACATCATTTAGCAATCCGTAATGCGAATGTTTCCTATGAGGAGGTTCAAAAAACAGTCTATTCCTTGGATTTTGAGGTATTGGAAACCGGTATAAAACCTGTTTATAAAGTCAATATTGACGTGGAAATGCCAAAAGATATCCCTATTTTACTAGAAAACACATATCTAATTCAGCCAAAGGATTGGAACTATGCTGGCGGCGGGTATGCCACAAGTGACGGAATGCTCAGCCAATTTAACACCATATGGCACAAGTCCGATTGGAACGGCGACAGAAGGAATGATGAGTTTATCTTCTTTCGACAAGAAAGCGGTTATTTCTATAATCATATGGCGGAAAAAGTAATAGATGTTCTCGATTACATCCCCGAAAATGTAAAAGTCCAAGGGGAACTAAAACAATTTGGTGAAATCGAAGCCTATGTTGTAACGATTCCCGCCATTGATGAAGACAACACC
>JAZSAK010000036.1:0-3083 GCA_045601865.1 Faecousia sp. | reverse complement strand
GAAACAGTACGCACGTCCTTCTGCCCCACTTTGCACTGGCGAATCATAGGAATAATATCCTGTTGCACAGTTGCATTTTTGCTCCGCTTTTCTAACAACAGCATTTCCCGGGAAAACAAGGATGCTATTGCCTCCACTGCCCCGTCGGGCACACCATTATCATACTCCAAATCCACACAACAATCCAAATATGCCAAATTTTTAATTTTTGCGCCATTGTCGTATACATCCAAAACACGAACGCCCGCAATTAAGGATGCATTGAGCCTGTCCCGGATTTCAGCAAAAGAAATCGGCTCACCATATAAATCAAAGTCCAAAAGCTCGCACTGGCTCTCTACGCCCACAGATAACGGCAACGCGATAGAAACAGATGGTCTGGGGTTAAATCCTTGACTGTGGGTTAATGGTAACCCAGCACGCTTAAAGGCGCGTTGGAACAAGCGCATTAAATCCAAATGGGAAATCCAAACCGCGTTGCCGGTTTTTTCAAAAAGCAACCTAGGCATCGCAGGACACCTCCTTCAAAAGGCAATTTGCCCCACAGCCGGCACAGCCCTCACGGCAATCGGGCGTAATCAAGCCCTCATAAGCGCGCTTGCGCTCCCGCAGGAGAAACTTCTTATTCACACCTACATCAATGGTATCCCAAGGCAGAATCTCCTCTTCGCCATAGCCACGGACTGTATAGAAATTGGGGTCAACATCACAATCACGGAAGGCATCAAACCAATAAGAATAGTTAAAATACTCATCCCAGCCGTCCAGGCGTGCACCGCGGTTGACCGCATTTTCAATCACCGCACCCAACCGACGGTCGCCACGCGCAAAAACTGCCTCCAGTCGGCTCAAGTCCGGCGCATGGTAGTTATACTCAATGGATTTGGAATAAAAATGGCTTTTCAGCAACTTGCATCGGCGTAAGTATTCGTCTGGGGTAATTTGTTTTTCCCACTGGAATGGTGTATGGGGCTTAGGCACAAAATAGGCTGTGGCTACATGCACACGCAGACCCCGCTTTTTATTGGATGCCGATTCCTTCCATGCTTGTATCACCTTATACACAAGTTCCGCAATGCCTAAGACGTCCTCATCCGTTTCCGTGGGCAGTCCCAGCATAAAATATAGCTTCACATTGTTCCAACCGCCGGAAAAAGCATTGCGACAAGTATTGAGAATCTCATCTTCAGTCAGATTCTTATTAATTACATCCCGAAGGCGCTGCGTGCCCGCTTCCGGCGCAAAGGTCAGCCCGCTTTTTCGTACAGTTTGCAATTTCTCCATCAGTTCCCGTGAAAAATTATCGGCGCGCAGGGACGGAACAGAAAGATTGACACGGTTTTGCTCACAATATGGAATCAAGGCGTCTGTCAGCGCCTTCAGCCCACGGTAGTCCGATGTGGAGAGACTGGATAGGGTAATTTCATTATGACCGGAGTTTTCCAATGTCTCAACCGCCTGCCGGTACAGTACATCCGGACTCTTCTTGCGAACAGGTCTGCAGGAAAAGCCCGCCTGACAAAATCGGCAGCCACGGATACAGCCGCGAAAAACCTCTAAATTTGCCCGGTCATGCACAATTTCTGTGGAGGGAACAATCATCTTGGTTGGATAATAGGCATTATCCAGATTCTCAATAATCCGTTTTGTAACAACCTTGGGCGCACCCTCCAAGGGAACAATCTGGGAAAGTGTTCCGTCTGCGTTGTATTCATGCCGATAAAACGATGGCACATACACGCCGGGAATTTTAGAAACCTCCTGCAAGAAAGCTTCTTTACTCCATTCTTCAGCCTTTGCGCGGTCATATAAGGTCAAAATCTCTTTCGTAATATCCTCGCCCTCGCCCAGCGAAAAAAAGTCCACAAAATCTGCCAAAGGCTCCGGATTAAAAGCGCATACACCGCCGGCGAAAACAATGTTTTTAAGTCCTTTGCGGTCCTTGGCATGCAGTGGTACTTGGGCAAGCTTGAGCATATTTAAAACGTTAGAGTATGCCATTTCATAGCCAATCGTAAAGGCAATCATGTCAAAGTCCTTAACGCTGTCACCACTCTCCAGTGCCCAAAGCGGAAGATTGTGCTTTCGCATTTGCAACTCCATATCGCCCCATGGGGCAAACACGCGCTGGCACCAAACACCATCCATTTGGTTCATTACACCATATAAAATCTGCATACCTAGATTAGACATGCCGATTTCATAGGTGTCAGGAAAGCAGAATGCAATCCGGACGCGGATATCGGCAGGATTTTTCTTTATTTCGTTGCACTCCCCTCCGGTATAGCGTGCAGGCTTTTGCACGGTCGGGAGGATTCTTTGCAGTAAATCAGTCATGGTTATTACCTCTTTGCAATCAATACGCCTATTGTAATCGCAAAGAACTTTCTTTGCAAGGACTTTTTCTGAAAACAACAGCAAATGCACACAGAATTGGAAATAGACCAAGATGCAGCCAAAAGCAAGCATAAATACTAATGCAAGCGATTCCTATTTTGCATACAGTCTCAATATACCGAAAAATCCCCTCTCCAAGTGTAGGAAACAACAAAATAGATAGACATCTAATTGCGCGTCCTCCATCCAGCGGGTAAATTGGCAGTAAATTGTAAAGGGATTGAAATGCGGCGCATACAGCAATCCGCGGTATATACTGTGCCAGAAAAAGCAAAGCAAAACCACCCAACGGACCAGCTATGGCGCACAGCAATTCCTTTTTATCGTTCAATCCCGTAACATCTAATTTCGCGCCGCTACTTCCTATTGTTAAGCTGCCAATTTTACCCTTGCATGCATATATGGCAAGAATATGACATAGCTCATGGAACATTCCGGCAAGCATTGCAGCAAGCACCCAGCGCAAAGGAAGCACCAAAATTGCCAACGCAAAAGCAATGCCGGCAGAAGCGCTGATATGGACCTTTATTTTACCCATAGAGTATTGCACCTTGAATTACATCCTCACAAAATACCTGCAAGGCTTTATAGACTGACTCACCGGACTTTATGCTCTCTACAAGTGAAGTCATCGCCGCACCGGTTACCTGCGGATTTCCGGGCAAAAACACCTCCTGAATTGGTTT
>JAZSAK010000035.1:0-15937 GCA_045601865.1 Faecousia sp. | reverse complement strand
AGCGTGAGAGGTCATGCCGCCGCGAACGGTCAGGATGCCCTGAGAGGCCTTCATACCGGTGATATCTTCGGGAGAGGTTTCCAGACGAACCAGAACGACCTTCTTGCCTTCGGCGTTCCACTTCTCGGCGTCCTCAGCGGTGAAGACGACCTGACCGCAGGCAGCGCCGGGGGAAGCGCCCAGACCCTTGCCCATGGGAGTGGACTCCTTCAGGGCCTTGGTGTCGTACTGGGGATGGAGCAGGGGGTCAAGGTTGCGGGGGTCGATCATGGCAACAGCCTGCTTCTTATCAATCATGCCCTCGTCAACGAGGTCACAGGCAATCTTGAGAGCGGCCTTTGCGGTTCTCTTGCCGTTACGGGTCTGGAGCATGTAGAGTTTACCGGCTTCGATGGTGAACTCCATGTCCTGCATATCTCTGTAGTGGTCTTCCAGAATAGCGCAGACCTCGGTGAACTTGGCGTAAGCCTTGGGGAACTTGTCAGCCATCTGAGCGATGGGCATGGGAGTACGGACGCCGGCGACGACGTCTTCGCCCTGAGCGTTGACAAGGAACTCGCCCATCAGGCCGGTAGCGCCGGTGGCGGGGTCACGGGTGAAAGCAACACCGGTACCACAGTCGTCGCCCATGTTGCCGAAAGCCATTGCCTGAACGTTAACGGCAGTACCCCAGGAGTAGGGGATGTCGTTGTCGCGGCGATAAACGTTGGCGCGGGGGTTGTCCCAGGAACGGAAAACAGCCTCAACGGCGCCCATGAGCTGCTCCTTGGGTTCGGTGGGGAAGTCCTTGCCGATCTTGTTCTTGTATTCAGCCTTGAACTGACCTGCCAGCTCCTTGAGATCCTCGGCGGACAGCTCGACGTCCTGAGTGACGCCCTTGGCTTCCTTCATCTTATCGATAAGCTCCTCGAAGTACTTCTTGCCGACTTCCATAACGACGTCGGAGTACATCTGGATGAATCTTCTGTAGCAGTCCCATGCCCAGCGGGGATTGCCGGACTTGGTGGCCATAACGTTAACTACGTCCTCGTTCAGACCGAGGTTGAGGATGGTGTCCATCATGCCGGGCATGGAAGCACGGGCACCGGAACGGACAGAAACCAGCAGAGGGTTCTCCTTATCGCCGAACTTCTTGCCGGTGATTTCTTCCAGCTTTTCTACGTACTGCATAATTTCAGCCTGAATGTCGGCATTGATCATGCGGCCGTCTTCGTAATATTTGGTGCAGGCCTCGGTGGTGATGGTGAAGCCCTGAGGAACCGGCAGACCGATATTGGTCATTTCTGCCAGATTGGCGCCTTTGCCACCCAACAACTCACGCATGGAGCCGTTGCCTTCTGTGAACAGATAAACATACTTGTGCATTGGAATTACTCCTTTCGCTTTTGTTTTGGGCGTTCCATTTTCGCCCAAATTTCCATATTTTTTTATGATTTTCCAGATTGCGCAGATAGTATAGCACAAGCAAATGGAAAATGCAAACATTTTTACAAGAAACACTTCATATTTTGCAAGAAAAATTGCAAAGATATAAAAAAGCAACTCCCTCCGGTTGGAGGGAGTTGCTGAATTAGCTCACCATGTTTTCGCCGGAAGTGGCGTTGCCGTTGATTTCCTCGTGGAAATAGGTGTCAGTGATGGCTTTGGCGATTTGACCCATGGTAGAACCACGGCCGGCACGTTCACCGTATACCACCACGGCAATTTCCGGGTCATCAAAGGGTGCATAGCAAATAAACGCACCATTGTCTGAACTGCCGGAGTCTGTTTGCGCAGTACCGGTTTTGGCGGCAAACTTTATAGGATATTTGCCGAAGGTTTGATAGGTAGAGCCGTTTGTGGATACCATATGCATGCCTTCTGTGTATGCAGCATAGGCCTCATCGGAAATAGAAAAGGTGCTGAGAATTTCCGGTTGGGACTGTAGCAAAACATTTCGGTAATCTGCAGAAAGTACGCGGTTCAAGAAAGTAGCGCGATACCGCACACCCCGATTTGCCAGCGTTGCGGTATAAGAGCAAAGCTGTAGGGGAGTGAAACGATTTTCCGATTGACCGATGGCTGCCATAATCTCATCGGCGGGATACCACTGCTTTCGGTCGACATCTGTATTCAGCAGAGCCTTGGTTTCCGGGTTGGCGCGGTAGCCGCTGTACTCAAATAATTCAATGCCGGTTTTTTCACCCAAGCCTAAGCCCTGCGCGGTTTTATCAATTTCCGAAATGGTCAGGTCATATTTTTTGTCGTCAGCAAGCACATAGAAGTAGTAGTTGCAGGAATCTCGCAGGGCTTCCATAGCATTGATATTGCCATGGGTGGAATGGGAATTGGCCCATACCATACAGTCAGGGGCAAAGCCGCTGTCGGCATATTTGCGGTACTCGCCTTCGTCGCGGATGTTGGTGTGACGGGTGATTTTGCCGGAGTCAATACCGGCAATTACCATAACCATTTTGTAGGTAGAGCCAGGTGGATAGGTAGCTTGCAAGGCCCGATTAAATAATGGGTCGTGGTCTGTTTCCAAAAGCTGATTGTAATCCTCGTGATAGGTTGCAAGATTATAGGTAGGGTAGCTGGCACAGGCAAGCACCTGACCGGTCTTGACATTCATAACCACCACAGCGCCACCGGCAGCATCCGAACCGTCAGGGGCTTTTTCCCCCTCGGCAAGATTTTCTCCACTGGCGCGCAAACCGGAAATCAGGGATTCCAAGGCGGATTCTGCTGTGGACTGGATGTTTAAGTCAATGGAAATCTCTACATTCTTACCGGAAACCGGTTTTTGCTCTATGCCGTTTTTTACCTTGTAGTAGCTGTCAATGATTGTACCATCCACAGTGGTCACGTCTACACGGACACCGTCAGTACCATGGAGATATTCTTCAAAGGCCAGCTCCAAACCGCTTTGCCCAACCAAAGCGTCCTTGGAATAACCGGGCTTATCTCGATAGGTATCGTTCCATTGATCCTTGGTGATGGGTCCTACATAGCCTAAAATATGGGCGGCATAGGCGGTGTTATATTCCCGCACCACGGAGGATTCCGCTTTCAGACCGGGAACATTTAATTCCAGAAGTGCCGCCAACGTTTCTGTAGAAGCATCTTCTAAAAATACATAGTTTGGTAGATTGGTGATATCGCTACGCAGTGCCAGTTCGTATCGCAGACCCAGCACTGCACGGGCATCCTCAGAGGACCACGCTTCGGGGATGTTATAATGTGCGCGCAGACGCTCAATCAAAATCGGTGCTGTAATATCCGAATCCAAGCCACCTACCTCCGGAAGATAGGCTTGGAAGTAGCCTTGCCAGGTGGAGTTATAGTCGCTGAGGGTATAGGTGAAAGGGGTTGTCTTCGTTATTGGGAAATGGTCAATATAGGAAATGTCCAGTGTTCGGCATAGCTGCACCAAACGCAGAAGCTGGCCGTTGGTATCTGCGGCGCTGCGGATGACAAAGTGATTAAACACCAAATCATAGCTGGCGCGATTGGTTACCAGCACGTTTCCGTTGCAGTCGAGAATGTCGCCGCGGGCGGCCTTGACGATGGTTTCGGTGGTAAAGGTTTTAATATTGCTTTTATTTTCGCCATCTTTAGAAAGCTGCAAATGATACAGCCGTAAGGCGAAAAAACTGAGAATCACAACGAACACTGCTAATACAATGCCACTGCGAAATCGGGTTATTCTGTCCATGACTCTCCTCCAATTTTGCCAATAGAACGAAAAACGGGGTAAAAGATTGGCATCAAAGCAGCAGTAAACAGGGCGCATAACGCAAACTGCGGCAGTCTGGCAAAGGATGTGTTGCCCAAGAAAATGCCAACGGTGGCCAACAGCAATTCATATGCAAAAATTGCCGCGGCGGTACAGAGCATGGTGGTGCCAAAGTTTTGGCGTAAATAGCTCTGGTGAAAAATGCTGATTGTCAGACCAATTATGGTGAGCAAGGCAATTACATAAGGCCCTGGGGCACTGCCGGAAAAATTGTAAAGGCAGGAGCCGACCAAAATGAAAATGCAGCCCTGCTCCGGGTCTAATAAGATGCAAATCAGCAATAGCGCGCCGCATAGCAAATCTGTGGTTGCCTGCCCAATGTGCACGCGGGATAAAATAACATCCTGCAATACCGAAATGCCTACCAGAACCAAGGCGGTCAGCAACCATCGCAGCAAAACAAGGCGTTGTTTTTTGGTAATATAAAGATTGCGTAACGCGCCGGAATGGTTTTTATCCGGGCGAAATTCATTTTTTTTACGAAACAGCATCACATCACCCCGCAGTGTATTGGGTGATAATAAACACCTGTTCCAAATTTCCGATGTCTGCCGCCGGCGTTAAATAGGCATACTTTTCTACGCCGGTGTCGGTGAAGCCTGCGCCTACAATCTTGCCCAATACCAAGTTTCTGGGATACACCGTAGAGCCGGCGGTAACCACTTGGTCATTGGTGCGAATCGCCGCAGAACTGGGCAAATATTTCATTTCCAACCGACCGTATTGACCGGAGGCATAGCCTCCTTGCACCATGCCGCTGCTGCCGGTGGAAGCAATGGTGGCGCTGATGTCCAAAGAAGAGTCCAGCACAGAACGGATAACGGCATAATTACTGCCCACCTCTGTGACAAGTCCCACCACGGCGCCATCTTCTGTAATGGCACACATATTTACACTAAGGCCGGCGTTGCTGCCACGGTTTATGGTCAGGGTGTTGGTCCAGTCGTTAGAGCTGCGGGCAATAATATAGGCATCTACCAGCTCAAAATCTTCATGGGCAGCCTTTAGGTCCATCAGCTTGCGCAGGCGTTCGTTTTCCCGTGCCACAGAATCTGCCTGACGGGCAGCGTCTTCCATTTCGGCAAGCTGTTCTTTTAATTCAGTATTTTCCGCCGCCAGAGACTCATATCGATAAATATAATCATAAAGCCGTTCTGCCTGAATGGTCAGCGCGCTGACACCGCTGCGAATCGGCGTCAAAACATCCTGCACCAGCATATCGGGAATGGATTTACCCAATAAATTGCTGGATATGGCAAGGCCTGCTGACAGCAGTACCGCAATAATCAGAATGGCTTTTACCTTGTTTGAAAAGAACTGTTTCATAGAATTCTCCTTGTGGATGACTGGGCTAAAAGCGACTATGCGTGGAGGGAAGGGGCAATTTCCTGCAGGATTTGCCAAAGTCTGCAAATCGGCAGACCAACCACATTGTAGTAATCTCCCACCAGCTTTTCAACAAAAACCGCGCCACCGCTTTGTATTCCGTAAGCGCCGGCCTTGTCCATGGGCTCACCTGTTTGGACATAGGCGAGAATCTCAGCTTCCGACAGCGGACGGAAAGAAACGTCTGTTACTTCCGTGACGGTTTTTTGTGTTTCACCGGACAAAACGGTTAGTCCGGTCATTACCTGATGGGTTTTTCCGGACAGCTGCCGCAGCATGGCAATGGCATCCTGTGCAGATTGGGGCTTACCCAGCACATGATTGTCACAAACCACAATGGTATCTGCGGCAATCACAATGTCATCGGGCTGCCGTGTGACGGCCAATGCCTTTTCACGACTTAAGCGCGAGACCTCGGCAAAAGCCGGCAGGGCGGGGTTCATGGATTCGTCAATATCCGCCACACGCACAATAAAGGGAATGTGCAAAAGCTCCATTAACTCCCGACGGCGAGGCGACTGGGATGCCAATATTACAGCCATAGTGTTACTCCAATCCTCTTAAGTATAAACCTCTTGTGGAAGAACCGGGGTCGAAGGGCAAAGGATTGGTTACATTGGCAAGCACTTGGTCTACTTCTCTTGGGTTTTCCGTAGTAAAGTATAGCCGAATGCCCCACAAGCCCAGCCGATTCAGGTCATTCTGCCGGTCTAACCAGTTCAGCTTTTTGCCATTAAGCAGAACGCTGCGGCATTTATCTCCGTCTTTGATAATGGGGAAATCCGCGCCGGTTTTATCCACCAGTCTGGTAGGACCGAGGTTACATGTGCAGCTTCCGGTTCGCCCTTGAATCAGACAGTTTTCTGTTACCATCAGGGGCAGTCTGCCGTAGGCAAGGATTTCGCAAGGAACGGATTTGCTGATGTCCCGAATTTGCGGAAGTGTCAGCTCAAAGCTTAAGGTTGCGGATTTTAGCTCCAGGTCCTTCATAAGATGAACCGCGCCGGTGTTGAAGAGATTTAGGGAAAAATCACCGCGAATTCGCATACCGGCTTCTCTTGCCGGCAAAAGTAAGCCTACATTGCCAACCAAAACCTCGCGAACGCCCATTTGTCGAATGAGACGCATATCTTCTCGTAGCTTGCCCAGCTCACCATCGTGAATAATGCGGGGCAAAACGGCGCAAAGACGCACTTTTCGTGCTAACTCATGGCAGAATAGGGGGTCTAAAGTCAAGCAGTGGATGGGCACGTAGAGAACCTGCGGCTTGATCTGCAGAAGCTTTTGGGTAATTTGTTCCAAGGAGGTAACTTGAATATTCAAGCCAGCGGTATCCCGTCGGTTGGGTATTCGGGGAAAGGTGGGCGCGCGGTGCAAGGCTTGCTGCTCTCGGCGCGCGCGAAGCGCTGTTAACTGATTCAGCGCGTCTCTGCGCAGAGAATTTATTGCTGCAGCAGACAGACTTAAACCGGGATCGATGCTGCATTTGACCTGGTTGCAACGATAGGGTGTGCCGCCGGTTTTCTCCAGTCGGGCAATCAGCTCGTCACGGGTAAGCGCTCGCGTACGTGCCGGCTCTGCCCCAGGGGCATTGGCGGTGCAGGAGTGACCTTGTGTGTCCGTTACAGTAACTGTGCAGCGATTTGCGGTAATCTGCACATCAAAATCCACGGAAACAAGGCCGTTTTCAGTAGCCTCATAGCTTTGACGCACGGCCTGCAGCCATTTGGGGTCCTCGTATTTATCCTGCCGGATGCCAAACATGGCAGGGCCAGTTTGCCCCATATAATAGCCGTCGGTAAAGCCCTGCCGGCTGAAGGATGCGATAAGCGTATCAATCATTTCACGGGTAACTACGCCGGTGTCAATGGCTTGGCGGTAGACATTGGTAACGGCAGCAACATATTCCGGACGCTTCATACGCCCTTCAATTTTCAACGATGCCACACCCATATCTTCCAGCTCTCGAAGAAATCCTACAAGACAATTATCCTTCAAGCTAAGGGGGTATTTGTTGTCAAATCTGCCATAGCCATAGCATTGGCGGCAGGGCTGAGCACAACGACCCCGATTACCGGAGCGTCCGCCAATAGCGGCGGATAAATAGCATTGGCCGGAATAGCTCATGCACAAGGCACCATGCCCAAAAACTTCAATTTCAATGGGGGAGTTTTCGCAGATGTAGCGTATTTCTGATTTTTCCAATTCCCGACTAAGAACCACACGATCCATACCCATTGCAGCGCAAAACTGCACACCGGGTAAGGAGCACACCGTCATTTGTGTAGAACCGTGTATACTGACATTGGGGGCAATCTCCTTGCATAGCTGCGCCACGCCTAAATCCTGCACAATAAAGGCATCCACACCACTGGTAGCGGCGTGGCGGATGAGCGTGCAAACCTCCCCGATTTCACGGTCAGAAACCAAGGTGTTCAAGGTCAGATGCACTGCAACGCCACGAATGTGGCAATATTTCACCGCCTCGGTGAGCATCTGCGGTGTAAAGTTTTTTGCGCCCTGACGGGCATTAAAGCTGCCACAGCCCAAATAAACCGCGTTTGCACCGTTTTGTACGGCTGCACGCAAGGCCTCCATAGAGCCGGCAGGTGCCAGAAGTTCCAGCATAATCTCTCTCCCATTTGGTAATACTTAAAAGCATTATAACACATATACCGACTAACTTCCAGTGGTATGGATGAATTTTTTGAAAATTCCTAAACATAACGCCCCCTTGTTTCAAGGGAGGCGTCACGGTCAATCTATGCGATACAAGCGCTTGCTGTTTTCAAAGGTTGCAGCCTGGGCTTCTTCTACGGATATGCCCCTAAGTTCTGCCAATTTCTCTGCCACGCGATAAACCATGGTGGGGTCGCTGCGTCTGCCGCGGAACGGCTCGGGCGACATAAAGGGGCAGTCGGTTTCGATGACAATTCGCTCCAAAGGAATTGCTTGGGCAGTTTCCACTGCTTTTCGAGCATTTTTGAAGGTCAAAACGCCGGTAAAGCCAATGTACCAACCCAGCGCTACCAACTGTCGGGCCATTTCCGCAGAACCGGAGTAACAATGGAACACACCTTTAACGGTGGGGAATTGTTTAATAATATGCATTCCGTCATCATGCGCCTCCCGTTCATGCACGATAACGGGCAAATCCAGCTGCCGCGCCAGCTCCATTTGGGCGAGAAAGGCCTTTTTTTGAATCTCGCGGGGGATGTCCTCGTAATGGTAATCCAGTCCGATTTCGCCAATGGCCTTTACCTTACGGTGAAGCTTACATAATTTTTCATAAGCTGCAATCACTTCATCATTTATTTCATCGGCCGCATCGGGATGAGAGCCAACCGCGGCATATATGTGGGGATACTTTTCGGCCAACGCGATGGCATCGTGAGAGGATGCTAAGCTGCAGCCTACGTTCATCGCCAGAGTGACGCCCTTTTCCGGAAAAGAGGAGATGAGGGAGTCTCTGTCCACATCAAAAGCGGGGTCATTCATATGCACATGGGTATCAAACAGCATGGTTATTCTCCTTCAAAACGGCAACAAAACAGCCGTCAATGATTTGTATTCTTGCATCGTCAGGGGAAAAATCCGTAGCCTTTAGCCAGTCACCCCAACCGCGCCCTGTTAGTTTGGCAAGGGCTTCCTTCAATACCCAAAATCGCAAAAGCGCCTCTTGCGGATTTGCCGCAGTTATAAAGCGCTGACGCTCTGAAGGGGAAAGGATTCGACGGGCAAGAGAAAGTGGAAGTGGACGGTTACATTCCTCTGCGTCTATGCCTATGTTTTCGGAAGAGACACAGCAAAAGGCGTGGTGCTGAGTGTGCGAAATGGAAAAATGCAGCGCTTCCTTAGGGAAGTAAGGCTTGCCTTGGGGCGTGCGCCGGATTTCCGGCAGGGTGCCGAGATGCTGTTGCAGCAATGTGTAGGCAGCGTCATGTCCGGATTCGGATATCAGCCGCTTATGCAGGATAATCATTTGCACGCCTCCTCTATAAATAAAGATAAGTTGGATTGGCCAGGAAATCCCCCCTCTGCGGAGGGGGGATCATTAATAATCTCGCACAACAGCCTTCACGACACCGATGATTTCTGCGTGTGTGCCATCAATGGGTACGTATGCGTCGTTCTCCGGCAGCAACCAAACCTGACCGTTTTGCAGGCTAAGGCGCTTCACCGTGGCTTCGTCATCAATACGGGCGACTACAATCTGCCCGTCCATAGCCGTTTGCTGCGGACGGACAACAACCTTATCACCACTTAAAATACCCGCATTGACCATACTGTCGCCGCGAACCCGCAGGGCGAAGCAATCCGGCGCGCCATCCCACGCCATAGTGCCCTCTTGATTTTCGTATGCCAGAATAGGAACACCGGCGGTCACCACACCCACAATGGGAATTTGCCCAGGGCGTGCGCCGGTGACAATGGAGCGCTTGCGGCCTTTTTCTTCAGGAGAGAGCAAAAGCCCCTTGTTTTGCAGGGCTTGAATATGATAACTGACAGAGGCGGTGGAGCGCAGTCCAACCGCAGCACCAATTTCCCGCACAGAGGGCGCGTAGCCGTTTTCCTGCACGAATTGATTGACATATTCTAGAATTCTCTCGGCTTTGTCGCTGGTTCTGGGCATAGGACATCCTCCTTTGGAGCTTTTTCTTTATAATAGCACATATGAACGAAAAAGAAAAGTGCATTTTTTTCAAGATTCCGAATAAACTGGTTTGGAAAGGCTTTTTTAGGAGGGGTATTATGGAAAAATTTGACGCAGAGCTAGAAAAACGGGTATGGAAACGGGTAGCCGCTGATGAAACAGCAGCACCCATCAGCTTGCAGGGCTTACTCGTGGCAGAGCAGACACTGGCAGTAAGCTTTTTGGTGCTTGCCAGACAAATGCAGGGGAAAGAAAAAACGATGCTGCGCAGTCTGTTTGAGCAGGAGCAGTCCCATGCTGCTTGTCTGCGTGGTATACATATGGTCATGTCAGGACAGCATTTGGCGGTGCGCACACCACCGGTAACGCCGCAAGCACCGGAGGCGATGCTGAGAAAATGCTATGGCAGGAAACTGCAAATGTTGTCGGAGTATGAAAGCCGTATAAACGATCGGGAGTATGGGGCGGTATTCGCCCAGCTGGCACAGCAGGAACGGGAGCAATGCATGCAGCTGCTGGAGGTTTTGGGAAATCTGAAGCGATAAAGGTTTGGCAAAACAAAAAGAAGACACCCCAAAGGTGTCTTCTTTTTTTGGTGAACTACGGCACTTGGAATACGAATACTATGCCCTAATCCGCCGACAATTCATACAAAGGCATAGTGCGGGAGTTGCCGTATGGATGACCTTATCATCATAGACGAATACCGAATTCACGAAGGCTTTGATCAACCGTTTTTGGCAGTCAAGGGTAGATCAATAGCTATTATACAACATCACCGAAACCGATGTGTCTGATATGCTCCGCCTTGACACATAACTGTGACAGCGGGCAACCTTCCCGAAGCATTTCATAGTAATTCAGGATCATTTTACACAGCGGTTCTTCCTGTGCAAGAGAAGAAACCTCAGACAGCACATTTACAGCGGCTTCCTTGGTCTGGGCAAGACCGGCTTCCGCAATATAGCGGTGTAGTCCAGCGGCAGCGCCCACAGTGATGTAAGCTGGTACAATGTCCATTTCCTGTACCAACTGGGCAGAACCGATCATACGGTCTGCGGGACTGAGCTTTCTGGCAGGATCTCCTCCAACACGCTGGCAGGTATCCTTCAGCGCAGCATTTGCAAAACGGTAGAGAAGATCGTAAATATGGGGTTGCAGTGCATACAGGTCTGCACCGTATTTTTTAGACAGTGCCATAGCACTTTCCAGCATAGCATTCTGCGCCAAAATGCGGATCTCAGGGACGGCGATTGCCTGATAAATATACTCCAGCCCCAGAAGATCCCCTAAATAAGCACAGGTTGCGTGACCCATATTGTGGACAAACAGCTTGCGTTTGATATAAAAATCAAAGGGCGCAAAGGGCACCATATTTTTGATATCCGGGATACTTCCCTTGAAGGCGTCCTTATCTGTGGGCAAGAAGCCGTAGCGTTCCACACAAACCCGCATAGGTTCCCCGTCTTTCATATCCTCTGTCTGAACAGGCACCATACGACCGATGGATGCTTCCACCAGCCCCACGGTTTGGTCAAATTTCTTTTGCTCTTCTGCGGTCAGCTGCTCCTTGAGCATACCTTCCAAAATCTTATTGGCATCATTTAGGTTTTCGCAGATGACAATGTTCAGCGGACCTTTTCCTTCGTTCCAGCGCTTGCGCAGACCGGCTACAATATTGGGAATGATGAATTTCAGAATTCTTGCGCCCACGGCTGTGGCCATAATGTCACAGTTGGCAATGGCTGTTGCCGCTGCCTCCGTATTGTTGCCATTGACCGCAGTCACATTTTCGATCCACACATCCTCGTATCCCTCGGAGGACACATAACGAACAGGATAGCGGCGGTTTTCCTGCAGGGCGCCTACCACTGCTTCAGCCACATCGATAAAGGTTACTTCATAGCCGGACTGGCTTAGAAGTGCACCGATAAAACCGCGACCAATATTGCCGCCACCATACATAACGGCTTTCATTGCATAGCCTCCCGTCTTGCAAACTGCTTGCAGTATTCTTTAATTTCTGTTTTTTCTTTCATACCGCTGGTGGCATCGGGGCTGCTCAGAGCCATTACCGCACAAGCGGATGCAAATTCCATAATTTTCAGGTCTTCCCAGCCGTTATAAATGCCGAACAGCGCACCGGCGCAGAAGGCATCTCCTGCTCCCGTTGCACCTTGGATATAGCCTTCGGGCAGAATGTAAGAACCCAGGCTGGAATATCCTTCCTCGCTCAAACAAACAGACCGTTCCGGCATATGGATGATGACTTTTTTCTTCACACCCAAAGACATCAGCTTACGGGCAATGCTCTCCAGGTTTTCTTCCGTCGGCTCCATACCTGCCAACTTTCCGGCTTCCAGCTCATTGACAATGAGATAGTCTGTATAGGGCAGGCAGGGCAGCACCAGGCTGTAGCGGTTAGAATTTTCGCTGACCAAGTCAATGGAGGTTTCCAAACCAACCTCTTTGGCCTTTTGCAGAATTTTTAGCCCATCGCCATCGTCCACCTTTTGCAGCAGCAAAAAGTAGCCCAAATGGAGTATCTGTGCATCAATGGTATCAAAATCCATATCCGCAATGCCGAAATCTGCGCCCGTGCCGGGATACACGAAAAATGTCCGCTGACCGCCGGGAACACTCATAACCTCTGTAAAGGTGGTCTTTTCTCCGGGCATGACCGCAAGACCGATGGTGGAAACACCACCGGCTTTCAGAACATCCGCAACAAATTCGCCCTCTGCATCGTTGCCGATCTTGCCAATGGCACGGACCGGCAGTGCGGGAGAAATTTTCTTTAGATCCAGCGCCACATTGGGGACACAACCGCCGGCAGCGTTCTGAATGCTGCGAATCTGAGTCAGCTCTCCCGCGTTGGGATAAGCACTGATCTCGTTGATCTTATCGACTATGACACTGCCGGCTACGGCAATGCCTTTTCTATCTGTCGCGTTCATTAGTTACACTCAGCTTCCAGGGGACCTGCCAGTTCCTTCAGGAAGAATAGTCTGCCTGCCAGGGTGGGGATGTAAGAGGAGGTGATCCAGGGAGTTGTGCCGTGGCGCAGGGTCATCCACAGGCTAAGTCCCTGCCACTGCATACCTCTGCCCAACACACCGTCAGCACCGCCGATGGCATAGTCCGCCTGCAGGAACAGGCCGGGGCCGATGGTGTTGGCACGGCAAGGCACCAAAGAGGTGCGGGACTTGAAGCTGGTCAGCGCGTTTTGCTCTACGGTCAAGGGGTGGATCTTTGCGCCGATGCGGTAAGGTGCTTTTGCCCAATCCTCAGCAGTTTCATAATCCGCTGCAAAGGTGGGTTCCCAGAACGCAATGTGGCACATTCTGCCGATACCGTAAACCAGCACCAGCCTTGCGCCCTCAGCTTTCAAAGCTGCGATCTTTTCGGGGTAGGTGGGCAGGTTTTCCTTGGTGGCGAAGTTCCGCTGATTTGCAGGAACGGTCAATTCCCCCAGAGGATTGAACAGCGCCTGCTCCATAGCATACTGGAATGCGCCGGGATTGTTGGAGGGCAGGGTGTTGCCTTCGGCATCTGCCCACTCGTCCATGTTAAAGGTGTAAACGTGACCGCAGGATACCTTCCACTCCTTCAGGAAGTAAACCACCCACTTGTACATACCCATCGGGCCAACAGGCAGGATAAATGCAATCTTTTCGCCCCGGTCTGCAGCCAGCTTGATCTGCATAGCAATTTCGTGACCCATATAGGTCTCAAATTCGCCCAGGCTGTCACACATAACAGGGTTGAATTCAGGATGCCAGAAGCTCTGACGGTGGCAGACAGTTTCCGGTGCGCCTACACAGGCGTCGATCTTTTCGAAGTCCCATCCGGCGGGGTAGAAACCTTCCAGGGCAGAGCCTTTTACAGTAGAATTAAAGTCCATAATAGTTTCCTCCTTATAATTACGGCAGCAGCCGCTTTGTTGTTCCTTTTAAGTAAACCTGACACATACGGAAGCCTTCAGCATAGTCAGCACCGCACTGATAACCGCGGTAACGGGAGCAGGTTTTTACCATATCTGCAAAATCAATGCCGTCATGCTCACGCATCCAAACCAGCTGGCTTTCGTGACATTCCAGCATATCGATCTTTAAATCGATCACATCACTGATATCCACATACTCTGTAGGCTGAAAATTCACACCGGCAAGGGTATCCATATAGTAGATGGGCACCAGCTTGGCAGGATTATTGTCAGGCTTGCTGTAACGGTGGGGATAATTTGTATAATTTGGCAGAGTGGCGGTGAAGCTGGCATCGAAGACCAGACGGGAAACTGCGGTATGGTCCGGCATATAATCATCCGGATTGTGCGTGATGATCACATCGGGATCGGCGTAACGGATGATATCCACAAGCACATCCCGGGCGTCCTTGCCATTGTCGAAAATTTCCAAATCGTCAAAACCGGCGCAGATCACCTCAATGCCAGCCAAAGAACCTGCTTTTTTGGCTTCGTTTGCACGAATGACGCGCAGCTCATCCGGCGGGATCACAACATGGCCCAGATTGCCGCTGGAAACATGGCAGACGATGACCTTGTCACCGCGTTTGATACACTTGGCCAAAGTGCCTGCGCAGGCAATCTCTACATCGTCGGGGTGACAGCCAATCGCTAAAATGTTCATAAAATTCTCCTTTTTATAGGTGTTTACTTCAGTATAATTTATAAAATGGCTTTATTGGATTGACAAAATGGTGAAATATTTATAAAATAGGCTTAAACTATACAAAAATATATATTGAGCTTTATTAAGAGGCGTATAATATGAAGGACAAAAAAGGAATCCCCCTGAAAAGCGAACTGGGTGTCACTCGCTTGATCAGCGATTTTTACTATGAATTGCCGGAGGATTTTGATTATGCCGGCGAGCGCCATCCGGGCTGGGAATTTGTTTATGTGGACAAGGGTAAAGTCAGCGTCAGTGCAGACAATGCTACATATATTCTAAAAAAAGGTGAGATGGTGTGTCACAAGCCTTATGAATTTCATAAGGTCAAGGCTTATGAAGGGAAGGCTGCGATCATCATCATTTGCTTTGAGTCTTCCGATGAATATATGGCGTACTTCAACAACAAAATTCTGTCTGTAAATCAACGGCAAAAGCAATACCTTAACGACATTGCGGATATGGGCAAAACCATTTTCAAACCCAAGCCGCCCTTGGAGATTTCAGCGGACGGACAGATGGATCCTTCACCGGAAGCAACACCGCTGAAGCTTCAGTTTGTAAAAAATGCTATTCAGGTTCTGCTGCTTTCCTTGGTAAACTCCGATACCACTGAAAAGCAAAACCGGATCACCCTCTACGAGCATATTTCGCAAAGAAAAACCCTTACAAAAAACATCATTAACTATTTAAATCAAAATTTGGATAAACAGCTCACATTGGAGGATATCTCCGGAAGATTTTCTTATTCCCTGTCCAGCGTTAAGCGCATTTTTAAGGAAGAAACAGGTTGTAGTATTATTTCTTATTTGAATAGCCTGAGGATGCATAAAGCCAAGGAACTGCTATGGGGAACCGATCACGCAATTGGCCAGATTGCTTTTGCGCTGGGTTTTTCCAATGTGTATTATTTTTCTGCAGCGTTCAAAAAGAAGTGGGGAGTTAGTCCGTCCAAATTTCGCACTGCATATACTGACAAAGAATTGGACATGGAATGAAACGAGCATAGGAGAAACACCCATCCAAATTATGCAGGAGATCACAAAGGATTTCGACGGGAAACTATTTTAAATCCAGAAAAAGTCTGCTTTTAGAAAAGAAGAAAGGACAAGCCGAACAGCTTGTCCTTTCATCATATAAGAACGCCGGAGATTCGTTTGAATTTTTGTCTTTGACAAAAATTAAGGTGATGCCGCCATCGAACTGGCGGCAAGCAACAGTCCACCGGACTGTTGCATTTAGACCTTTCGATTCCCATACGGCAAAAAAGAAGACACCCCAAAGGGTGTCTTCTTTTTTGGTGACCCGTACGGGAATCGAACCCATGTTACCGCCGTGAAAGGGCGGTGTCTTAACCGCTTGACCAACGGGCCTGGTAGCGGCGACCTGACTTGAACAGGTGACAGACCGGGTATGAACCGGGTACTCTAC
>JAZSAK010000034.1:0-24327 GCA_045601865.1 Faecousia sp. | reverse complement strand
ATAAATGTAGTAATTTTGCTATTTTTTCGCCTTTGGGCAGCAGTAAACAGTCCTCCCGAGTAATGGCGCGCAGCTTCACAGCGGCAAAAGCGTACACAATAATGCCTACAAAAATGGGAACGGCACAGCACACCATAATGGCTAATTTGCTTCCATGGTCTGCAAACAGCCGGTCAAGACCAAACCAAGCGGCATAGACTACTACGCCCATAATCAGCGCGGCACATACAGATTTTCCCATATTCCGCAACACCGAAGGCGAACTGGGTAAAACCTTCTTAATAGAGATGATATTCAGCACAGTAATGCTTAAATAGCACAAAAGCGAGCCGATGGGTGTGCCCAAAATGCCAATATGGGGGTTGCCGGTGAGAATGTATACCGCAGCCAGCTTGATAATACCGCCAATAAACATATTTACCACCGGTAGATTCACATAACCATGAGATTGCATAATTGCGTTGGTGAGTAAAACTGCCGCATTGAACACAATGCAAATACCCATAATGGTCATCAAATTGGTGGAAAGCTCCAGCTTGAGACCGGTGTAGCCACCCAGCAGGGCGGTTACGGGACCTGCCAGTACCGCTAGACCTATCGCACAGGGGGCGCTGATTAAGCCTGCCACGCGGGCGGCAGATTCCCCTGTTGTACGGGCGGCACATTCGTCACCCTTTGCCAAATGGGCAGTAATGGCAGGTATGATGCTGATGGTAATGGGGGTAATAAATGCGCAGGGCATATTAAAAATGGTTTGGGTCATATTATAAATGCCCTTTTGGGTATCTAAAAGATACTGAATGGCTTCATGACGGGGAAGTGCGGACATATCACCCTTGTATTGATAAGCGGTGAGCATTGCCTGCAGCTCCTGTGCGCTCATGGTGGCATCGAAAGCAGCTTTCAACTGGCTCATGTAGATTTTAGTTTCCAAAACGGTTAACAGCTGCAGCCCGGCTGAACCGATGGTAATTGGAACGGCGATTGCCAAAAGGCCTTTTGCAATAGATTTAGCGGAGTCGGCAGTATCTGTGGATGCCGGCAAATTCCGGTACGCTTTCTTGAAGCAGCGGTTTAGATAAATGGAGGATACCAGGCAGCTCGTGGTTACACCGAAAATAGCACCACCGGCTGCCAAGGAAACGGTTTTTGTGTAAAATAGGAGCAAGCCTGCCGCTGCGATGCCTACCACTAGCTTCACAACAGATTCCAAGACCTGACTGATGGAAGTGGGGAGCATGTTGCTTTGCCCCTGGAAAAAGCCACGGTAGGTGCTCATCAAGCAGATTAGAAAACAGCACGGACCCAATGCGCCAATGGCTGCCCAGGCATCGGGCTGCTCTTGAAAGGTGGCTAGTTGCCGGCAAAATAGGGTCATTAGCAGTGTGCCAATCAGACCTAATGTTAGAAAAATGGTGCGGGATATGGTGTAAATTTTTTGTACCTGTCGATAATTTCCTAAGCTGCTTGCCTGAGAAATCATGCGGCTCATGGCAACAGGCAGACCTGCCGTGGAAATCATCAGCAGAACGGTATAAATTTCATAGGCAGTGGAGTAATAGCCAAAGCCTTGCTCGCCAATGATGGCATTTAAGGGGATTTTATACAGCGCCCCAATTACCTTGACAATAGCAGTAGCCATGGCAAGGAGCATGGTGCCGTGAAGAAAGGATTGCTTTTTTGGTTCGGACATGATTTCCTCCTTACTCAGCAAACAGACGGGGAATGGCATAGCTGGTCAGCTCTTCCACAACGGCCTTCAGGTCGATGGTGGGGAATTGCCCGTTTTGATAAAGGATTTTGCCCCGTACCATGGTCATGGCAACGTCACCACCTTTGGCACTGAATGCCAAGGCGCTGAGTACATTGTGGCATGGCATTAGGTGCGGCGCAGAGAAATCTACCAAGCACAAGTCTGCGTCAAAGCCTTCTTTTATCATACCACACTGCTGGGCTCGACCCTGTGCCTGCGCGCCGCAGGTGGTAGCCATCATCAATGCAGCAGGCGCCGGCAATGCGGCGGCATCACCTGAGGCAGAGCGTACAGCCAAGGCAGTAGCGCGAATCACCTCAAACATATCCAGATTCCCTGCTTCAATGGCACCGCCGGTGCCTAGGGCAACATTCATACCGGATTTTACGCAATCAAGCACCGGGGTGATTGGTTGGGCATTTTTTGCGGATGTAATCGGACAGCATACGGCGCTGACTTTCTTCTTGCCTAATAGTGTCTGCTCGGTTTCGCTTAAGCATCCACAGCCAGCGGCGGTAGTGGGCACATGAAACATTCCGTGGCAGTTCAGAAGTTCTGCGGGCGCTAAGCCGGTACGGTCTAAGCAGGAATCTACCTCGTTTTGGGTCTGGGCAAGATGCAGCTGCATTCCCAAGCCTTCTTCCGCCGCATAGCCCACAAGACCTTCCCAGAGCTTATAATTGCTGGTGTATTCGGCGTAAATACCGGCATCTATTTTGATGCGTCCGTCATCGTGGCCGTGCCACTTTTCTTTCACACGGCGGAGCTCTTGGCATTGCTCATCGATTTCAAAGTCAAAATCCTCGTTCTGGTCGATAAAACGGTAGCTAGATAGGGCAATATTGGCTTTGATTCCGCTTTGGGCAACGGCATCGGCGGTGGCATCGGGATAATAGTATAAATCACTGACGGAGGTAATGCCAAATCGCAGGCACTCGGCAATGCCCATAAGGGCGGCTGCCTTGGCGCTGCGAGAGTCCATTTTATCCTCTTTGCGCAGCTGCTGGTCTAGGGCTTCCTGCCCTGTTAAATCATCGCAATAGCTGCGAAGCACAGTGGTAGCCAAGTGGGTGTGGCAGTTTATAAGACCGGGCATTAGTACCATGCCGGTTCCGTCAACGATCGTTTTGGGCTGCTCTTGGGGAGCGGTTTTACCGATATAGGCAATTTTTCCGTCTTTTACGCCTAGGTATGCGCCAAATAGCGTATCCATGCGCTCATTCATGGTCACAATGGTGACATTGGAAATTAACGTGTCCAATTTCATAACTTCCTTTCCCGAGAAAGTAAAATTTACAATAGGCTAAAAAGCTTTTGCTTATCCTGCAAAACAGTGTCAATTTGTTGGATATACTGCTCCGGAAATTTTGGGTTGTGGAAACGCTGCAGTGTGCCGTCTGGCAGATTGACCTTATTCATGCCGCCGCCCAATGAAATAATGCTGTGCAGCTCCTCCATCATGTAAATATTGTACAAGCAATCCTTGCCATCCAAACTCCAGCCTACATTTTCAAAAGAACCGGACATATATTTTTGCCGGTATAAATAATACGGCTTATAGCCAAGCGCGTGCAGAGTGTGATTGGCGTAGTCCACCATTTGCGTAACCTCTGCAGCAGAGGATAAATTTTCCCGCTTTTCAAAAAGGTCAGCGCCTTTTTTTAGCGCCAAGGTGTGCACAGTAAGGTTGGCAGGGCGCAACGAAGCCACTGTATCCAAGGAGCTGCGAAAACCGTCAAAGCTGTCTGTGGGAAGTCCGGCAATTAGGTCCATGTTAATGGCATCAAAGCCGGCATCCACAGCCCAACGATAGGCGGTCAAAACATCGTTAGATGTGTGTGGGCGACCGCAGGCACACAGCACGGAATCAATCATGGTTTGCGGATTGATGCTCATGCGGTCTGCACCATGGTTGCGAATGGCTTGCAGCTTTTCAAATGTTAAGGTGTCAGGGCGACCGCCTTCTACCGTGAATTCTAGACAGCGGGATAAATCAAAATGCGCATGGATGGTATCCAGCAGTAACACCATTTGTTTGGTTGTCAGAGTTGTGGGTGTGCCACCGCCGATGTAGACAGAGCGCACTTTTTTCCCGGATTGCGCCATCAGCTTGCCGGTAACGGCAATTTCCTGCAGCAAGGCCTGCAGGTAAGGCTCTATAAGCTCTGCCCGTTTGCCAATGGTACGGCTGACAAAACTACAGTAGGAGCATCTTGTGGGGCAAAAGGGAATGCCTACATATACCGAGATATCGTTGGGCTCTAAGCGCTTTGCAGCGGCAAGCGTAGACTTAGAACATTCCACTGCCAAACGGCTGCGCTCAGGTGTGACATAGTAAACATCTTCCAGTAGACGAATGGCGCTTTGCTCGCTGCAGCCTTCCAAAAGCATCTTGGTGGAAATTTTGGAGGGCCGCACGCCTGCCAATGCGCCCCATGCAGGGATAACATCCAAAAGCTGAACGGCAGCCAAATAGCAGCTTTGCTGCAGAATACGCCGCCGCAGGCGCACAGTTTCCTCGGTGACCTTCAGCCTTCGCTGTGCGCGGATGGTTTTATCCTGTAAAAGTATGGTGGTAACGGCGGTGAGCCATGTTTTTCCTCGATAAAGCCGGGAAATAACCGGTGTTTCGTTATCCACGCCCAGCAGGGACATAAAAAGCTGTTCCACCGCGTAACGGTCGTCATGACCGATGAGTGTCAAATTCATAGCGTTTCCTCGTGGGTTTGCATATAAGGATTATACATCCTTTCAGCGTCCAAAGTGGTCGATTCTCCGTGCCCGGGGTAGACGGTATAGTTTTTCATTTGGGACAGACGCTTTAAGGATTTTGAAATATCCGCCCAGCTTCCGCCGGGAAAATCGGTGCGTCCGCAGCTGCCTGCAAACAGCGTATCGCCACTGAACAGCGCGTTTTCTGTCAGCAGGCATACACTGCCGGGTGTGTGCCCCGGGGTTTGCACAATGCGAATATGCAGCCCTGCCAGTTGCACAGTATCACCCTGCGCATAGGTGTGGGTATAGTATAGCGGTCCGGCGGTCATGGCTTCCGGCATGGAAAGGTCCTCGGCGCATAGATACACCTTGCAGTCGGTATCCATAACCAGCTCTTTCACAGCACCCACATGGTCAAAATGCCCGTGGGTCAGTAAAATGGCCTCCAATGTCAAATTCTGTTGCGATATTTGCTCCAAAATGGTTTTGGCATCGTAGCCGGGGTCAATGACACAGCAGGTTTTAGAAGATGTGTCCCAAAGAATATAGGTGTTGACTTGATATAAGCCAAGGGTCAGTGTCTTAATTTGAAGCATGGTGTTATCCTCTTCTGGGGGATTCCATTAACTGGTCGGTGTCCAGAATTAAGGTAACCGGACCGTCGTTGACGGATTCCACCTGCATATCTGCGCCAAATTGCCCATGCTGTGGGGGATAGCCCAACTCCTGGCAGATGGACAGGAATTTTTCGTATAGGGCATTGCCCAGTTCGGGGTTTGCGGCATCGGTAAAGCTGGGGCGGCGACCCTTGCGGCAGTTGCCGTAAAGGGTAAACTGGCTTACCACCAGCACCTGCCCGTTTACGGCGTCCAAGCCTAAATTCATTTTACCGTCTTCGTCCTCAAAAATCCGGAGTCCCAGCGCTTTTTCTGCCAAATAACGACATTCCTTTTCTGTATCATTTGGACCGACACCTAACAGTATCAAAAAGCCTTTTCCGATTTGACCGACAGTTTGGCCGTCAATGGTGACACTGGCACTGTTAACTCTGGTTAATATTGCACGCATGGGAACGACTCCTTTTAATTTTGTCCTCTGCGAGAACTGATAACATCGCGAATATTTAACAGCTTGTTGCGAATCAAATCCAGCTCTGCGACATCCTTTACCTCGAAACGGACAGTGAAAACACTCTTGCCGCCGGGCAAATCCTTGCCGTTTAGCTCCTTTACACGAACACGGGCGGAGGTCATGGTGGTGGCAACGTCCAAAAGCAGACCGTCACGGGTGATGCATTCCAGCTCCAAGGTGGTTTCAAAGGGCTGAGAGTCTTCATTTGCCCAACGCACAGGTACCCATCGCGCTGCTTGTACGGGATGCTCCCGATTGGTAGTGTTGGGGCAGTCACAGCGGTGAATGCTGACACCAAAACCTTTGGTGATAAAGCCAATGATTGGGTCGCCGGGTACGGGAGTGCAGCATTTGGCAAATTTAATCATGCACGAGTCAATGTCCTCGACAATTACGCCGTTAATAGCATGGCGATTTCGTTTAAAGCTGTCGCCATCTGCACTGCGCAAGGGATTTTGCTGTTTATCGTTTGCCTGTGCTTTTAAAGCGCGGTTAATGTCGTCGCGAATTCGTCCTACGGCCTTGACGGCGGTTAGGCCACCATAGCCGATGGCGGCATACATATCCTCCCAGTCATCAAAGCTCAGCTTTTTCAGCAGTTGCGGACCAATTTCCGGGTCAATGGTGATGGAAAGGGGCAGACCGATTCGCTTCATTTCTGCCTCAAAAGAGGAGCGACCGTGCAATACATTTTCTTCCCGCTTTTCCTTCTTAAACCATTGCTTAATCTTGGTACGCGCTTGGTTGGATTTACAAATGTTTAACCAGTCGCGGCTAGGCCCTTTTGCAGACTTAGACGTGAGTATCTCTATGATATCACCGTTTTTTAAGGTGGTATCAATATTGGCAATCCGGTTATTTACCTTTGCGCCAATCATAGAGTTGCCGACACCGGAGTGAATGGCATAGGCAAAGTCGATGGGAGTAGAGCCGGCAGGCAGAGAAACAATGCGACCTTTTGGAGTGTAAACAAACACTTCGTCGTCAAACATGTCAATTTTTAAGGATTGGACAAATTCTTCTGCATCGGAATCCTGCTGGCTTTCCAGCAAACGACGAATCCATTCAAAGTCCTTTTCGTTGCCCTCGCTACTGCCTTGCTTATATTTCCAGTGGGCGGCGATACCGTATTCAGCGGTTTCGTGCATATCCCATGTACGAATCTGCACCTCAAAGGGAATGCCCTGTGTGCCGATAACGGTGGTGTGTAAGCTTTGGTACATATTTGGTTTTGGGGTGGAGATGTAGTCTTTAAATCGACCTGGCACCAGATTAAACAGGTCGTGAATATGGCCAAGAACATTGTAGCAATCGGGGATTGTGTCCACAATCACGCGGAACGCATAAATGTCATACAACTCATCAATAGCCTTATCTTGGGCTTGCATTTTGCGATAAATAGAGTAAACGTGCTTGATTCGACCATAGCAGGTGTTGGTGATATTTACTGAGGATAAACGCTCTTGGATTGTATTTTGAATTGTGTGCATGAAGGCTTCATCCTGCTCCTTGTGGGCATTCAGATAAACCATAATGCTGTCATAATTATCGGGGTCCAGATACCGCAATGCAATATCCTCTAACTCCCATTTGATTTTTTGCATACCAAGACGGTGGGCCAGAGGTGCATAAATATCCATGGTTTCCCGACATTTGGATATCTGCTTGGCTGGGGTCTGATACTGCATGGTACGCATATTGTGCAGGCGGTCAGCGATCTTAATCAACATCACGCGGATGTCCTTGGACATTGCCATGAACATTTTCCGCAGATTTTCCATCTGTGCCTGCTCCGTGGAGGAGAAATTGGCGCGGGTCAGCTTGGTGACGCCTTCTACAAGCTCGGCAACAGATGTGCCAAACAGCTTCTCGATTTCTTCGTGGGAGGCGTCTGTATCTTCAATGCAGTCGTGGAGCAGTGCGCCCAAAATGGCGTCCATATCCAGCCCCATTTCCGCCACAATTTCCGCCACCGCCAAGGGGTGGATAATGTAGGGGGAGCCGTCTTTGCGCTTTTGCTCCTTATGCTTGTTCTGGGCATAGTCAATGGCGCGCTGAATCAAGGACATATCGGCATTGGGCATACGCTTGCGTAGGCACTCTTGTAAGGAATTATAATGGGATTCAAAGGTTTCCAAGGTAATCAGCTCTCTTTCGCCTGCAGGAGCTTCTGCAGGGTGGTGCTTTTATTTAGATCGGCTTTCTCAGCGCCTGGGGTTAGTGTGATTAGAATGTACTTATGATGACGTTGAATCTGCAACAGTCCGACATCGCGAAAAATATCCAAGCAGATGAGCATTTGCTCTAAGCTTATGGAAAAGCCGGACCAACGTACAATTTTCCGGCACAGGCACATGGCAGATTCCGCAATGGGCGCTTCACAAGCCGCCAAATACCGCCAAACGCGGCTTAAAGTGGCACGGTCGGGTAAAATCCGCGCGGCAAGATCGGCATTGATGTTGCCGTTTCGTAGCTGCACATAGCCGGAAATTTCCGGCGAGCAGGGAACGGAGCAGCTGGGGCGAATATCAAGAATGTTCAGCTGTACCGTGCGCTCTGCGTGAAATTCATTCACCTGGGGGTGAAATGCTACGTCCACAACATCACCAATGGCAATGGAGGCGGTTTCCGGTGTGGCGGAAAAGTAAATGGCGCCGAAAGGATGGTAGCCCTGCTTTAGACGCAAGCGCATATGCCGTCCATTGCCAACCATGCTAATGCGTTCCACGGTTAGCCGCTCCATCATCAGCACCGGCTTTGGACAGCCGTTGCCGCAAGGCTCTAAGGCATTCAAAGAATCAATGCCTTTAACGGTTAACAGTTCCGGCGTGATGCAACAATCGATATCCAGTGCAGTGCGCGGGCCAGTACCGGCATAAAATTCCCCTGCAAGGCGGGAAATCTGCTCACGGAAGGCGGGGATTTGCTGGCGCGAGATGGTAAAGCCTGCCGCCAACTCATGTCCGCCGTAGCTTTCCAGCAAGGGGGACAATGTGGTCAAGGAGGAAAACAGGTTAAAGCCACCAAAGCTGCGGGAGCTTGCCTTGCCGTGGTCTCCGTCTAAACAAATCAAGAAGGTGGGGCAGCAAAATTCTTCTGCCATACGGCTGGCAACGATGCCAACAACACCTTGATGCCAGTTCTCATCTGCCAAAACGATCGCCTCTGGCATTTGCCCTTGGGGCAGCATGGCTACCGCCTGGTCATAAATTTCGGATTCTACATTTTGCCGTTGCCGATTCAATTCGCACAACGCCTTTGCCAGCGTTTGTGCCTGCTGCGCATCATCGGTGAGGAACAAATCAACGGCAAGATCAATTTGCCCCATACGGCCGGCAGCATTGATTCGCGGTGCTAGCATAAAGCCAATTGCAGAGGCGCTGATGGTTTCAGGCGCACAACCCACCTCCTGCATCAAGGCGGCGATTCCGGGGCGATGAGTGTTTTTTAATGCTTCCAAACCGCGCTGCACGAAAACTCGGTTCTCTCCTGCCATAGGCATAACATCGGCAACTGTGCCGAGACACACCATGTCGGCATATTGCTGCAGAACCTCTTCTTGATTGCCACATAAAGCAGCAGCAAGCTTAAACGCCACACCAACACCGGAAAGCGTTTTATGAGGATAGCCGTCACCTGCACGATGGGGGTCTACAATGGCGATGGCCTCGGGTAAAATATCTTTACATTCGTGGTGGTCGGTAATAACCAAATCCATACCCAGCTGACGGCAGAGCTCTGCTTCTTCCACAGCGGTGATGCCACAGTCTACAGTAACAATCAGCTTGATGCCTTCTTCTTGCAATTGATGGATAGCAATGGGGTTTAGACCATAGCCTTCTTCCAGCCTCCCGGGGATGTAGCTGCGCACATCTGCGCCACGGTGGCGCAAAAAATCTGTCAGCAAACAGGTGGCAGTAATACCGTCCACATCGTAGTCGCCGAAAACAGCAATCTTTTCGCCACGAGTGATAGCGAGACCCACACGCCCTGCGGCAAGGGCCATGTCCCTCATCAAAAATGGGTCGGGCATATGGGCATGACAGTCCAAATATTTGTGGGCAGCCTGCGCACCGTCGATGCCACGGGCAGAAAGAATCATCGCGGTTAGAGGGGAATATCCTGCGCTGACAAGACTATTTACCGCATCCATCTGCGGCTGCTGTACATTCCAAACTCCATATTTCAAAACAATACACATCCATTATATCTTTTTTTCTAAACATTATAGCAAAATAAAGCCGTTTACACAATAGGAAGTTTCTAATTTATACGAAATAGCACAAAAATACCCCATTGCGCTTTAACGCAATGGGGTAGGGGGTTATTCAACTGCGTTCTGTGTTGGTGCGGACAGCTTGTTGGCTGCACGCTTGGCCAAGAATACAATGCCCTTTTCCGTCAGGTTGATTACCAAAATCAGCAACGAAACCAGCGCCGTTCCTTCAATGAATGACTGAGATTCCAGCTGCGGAATCATGAGTGCCAGTGGCATGGTGCGGAAATTCATCAGGAAGGAAACTGCGGAAATGGTAATCATGGCATTGACGAAGAAGTAGCTGTACATTTCCAAAATGGTGGATTTGGTGCAGGGGATGTACACATCAAACAGCATTTTCATTCTGCTGATGCCCAAGGATGCGGCAACATCTTCCAAATTGGGATTGAATTTGGAAAGAGAATTATATGCCAGCAAATAAGGGGAAGAGAAAAAGTGCACGATGTTGACAATCACCAAAATGAAAATAGTGGAATAAATCGGTGTTTTTTGAAAGGTCATAACAAAGGAAAGACCCAACACGATACCAGGAATGGCGAGGGAGAGCATACTTAGAAAATGCAGGAGCTTTTGTACGCCGTTTTTGGCAAAGCGCGTGGTGATGTAAGCAGCGAAGTAGGAAAGACAGGTGCCTACGGCAGAGGTCAGCAGTGCGATTGCCAAGGAGTTGACAAAATACATGCCGATTCCCTGAGACAGCAGCTTACGCACATTATCTAAGGTAAGACTCATATCCACAGGATACTGTTTTACAAAGCTTAGGCAGGCAAAGGCGGCGATGGGCATACACAGCGCAACCAACACAATGCCAAAGCAAATATACACCAAGGTGTCTCGCAGCTTGTTTTCTTCGATTTGATAGGGCTTGGTAACCGTGCTGACGGTGCCCACATGACTGGATTTGCGCAAATCCAGCAAAAAGGCAATCACTGCGGGAGCCAGCAGCACAACACCGACAACCGCGCCGCCAGAGAAGTTCATCATACCGATAACCTCCCGGTACATATATACCGGCAAGGTCATGGCAGTACCACCGGTCATCAGCGGAACGCCATAGTCGGTAAAGACCATGGTAAATACCGCCAAAATCGCGGAAACGATGGTGCGGCTCATGGAGGGCAGCGTGATGGTGCAAAATTGATTCCATGAGGAAAGTCCCAATACCCGTGCTGCTTCGTAAATGGTGAAATCCTCGTATTGAAAGGAATCGTAAAACAGCAAAAAGGAAACAGGGAAAGAGTACAGCACTGAGCCCATTACAATGCCCTTATAGCCGTAAAGGGAAATGTTGATACCCAAAAGATTGGTAAGGATTCCGTTGTCGCCAAATAAGAGCACCAAGCCCATACCGTGGGAAATACTGGGAATCAGCATGGGGACTGTGAATAAAATCACAAAAAGTGCTTTGCAACGAATGTTGGAACGGCTGATGGCAAACGCCAAAAAGAAGGATAGAACAACAGAAATCAGCGTGGCAAGCAGGGTAGTCACCACGGAGTTTTTCAGCATGGGTAAAAATTGGGCAGAGGTGAAGATTTCGGCAATATGATTGCTTCGAATATTGCTGAACAGAAGTAAAATCGGCACTGCAACTGTAACAAGTAAGTACAGCAGTAATGCATACTTCAGCAAATGGAAACGATGGTTTTTCATATCAATCACGCCCCGTATAGCGAAGCAAATCAGTGTACTTTTTGTCCAGCTGATTTACGACAAATTCTTTTACATACTCATTGGCAGGATTTTGATAAATGGCAAGGGGAGTATCCAACTGCTCTATGTTGCCGTCATTCATAACCATGATGCGGTCAGACAGGAAGAACGCCTCTTCCTGATCGTGGGTGATGAACAGCATGGTGACATTGAACTTTTTCTGCAGGGACTTTAGCTCGGCCTTCATAATTTCTCGATTCGTAACATCCAATGCGGAAATGGGCTCATCCAGCAAGATGATGTCCGGATTGGTAGCCAGCGTACGGGCAATGGCTACACGCTGCTGCTGGCCGCCGGAAAGCTGGTTGGGACGTTTGTGCATTTGGTCTGTCAAGCCAACCTGCTCTAGAGTGTTCAGGGCAACCTGTCGCGCAGTGGCTTTGGTCTCCTTGCGCAAGGTTAGGGCGTACTCCACATTCTGCAAAACCGTCATGTTGGGAAACAGCGCGTAGTTTTGGAACACAATGCCCATTCCGCGGCTGGCACTGTCCAAACCGGAAATGTCTGTGCCGCCTTTCAGGATTTCGCCGCTGTCAGCGTGCTCCAAACCAATCAGAATTCGAAGCAGTG
Organism: Faecousia sp.; assembly: GCA_045601865.1. Taxonomy (GTDB): domain Bacteria; phylum Bacillota; class Clostridia; order Oscillospirales; family Oscillospiraceae; genus Faecousia. Next base: position 12,166 of record JAZSAK010000034.1, on the reverse strand, counting down.
TGGTTTTTCCGCAGCCACTGGGTCCCAGAATGGATAGGAACTCGCCCTCTATTAAATCAAAATCCAAATGATTTAAAACGAGTTTTCCGTCGAAGCTTTTATTTAAGTCTCGGACAGATAATTTTGCATTTAATACTTCCATATGGCCAAAAGCCTCTCTTTCTCCACATCATCCTGAATACCGGTCATGTCCGCATAGGGGATATTCTGGGGATAGTTGGGGATTTTGTTTACTTGATTTTCGTAAATCTGCTCAGGGGAGAAGTTCTCTTTGTCGTATACAATGAATTCGTTGATTATAAAATCGTAGACCTCCAGAACGCCTTCTTTTTCCTGATGTCCGTCAATCATAGCGGTTCCGGTAAGAGAGTACGGCGAGCCCTCTTGGGGATAAATGACCTCCAGGGGCTGTCCGCCATTGCTTTCGCTGATGGCCTGGAAGGTCAATGCCAAGCCAATGGCAATTTCGCCCTGCTTTAACAGCTTGATAGGGCCGGAACCGGACTCGGTAAATTGCTTTAGATTCGGATACAGAGCATCCACGAAAGCCAATGCCTTTTCTGTACCCATGGTGTTGACCCATGTTTTGTAGAAGAAGTAGCCTGTGCCACTGGATTTGGGGTCGGGCATGGCAATGAGGCCCTTGTATTCCGGCTTCAGCAAATCCTCATAGGTTTTTGGTGCTTCCAAGCCATGCTTGGCAAGGATATCCCGATTGACCACAATGGCACCAGCTTGACGCTCCCATGTTGCCCAAAGGTTTCCGTTGTCAGCAATGCCGACGCCTTCACAGTAAGGAATCTTGCTGATACCGGAGATGTCGGCAAGGTTATGTTTGATTTTATTCAGATAGCCGGTTTCCAGGCCTAGTAAAATGTCAATTTCCGTATTGGTTCGCTCAGCATATACCTTAGCGGCGGCCTTGCCCGTTGCCATATACATGACAATGATATTCTTGTCAGGGAAGCGGGCGTTGAGCTGTTCCTGCAACGCTTCGTTGCGGAACTGCTCGGTGGATGCGCAAATCACAATGCTCTCTTCGTTGTTCATAACGGCAAACACAGTAAATAACAGTGTAATTGCCAGCAAAAGTGCAAATCCTTTTTTCATCACATTCCTCAATGTCTACGATAGGTGCTATCGATTTTTTTTAGGTCGGAGTAGGAGTCGATTTCGATAATATCCTCCATCTTGCATTCCCGAACCTCTATCTGATAATTTTTCTGAGCATATACAAGGGGGACTTGATCCCAGTAACGCTCCTTGCCGCCGGGCATTTCGTATACGCTCTTGATGTCTTCATAAAGCTTTGCGCCGTCAGACTCGTTCCAATAGGAAATACCCACCATCTGATGGCAGTTGGTACCTCCCACCATTACCTTGGTGATAACGCGGCTCTTAACCTCAAAGCACCAGTCGTCCGTGACCTCCACGGGAATGCCCAAATAGTTGGAGGTGTACTGATATTTCGTAATGAGCTTAGGATTATACAAAACCAAGTCCGCCTCCAGCACATAGGCGTTTTTCAGCAGGTGTCTGGCGCACATAGCGGAGGAAATGTTGTTGGCTTCGTTGTAAATGGGGTTTTCGATAAACTGAATCATTGGGTATTTGTATAAAAGCTGGTCGAATTGCTCGCCTAAGTAACCGCGCACCACATAAATTTCTTGAATGCCCGCTTCCAGAACGGCGTCCAGCAGCGTGTCAATCATGCGCTTGCCGTATACACGCACCAAGGGCTTGGGGGTATTCAATGTAATGGGAACCAGGCGGGAGCCAAAGCCTGCGGCAATGAAAACAGCGCGTTTTACACGGTAAGGCTCCAGCACCTCGTAGCCTGCTTCGGTGACAGTGTAATTGTTTAAGTAGCCTGCTTCTGTCAAGGCGGAAATTGTGCGGTTGACAGAACCGAGAGAAATGTCCAAAGCTTCGGCGATTTCACGCTGGTTGTTGCATTCGGATGTGCGTTCCAAATAAGCCAAAATATCAAATTGTTTGCGTGTTAGGATATTTGCGTCCATAGTTAGCTCTCCTTTTACTAAAAAACAGAAAAGTTATTTATAATTAGGTGTTGTTAAATTTGCTTTCATGATACCATACGCAGGACAAAAGTCAATGATTTTTGTCGAAAAATGTTCAAATATGAAAATAAAACACAAAAAATGAACAAACCGAGATAGAGTGCCGCCAACGGGTTGCCGTTGGTTGACTGCCAAAAACAGAGGCGGCACAAGTCTGCACCGCCTATGATATTTGGGATTGAAAAATGGGGAAGGAAATGGTATACTGATTAAAAATACAGAAAGTTGGCTTATATAGAAAGAGGGTATCAAAATGAATGTCGCGCTTTTAACTGCTGCCGGTAGCGGTACTCGCATGCATATGAGTATTCCCAAGCAATTTTATCATGTGGACAACAAGCCCATTATCGTTCACACGATGGAGGCGTTTCAACAGCATCCCAGCATTGATGCAATTATTGTTGTTACCATTGATTCTTGGGCAGATGTGCTGTGGGCTTATGCAAAGGAATTTAAAATTACAAAGCTGAAATGGGTCGTAGCCGGCGGTGCCAGCGGTCAGGAATCCATTTTCAATGGTCTTAAGAAGCTGCACGAAGAGCTGTCGGATAAGGATATTGTCCTTGTCCATGACGGAAACCGTCCGTTGGTTTCCGCGGAGATTATTTCCAACAATCTGGCAACCTTGGCGCAATATGGAAATGCGGTGGCGGTTGTGCCCTGCACGGAGGTTGTGTTTGAGAGCTTAGATGGGATATCTTCCCATGTCTCCACAGAAAGAGAGAAGCTCTTCCGCACACAAACGCCCCATTCTTACTATTTGGGCGACCTATACAGCGCGCATTTAGAGGCGATGGACAAGAATATTACAGGGACTGCGGCCTCTTGCATGCTGATGAAGGAGCTGGGCAGAGAAACGTATTTCTCGAAAGGTTCTGAAGAGAACATGAAAATCACCACGCAAGAGGACTTGCGACTGTTTAAGGCTCTGCTCAGTGTGAAAAACGCCAACAACAAGGACTGATTATATGAATTATTCGCCGCGCTATTGGCAGGATTTGAAAAAGGTTTTGTCGGCAATCCCTAACTTAAAGCAGCTCAGTCATGCAAAAATTTTAATTACAGGCGCGGGCGGGCTGATAGGCTCTGCCGTAGCGGATTTGCTGCTTTGCGCCAATGATGAACTGCATTTGGAAAATGCTGTGTATTTGGGCGCACGCAATCCGGATAAGATTGCCAAGCGATTCGGTGCTATGTTAGACCGACCGGATGTGAGTTATTTTCCGTATGATGCGCTAAAGCCGATACAATCACAGGTGTGCTTTGATTACGTTATTCACGCCGCCAGCCCGGCAAATCCGGCGGCCTATGTTACACAGCCGGTGGAAACGATGCTTGCGAATTTTACCGGCATGGAAAACCTTTTGCGGAGCGCGCATAATTGGCAGACGAAGCGCGTGCTGTTTGTTTCCTCCAGTGAGGTCTATGGTAGGAAGGAAAGCGCAGAAGAGCCTTATCGGGAAGGGGAATATGGCTTTGTGGACATTCTAAATCCCAGAGCCTGCTATCCCAGCGCGAAGCGCGCGGCAGAGACGCTGTGTGCGGCGTTCCAAAAAGAATACGGCGTAGATTCCGTGATTGCCCGTCCCGGGCATGTTTACGGTCCGACTGCCACACAGGAAGATAATCGGGCATCGTCACAGTTTTTCCAGGATGTTATTTCGGGCAATAATATTGTGATGAAAAGCGCCGGAACCCAAATGCGTTCTTATTGCTATGTGGCAGATTGCGCATCGGCATTGTTGGCAATTTTAATAAACGGTCAGTCCGTTTCGGCATATAACGTGTCCAACAAACGGTCGATTATCACCATACGACAGTTGGCGGAAATGATTGCCCAATGTAATGGCAAGCAGGTGGTTTTTGAAAACCCGTCGGATGTGGAGCTAAGCGGCTACAATATGATGGATAATTCCAGTCTGGACAGCGATGCGTTGGAACAGCTGGGCTGGGAAAGTAAATTCGATGCAATGGAAGGCATCCGGCATACCTTTGAGATTATGCGCAATCAATAGACAAAACCCCTCAGCTTGAGGGGTTTTGCTATACGGCATGGACGTAAAGGCTAAGATTGCTTTTTCATAGGAAGGTATGTTATGATGTAAAAAAGGGGGGGCAGCAATGCATAAATCAATCACAATCCGGCAGGTTGCACAGGCGGCGGGAGTGTCGCTGGCAACGGCGTCCAGAGCGCTTAATAATGCGGATTACCCTATGAACATACAGGTGCGCCAGCGCGTGCTGGAGACGGCGCAAAGACTGGGATATGTTCCCAATCTGATGGCGCGGGCGTTGCGGCAAGACAGCGTTCGCGATATTGGTCTGGTGATTCCCAACTTTTCCAACCCTTTTTATATGCAAATGATGATGGGCATCAGCGATGTTATGACAAAGAACGATTACAGCATACTTTTATGTGATACAAACCGGAGTGTGGTACAGGAAAGGCAATGTCTACGCAAGCTTTACGAACGCCAGGTAAAGGGCGTGATGCTGTCGTCTTTAGAGCAGTGCGCAGACAGCTTGCAGTATTATACAGAGCGGGGCATGAAATTTGTTTTGCTGGATCAGCAGCTTGCCGGAGCACAAAATCCCGGAATCCATTTTGATTCCCGCAACGGGACGAAAATTGCGGTAGAATATTTAATTGCACAGGGGCACCGACGCATTGCGTTTGCTACAATGCCCCTAACACGTTGGACGCGCTTGGAAATGTATCGGGGCTATCAAGATGCGCTGTTGGCGGCCAATCTTGTGTGCGAAGAGTCGTTGCTGTATCAGGCTGAGGTTTCGGACGAATATGTAGACGAGGATCATGAGCTGCAAGTAGGCATGGAAATTGCCAATCGGTTCATTGCCGATGGGTGTCCTGCTACAGCGATACAATGTGTCAATGACATGGTGGCAATCGGTGTGATCCGTCAGCTGCAAAAAAATGGAATCCAAGTACCGCAAAATATTTCCGTAATTGGGTTTGACGATATTCCGATTGCAAGCGTTGTAGCACCGGCGCTAACAACAATTCGGTATCCTGCATTTGATTCCGGCCGCTTGGCGGCACTTATGCTGACGGATATGTTGAATAACACCGAAAACACCATGACACTCTCCATGAATTTGGCGCCACAGCTTATTGTACGGGAGACGGTGAAGCCGCAAAATCTCGAAAAATAAAGAAAACGTTTTCTTTATTTTAAGAGGAAATACCAAGAAACAGTGCTTGCATTTTTCTTCCAAAAGGATTATATTAAATATGTAAAAGCTTACTGAATCAATTCAACCGCAACCTATTAAGCAAAACGCACAATTTGATTGTGGGAGTTTATGGTAATGTGAACAAGAAAACGTTTTCTTCACAAAGCCTAGGATTGCAGTGTTTTTACAAATAATTAAAAATCAAAATAACAAACAACAGAAAGGAACAAAAATTATGATTTCAAAGAAGGTTGTGAACCTGCCGGTTCATATTTTCGACACACGCGAGGAAATGGGCATAGTTGCGGCCGCGGATGCTGCAAAAATTATCAATGCAGTCATTGAAAAGAATGGTGTTGCCAACGTTGTGTTTGCTGCAGCTCCCTCTCAGAATGATATGCTGGAGAATTTGCTGAAGCAGGATATCGACTGGAGCAAGGTGCGCGGTTTCCACCAGGATGAGTACATTGGCATTGACGATAAGGAGCCTGCCGGCTTCGGCAATTTCCTGCGCCGTGCAATTTTTGACCGTGTGAACTTTAAGGAACTGCACTTTCTGCTTTGCTCTGCAGATGCAGCAGAAGCAAAATGCGAAGAGTATACAGCTTTGTTGAAAAAGTATCCCATTGATTTGATCTTGCTGGGCATTGGCGAGAATGGCCACTTGGCTTTCAACGACCCTGCAGTTGCAGATTTCAACGATCCCAAGATGATTAAGGTTGTGGAGCTGGACGATGTTTGCCGTCAACAGCAGGTAAACGATGGCTGCTTTGCAACATTGAATGATGTGCCGAAGCAGGCCATGAGTCTGACAATGTCCTTTATCATGTCTGTTCCCCATGCAATTTGCGTGGTGCCGACAGAAAGAAAGGCAAATGCGGTATATAACGCCCTGAACGGCCCTGTTACCACAGATTGCCCTGCCAGCATTCTGCGTCAGCATCCGGATGCAGGCCTTTACTTGGATAAGGATAGTGCTGCCAAGATTCTGTAAAATCGGGAGTACATAATTATGGAAATGTTCAAGCAAACTGCGGATGAAATTATGGCGCAGGACCCGGATTTGGCAATTATCCCGGTGGGCTCTTTGGAACAGCATGGTCCGCATCTGCCGGTGATGACTGACTGGGCCATTGCTACCGAGCTGGGTCGTCGGGTGGCGGAGCGCATGAATGCGTTCCTGCTTCCGGCGTTGCCCATATCCACTTGCCGAGAGCATATGGGCAAAAAGGGTGCTGTTTGGATGGAGCCCACAACCTTTTACCAGATGCTGCAGGATATTATCCTGAGCTTAAAGACGCAAGGCTTCAAGCGTGTGGCGATATTGCAGTGCCATGGCGGGATTTTTGTCATGACACCGCTGGTTCGGGATTTGAATGCGCGTTTTAATCCCCAACTGCAGGTTGTGAATGTGGACATTTGCAATTTCTTTGCCCGACTCTATCAGGAAGGCATTTATGAAACCAACACGGAGCTGCATGCCGGTGAAGGAGAAACTGCCATGATGCTGGCGATTGCTCCGGAAACTGTGCATATGGAACGTGCTGTTGATTTTGTGCCGGATGTACCAAGGGCATATTTGAGCTATGGTAGTATTTTCCGCGCTTCTCCCACAGGTGTTTGGGGAGAGCCATCTAAGGCAACCGCAGAAAAAGGGGAGACTGCTTTGGCGAAAATGACAGAACTGTCTATACAAGAGATTGAAGCGGCCTTTGCGTATATGGATAAAAAAGAGAAAAACAACTATAGCTATTTTTAGCCACATAAGGAGTATAACAATGGAAAAATTGAGAGTACTTTTGATTGGTGCTGCATTTTCTGCAGACCTGCATTCTGACGGCTATAGCCGTATCTTGGACAAAGTCCAAATTGTTGGTATTTGCGACAGGGATCTGAGCCGGATTGAGGCTTTGGCAAATCGCTATGGCTTTGTCGGCTACACCGCCTACGATGACTACAATACTGCTATTGCAAACTGTGAATGCGATTTGGTTGACATTTGTATGCCGAACTTCCTGCACCATGATGTCGCGATCAAGGCAATGCGTGCAGGGCGTGACATTATCTGTGAGAAGCCCTTAGCTACTACAGTTGAGGATGCGCAGGATATGGTAGATACTGCAAACCTTTTAGGTAAGCACATCTACTATGCAGAGGATTGGCTTTATGCACCTGCATTCCGCAAGGCAATTGCTCTGGTCAACAGCGGGCAGTTGGGCAAGCCCCTATATGTTCGTGCAAGAGAGTGCCACAGTGGCTCTCACAGCCCCTTTGCGCAGTCCATTAAGTATTGCGGCGGTGGCTGTATGGTGCATTTGGGTGTCCACCCCGTATCCTTTATGCTGGCAATGAAGGACAATCAATGGGCAGAGCTGACTGCTATGACTGCCGGTGGCAGTGAAAAGAACCTAATCCATAACAAGATGGAGGGTGAAGACTGGGCAGGTGCGTTCATGCGCTTTGCTGACGGCACCTATGCTACTTTAGAGGCAAACTATGTCACTGTGGGTGGCATGGAAGATATTTTGGATATTTACTGCGAAAAAGGTACGATCCATGTGGATCTTTCCTTCAATGGCCCTGTCAAGGCGTTTTCTATTACCGGCTTAGACTATACCATTGAAAAGGCAGAGGTCACAACCGGTTGGTCCAATGTAGCAGTGGATGAAAAGTACCAGCTGGGCTATTGCGGTGAAATTAACCACTTTATTGACTGCGCAATAGCAGGCAAGGATGCACAGGTAGGCCTAAGAGGCGTTGATGGACTGGAAACCTTGAAGGTTATTAATTTGATTTATAAGTCTGCAAGAGAAGGAATCAGCGTCAAGAACGAAAATCTGGAGGCGTAATGCCATGAAAAAAGAAGTAAAAGATATTCAGATTCCGGTAACCATTGGTGGAGTTACCTTTAAGAATCCCTTCTTTGTTGCTTCCGGACCAACCACCAAATCCGTTAAGCAGTTGGTGCGAATTGAGGAAACGGGCTGGGCGGCAGCATCCATTAAGTTGAGCATTGACCCCGCACCCTATATCAACCGCAAGCCTCGATACTCGTTGTTTAAGGATCGGGATGCGCTTGCATTTACCGCAGAAAAGCGCCTGACCTTTCAGGAGGGCTTGCAGCTGATTAAGGATGCAAAGCCGAAGCTGCATGACCTAAAGCTGATGGCCAACATTACCTATGCCGGAGATGCTGGCGTGGATGGCTGGGTCAATATGGCGAAGAAGTTTGAAGAAGTGGGCGCAGATATTATCGAGCTGAATATGTGCTGCCCCAATATGAGCTACAATCTGGAGATGACCAGCGGCGGAAGCTGCTCTGCCAAAAAGCAGACCGGCGCCAGCATGGGCCAGCAGGCAGAGGTTGCTGCGGAAATCGTTAAGGCTGTTAAAGCGGCGATTTCGATTCCGTTGTTTGTCAAGCTGACTCCTGAGGGCGGCCAAATTGCCAAGGTAGCCAAGGCGGTGTATGAGGCGGGCGCAGATGCTGTTGGCGGCACCGGCAACCGTTTGGGTATGCCACCTATCGATATTGACGACCCGGGCAAGGCTTTTTATCACCTGCAAAAGGAAATTTCCATGGGCTGCCACTGCGGCAAATGGCTGAAGCCTTTGGCGCAGCGGGATACCTATGAAATCCGTAAGGTTTGCGGTTTGGAGGCACCTATCATGGCTGCCGGCGGTATTACCAATTGGCGTGACGCGGTGGAGATGATTCTCTGCGGTGGTACGTTGCTGGGTGTCTGCGCGGAAACCTTGATTTCCGGTTACGATATTTGCCGGCCAATGATTGAAGGCCTGGACAATTATATGCAGACCCATGGCTATACAGATTTGGCACAAATGCGCGGTTTGGTGGTACCCGAAGTGCGTACCGCATCCGATGTGACGATTTTTGCCGGATATGCCAAAATTAAGGAGCCGAATTTATCTGCCCCGTGTAAAGCTGCCTGTCCCCACCATGTGCCTACGCAGGCGTACATTCAAAAGATTGCAAAGGGCGAGTATAAAGAGGCATTTGACCTGATTACAGGAAAAAATCCGTTGCAAAGCATCTGTGCGTTGGTATGCAATCATCCCTGTGAGGATGCCTGTATCCGGTCCAGTTATGATGCACCGGTAAAGATTCGTCAGCTTAAGCGCTTTGTGCTGGAATATGGCCGTGCGCAGGGTTGGACACCGGCATGGGCGACAGCACAGCCCAATGGGCATAAGGTTGCCGTTATTGGTGCCGGTCCGGCTGGTATGGCTTGTGCTGCGGAGCTGCGCAAGGGTGGCTATGCGGTCACAGTATTTGAAAAAGAAGAAACAGCCGGTGGTATGCTGTCCTACGGAATGCCCAGCTATGTGCTGGATAAAAACATTCTCTGCCAAGAGGTGGATGCCCTTGCTGCGCAGGGTGTGCAGTTTGAATTTGGCAAGACCTTGGGAAAGGATATTACGGTTGATGGCCTGAAGAATGCAGGATTTGAGGCAATATTTGCCGCAATCGGCAACGGTAAAAAGGTTGAAAGCACAATCTCCGGCGCAAACAATGCACAAGACGCATTGGAGCTGCTGAAAAAGGTTAGCCGTGGCGAAAAGCCTGCAATGGCAGAGACGGTGGCGGTAATTGGCAAGGGCTTTGCTGCTATGGATGCTGCCCGTACGGCTATCCGTTTGGGTGCAAAACACGTCACCTTACTGTGGCCGGGAGCATACGGCAAGGGCACAGCTGACCAAGAAACCTTGGCACTTGCGCAGGAAGAAGGCGTTGTGCTGTTGGACAATGCAGATGTAACACAGATAAAACCAGACCTTGTTTCGCTGCAACGCCGCGGCATAGAAATGACAATTCCCTGCAAACAGATTATTTTGGCCAATGAGTACGCGGTTGACGCAGAGGCGTTGGGTGCGGTAGAAGTGAAGAACGGCTTTATTAAGGTGGCCAATGGACATACCAATGTGGATGGTCTATATGCCGGGGGAAACGTTGTGCGCAGTGCCAATGTCATTACCGCCATTGCTGCCGGCAAGAATGCCGCTGCCGTGATAGATAAGGATTTACGCGGAGAAGCTGCTACACTGGAAGGTGTACCTGCTACAAAAACCGTTAACCCTGAGATTGTCCGTCAAAGAACCGGATATTTGAAAAAGGACAGCAATAAGCTCTCCCTCAATGCTCCCGCGGCGGACAGAATTGCAGGGTTTGACATTGCTGAGCGCGTAATGACCGAGGCGGAGGCACAGAAGGAAGCATCCCGTTGCTTAAATTGTGGCTGCGGTGAGGGATGTCAACTTTGCAAAACCATTTGTACCGACTTTGCTCCGGAAATTGTAGATGCAGATACCATGCATATCCGCAAGGAAGATTGCGTTGCCTGTGGTATGTGCTTTAATCGCTGTCCAAACGGCAATATTGAAATGGTCAATCTTGGTCATACTGTCTGACGATAAAAATTAGTTTGGAGGAATTACCTATGTACAATGTAAATTTTGATATTTCCGGTCAAGTAGCGGTCATTACCGGTGCAGGTGGCATTATTTGCGGCACTATGGCCAAGGAAATGGCAAAAAAGGGTGTAAAGATTGCACTTTTGGATCTGTTCCTGGAGAGCGCACAGAAAATTGCTGACGAAATTAATGCCAACGGTGGCGAGGCGATTGCGGTTAAGGCCAATGTGTTGGAGCGTGCCAGCTTGGAAGAGGCCCGGGATGCTGTGGTTGCAAAGTATGGCCATATTGATATTTTGATCAATGGTGCCGGCGGCAATAAACCGCAAGCAACGATTTCCAAGGATTTGGACTTTTTCCATTTAGATTTGGATGCCTTTAAGTGGGTATTTGATTTGAACGTAACCGGTGCAGTGCTGACAACCATGGTGTTTGGCGAGCTGCTTGCAAAGCAGGGCCATGGCAATGTTATCAACATTGCTTCCATGTCCAGCTACCATCCCTTGACCAACACTGTGGCATACTGCGGTGCAAAAGCGGCTGTTTCCAACTTCACTGAGTGGATGGCAACGCATTTCAATCAGAATTACAGCAACAATATCCGCGTGAATGCCATTGCACCTGGCTTTTTATTGACCAATCAAAACCGCTTCTTGTTAACCAATGAAGACGGCTCCGCGACTGCTCGTGGCGAGCGCGTTCTGGCTAAGACGCCCATGGGTCGTTACGGAGACCCCGTGGAGATGTGTGGACCGGTTATCTTCCTTTGCTCCGAAGCAGCGTCCTTTGTTAACGGTGCAGTATTGCCCGTAGACGGTGGATTTGCTTGCTATTGGGGTGTGTAATTTAGAAAGAGAGGAAAGAAAATGCAATATCATCACGTTTCCTATGAAAAACTGGTTAAATTCTGTGTCGAAACCTTTAAGGGTTACGGTTTTAACGAGGAAGAAAGCCAGCAGATTACAGCCGTTCTTTTAGAGGCTGACCTTTCCGGAATTGAGTCCCATGGTATTCAGCGCTTGATTCGCTATCATAAGGAAATTACGGGAGGCATGGTTAAGCTGGATGCAAAGCCGGAGGTAGTGTTTGAAACACCGCTGTCGGCTGTGATTGAAGGTAATGATGCCATGGGCCAGACATTGGGTGTTCAGGCAATGGAGCTGGCAATTGAAAAAGCCAAAAAGTCTGGCTTCGGCATGGTTACAGTGCGTAATTCCAATCACTACGGTATTGCCGGTTACTATTCCAAAATGGCCGCTAACGAGGGCTTGATTGGTATGTCTATGACCAATACAGAGGCGATCATGGTGCCTACCTTCGGTAAGCAGGCAATGCTGGGAACGAACCCGATTGCATTTGCTATGCCGGCGGAGCCTACGCCGTTCTCCTTCGATGCTGCTACCACGGTAGTGCCCAGAGGCAAGCTGGAGGTGTATGTAAAGCGCGGTAATGGCTTG
>JAZSAK010000033.1:0-4311 GCA_045601865.1 Faecousia sp. | reverse complement strand
TCCGGGTTTTCGCCGTCAACGATGTATTTTGCTTTCCAAAGTTTCTGGGTGCACTGATAAGTACCCTTGCTGCCTTGGACCTTGATGTTGTAATCATTATAGGCGTCGATGTTGGAGATTTCCACATCCACAACCGGCTTGCCGGGAGCGGAGATGATTATCTTTGCGTAGTCATCGGAGTCACCTTCTGTCATGCAAATGCCCAACTTGGAGAAGGCGACCTTTGCATTGTCGTCAAAGCCCAAGAAGCCCAAAGCGAAGCCGATGGGGTGAGGACCGGTGTTGTAAACACCGCCGGCGCACTTGCATTGCAATGTCTGCCAGTCCCAACGGCGGGAGAATGCGTTATAGTGAATGCTGATTTGCTGAATTTCGCCCAGCTTGCCACTTTCTATGAAAGCCTTGGTATCCAAATAAATAGGAGCCAGGTTGGATTGCTGGAACACAGCGAGAGCAACATTGTTGCGCTTGGCGGTTTCCATCAAGTCGCAGCACTCATAGTAGTTACGGCCAAAGGGCTTTTCAACTACAACGTTCAGCTTGTGCTCTAACAAATCCTTGGTAATGGCATAGTGCATCTGGGAATAGCTGGAATTCACAACCAAATCGATATCTGTGCGGCCAAACAGCTTGGTGTAGTCGTCCACAACCTCGCAGCCTGCATATTCCTTCAAAGCACGCTCTCTGCGATCAGGATCCTGCTCTACAACAACCGCAACGTCAACAACCTGGTTGTCCTCAGAAAGAAAGAACTTGCCGTGAATGCCACGACCGCTTCTGCCTTGGCCAATAATAGCTACGCGTAATTTTTTCATAATCAGCAACCTCCTTTGCTATAAGCCCATTCTAGCACAGAAAATAAGCGGAGGAAATAGAAAAACTTACCATAATGATTGCAAAAAGTGTACTCTTGTGCTAAAATAAAAGCACAAAACGACTTTGAGGTGAAGAGAATGGACATACTAACCTACTATCAGTACACAAATGATGTTATTTTCTACAACCATGCGCTGAAGATTAAACAAAATGATACGGATTATCGCGCCCATTCTCACGATGCCTTTGAAATCATTTTATATAAACGGGGAAAAATTACTTACACGGTTAACGGACAGCAATATCGGCTGACACAAAATGATTTGGTTTTCGCCAGACCTTTCGATATTCACAATATCCAAATCGGTGGAGATGCGATTTACGAGCGCCATAATATACTCTTTGATAGAAGCCTGTTACCTGCGGACATTTACAATAAAATTCCAAAGGACTTGCATGTTATCAGCCTCGACAACAATCAGACGGTTATTAATCTATTCAAGAAGATGGATTTTTACTGTGAAAATCTGAAAGATGAAACCTTGGGGTTGATGTTAAAAAATTTGATACAAGAGATTTGTGTGCACATTGTCCTGGAGGCGGAGTCCTCTATTGTGCATAAGGAAGAGAGTACAAATGAACTGGTCGCCGACGCAATCAGCTATATTAACGAAAACCTGGTTACCTTAACCGGCGTGGAGGAAATTTGCAAGGCATTGGCGATATCCAAAAGCCATCTGCACCACCTGTTTACCAAGCATTTGAAAATCAGTCCCAAAAAATACATCATTACCAAGCGTTTGGCGTTGGCGCAAAAAGAGGTGCTTGCCGGCAGAAAACCCACTGAGGTGTGCCTAGAATGTGGTTTTGCGGATTATTCTTCGTTTTACAGAGCCTATCGCAATTATTTTAAAAGCTCCCCGTCGGGAAAGCTGAGTCCGGAAAAAATTACAGTCTCCCATGACAATTCTCCCCAAAAAAGTCCTGCACGCGTGAGACAAACTAAAATATAAGACTGCATAAAAAAGCCACACTATTTCGTGTGGCTTTACGCATGCTGTTTAACCGGAAGGGCATGCAAAACAGTTACCTAATTACACTCCAAGCCCAGTAAAATTCCGCCAGTCTCGGCATAGTAACTGCAAAGACCGTGTGTTTCGTAAATTGCTATGCTTGCTTTGGGGTAAATCGCTTTGATAGAATCCGAAAGCTGTTGTGCAAAGGCAGGGTTCTTGCAATGGGCGAGATGAATCTTGCCTTCCTGATAACCGGCGCTTTCCAATTTATCAAGGAATTTTTTCAGCGCCCCTTTTTCGCCGCGGCATTTATCCATAATTTCGATGGTTCCCGTTTTTGAAGCGGTAGCCATTACGCGGATACCCAACAACCCCCCCAGTTTGGCAACGGTTTTACTAACGCGACCGTTTTGCGCAAAGTTATGGAAGGATTGCAGGCAGAAAAAGATGCGCGTGGAGTCCATATATTCCGTACCCAAAGCACAAATTTCATCGAAGGATTTTCCTTGCAAATGCAGTTGTGCCAGTTTTTCTGCCAGCATACGCACCTCCGGGCCGGCACTTAGGGTGTCAAAGATGTGAATTTTTGCGTTTGGGTTTTCCTCTGCATAAAGCTGGGCAGCAGAGGAGGCAGCGCTGTATGTGCCGGAGATATTGCTGCTTAGGGTCACCACAAAGATTTCATCGCCGCCTTGGTAGGCCTGATACCAAGCGTCCACATTGGGGCAGGCGGTGTAAGAGCGGCCTTCATAGTTTGCCAAATATTCCAACATTTGCGGAATGTCTAAATTCCGGTCATCCACAAAGGATTTTTCGTCGGTGGCAATGGTAAGAGGAACGGAAACAAAGTCAACGCCCTCTATTTCAAAAATGTCACAAGAAGAATCTGCTATAATTTTCGTTTTCATATTTTCCAATGCCTTTCCGGTCTGTTTGTGTTTTTAGCTTGACCTAAATATTCCAAAAGTATTTTAGCACAGATATGCCTCTTTTTTTTCTACTGTTTCAAAAAAATACTCTACACATTTTAGAGCGCATTTTTCTCTCTACCGTAGGGAGAATCTTAAGAAAAAGACCTGGTCAATTAAAATCCCAATGCCATATGCGAGCAACCGCACCTGCTTTGTGCAGGTGCGGTTGCTTGTTTGTAATCTATTCGCCCTTGATTGCGCTTTGGGCGGTGGTACGCAGGGGGTCATTCTGCTTCTATTGCCTTTACTAAGTCGCTCATGTAATCGACTTTGAAAGCAACGGTCTTTTGGTCTGCAAGCACCATACACCCTGCGTATTCATCGTCCTCATTCTCCACGTTCCTGAGTTTCAATGCCATCATATTTGATGACTTGCGTATTTGCTCCACCTGGATACAGACAATAGGATATACATCATCATAGGCATCAAATTCCGCACACCAATCATCGGGGATGTTATATTTGGTAATGCCTTCACCGACAGTTCTGCACTCGTAATCACAGCCAAATTCGTCCATAGAATACACCTCTGCATCGCTAGTAGCTCTTTGTAATACGGATATTTTAGAACAAAACATTCAAAATGTCAATAGAACAATTCGTTCTACTGTATAGTGTTGTTGGTGATATTAATGGCTAAAAAATATGATAGAATTCGCAATTTAAGAGAAGATGCTGACCTAACGCAGGCAGAGCTTGGAGAACAAATCAATGTTCCCCAAAGAACCTATGCTTATTATGAATGCGGAGAACGTATGATTCCACCGCAAGTTTTAGTCGCCTTGGCTCAGTTCCATCACGTCAGCGTCGATTATCTTCTTGGACTAACTGACCAAAAGGCACCCTATCCTAAGAAATAGGATATTTATTGCAAAAAACGCCACCCAAACGGGTGGCGATTTTGTTATAGCAATTAGCCCTTGATTGCGCTTTGTGCAGCAGCCAAGCGGGCAATGGGTACGCGGAAGGGAGAGCAGGAAACATAGTCCAGACCAATCTTGTGGCAGAACTCCACGCTCAAGGGGTCGCCGCCATGCTCACCGCAGATACCGCAGTGCAGGTTTTGACGGACAGCCTTGCCCTTAGCAACAGCCATTTCCATGAGCTGACCGACACCGGTGGTATCCAGACGGGCGAAGGGATCAGATTCGAAAATCTTGGTTTCATAGTAAGCGTCCAGGAACTTGCCGGCATCGTCACGGCTAAAGCCGAAGGTCATTTGGGTCAGGTCGTTGGTACCGAAGCAGAAGAACTCAGCTTCCTTGGCAATGTCGTCGGCGGTCAAGCAGGCGCGGGGAATCTCAATCATGGTGCCAACTTCGTACTCCAGTTCAATGCCGGAAGCGGCGATTTCCGCATCAGCAGTATTCACCACCACATCCTTAACGTACTTCAGCTCCTTGGTTTCGCCAACCAGAGGAATCATGATTTCGGGAACCATGTTCCAATCGGGATGCTTCTTCTTGGTTGCAATGGCAGCACGGATAACAGCCTTGGTCTGCATAGCA
>JAZSAK010000032.1:0-3036 GCA_045601865.1 Faecousia sp. | reverse complement strand
TGCCGCTTTACTTCCTGCTGCGGTTTTAATTGCACCAAGAACAGACGGCGAACCGTTTCCTCGCGGATGGCGTTAATCATCGCCTCAAACATTTGGAAGCCTTCCTCTTTGTAAGCAACGACAGGGTCATGCTGACCATAGGCGCGCAGACCGATGCCCTGCTTCAAATCGTCCATGGCATCAATATTATCCATCCAGTACTCGTCAACCACGCGGAGCATAATGACACGCTCCACCTCTCGCATAACAGCAGGCGTTACGGCAGCTTCCTTGCGCTGATAGGTTTGCACTGCCAAATCATACAGCGCAGCCACATCCGGCTCATCGGTAACGCTGCCCTTCGGGAAGAAGATGCCCTCATAGCGGCGTAAATCCTCGGCTTCATAGCCCTCCAGCACGCCACGCAGCATGGAAAGGATGTTCTCGCGCAGGTCCTCGCCGTCCAGCACCTTTTGCCGCTGGGCGTAGATGACTTCACGCTGGGTGTTCATAACATTATCGTATTCCAAAACGCTCTTTCTTGCGCGGAAGTGCCGACTTTCTACACTTTTTTGCGCATTTTCCACAGCGCCGGAGAGTATTTTGGCGTCAATGGGGGTATCCTCATCCAAACCCATGGAATCCATCAAGCCCATGATACGGTCTGATGAGAAAAGGCGCATCAAATCGTCCTGCAGGCTCAAGTAGAAACGGCTTTCACCCGGGTCACCCTGACGGCCGGCACGACCGCGCAGCTGATTGTCGATTCGCCGGGATTCGTGGCGCTCTGTGCCAATGATAAACAGACCGCCCACGGCTTTCACCTTCTGCGCCTCTTGGGATATGGATTCCTTAAATTGCGCCAAAAGCTGTTGATAGGTTTCTCGAATGGCAAGGATTTCCGGATTGTCGGTTTCGGCGTAGGAATCTGCCTCTGCCAACAGCTCCTCGGGGTAATCCTGCTTGCGCAGTTGGGTTTTTGCCATAAATTCGGCGTTACCGCCCAGCATAATGTCCGTGCCACGGCCTGCCATGTTGGTGGCAATGGTGACCGCACCGAATTGACCGGCTTGGGCAACGATTTGGGCCTCCTGCTCGTGGTACTTGGCGTTGAGCACGTTGTGCTTAATTCCTTCCCGTTTTAGCAGTTTGCTGAGAATTTCACTGCGCTCAATGGAAATGGTACCCACCAGCACCGGCTGACCCTTGGCGTTGCAGGCTTTGACCTGGTTGACAATGGCACGGAATTTTCCAGCCTCGGTTTTGTAAACCACATCGCTGTGGTCCAGCCGCGCAATGGGCTTATTTGTGGGAATTTCCACCACATCCAGCCGATAAATGGTGGCAAATTCTTCTTCCTCTGTCAAGGCAGTGCCGGTCATGCCGGAGAGCTTGTCATACAGGCGGAAGAAGTTTTGGAAGGTAATGGTGGCCAGCGTTTTGCTTTCGCTCGCCACGTCCACGCGCTCCTTTGCTTCAATGGCTTGGTGCAAGCCCTCATTATAGCGTCTGCCATACATCAAACGGCCGGTGAATTCGTCAACAATGATGACTTGTCCGTCTTTAATGACATAATCTATGTCTTTTTTCATCAACCCGCGGGCTTTCATTGCTTGGTTGATGTGGTGTGAGAGGGTGGTGTTTTCCGCGTCAGACAGATTTTCCACACCGAAAAACTTCTCTGCCTTGGCAATACCGCTGGCCGTCAAAGAGACAGTGCGGCTTTTTTCATCCACAAAATAGTCGCAGTCGTAATCATCGTGGACCTCTTTGTCTTCGGTTTTGGCAAACACCTGCTTGCGCATACCGGCAACCAACTGGTCCGCCAGCGTATACAGCTTAGAGGAATCCTCCCCTTTTCCGGAGATAATCAGCGGCGTGCGGGCTTCATCGATTAAAATGGAGTCCACCTCGTCCACGATGGCAAAGGCGTGACCGCGCTGCACCAGCTCCTGCTTGTAAATTGCCATATTGTCCCGCAAATAGTCAAAGCCCAGCTCATTATTGGTGCAGTAGGTAATGTCAGCGGCATAGCTTTCCCGCCGTTGGGCAGGGGTCATGCCGGGAATAATCAAGCCAACGGTTAAGCCCATGTAACGGTAAACCTTACCCATCCATTCAGAGTCGCGCTTGGCAAGGTACTCGTTGACGGTAACCACATGCACGCCCCGTCCGGTCAAAGCGTTAAGGTAGCAGGGCAAGATGGCTACTAAGGTTTTTCCCTCGCCGGTTTTCATTTCGGCAATTCTGCCTTGGTGCAGAATAATGCCACCAATCAGCTGGACAGGATAGGGCTTCATGCCCAGCACGCGCCAGGCGGCCTCCCGAATGGCGGCAAAAGCCTCGGGTAAAAGTGCGTCTAAGGATTCGCCGCGTTCCAAACGAGCCCGAAATTCCGCGGTTTTGCTCTTCAATGCATCTTCGCTTAGGGCACCATAGGTATCCTCCAAGGCGAGGATTTCATCCACAATTGGCTGAATTTTCTTCAATTCCCGTTGCGAACGCGTACCAAACAGTTTTGTGATGAGTCCCATAGGGCGTCTCCTTTACTGCATAATTTTATACATTATACCACAGTTATTTGAAAAATCATAGCCAGTTTGTAAATTAAAAAGAAAAGGCAATAAAAATTCTCTGATAAATGGCTGCGTATACGAAAAACCGCCGTTCCGAAGAACGGCGGTTTTTTATACGTGCAATAAAATTACAGCAATGTGGAGAAGTGCTTAATGGTGCGAACCATCTGAGAAACATAGGAGTTCTCATTGTCGTACCAGGAAACAACCTGAACCTGAGTCTTGCCGTCAGGCAGCTTGTTGACCATGGTCTGGGTTGCATCGAACAGAGAACCGAAACGCATGCCGACGATGTCGGAGGAAACGATCTCATCCTCGGTGTAGCCGTAGGACTCAGTGGTAGCAGCCTTCATAGCAGCGTTGATATCCGCAACGGAAACGTCCTTAGCAACAACAGCGTTCAAAATGGTGGTAGAACCGGTGGGGGTGGGGATACGCTGTGCAGCACCGATCAGCTTGCCGTTCAGCTCGGGGATAACCA
>JAZSAK010000031.1:0-3221 GCA_045601865.1 Faecousia sp. | reverse complement strand
TCTTTCTTTCCTTCATTCTGGGGTCACGGGTCAGCAGACCTGCGGCCTTCAAGGAAGCACGGTACTCGGGGTTGACAGTCAGCAGGGCACGGGAAATGCCGTGGCGAATAGCGCCAGCCTGACCGGAAACGCCACCACCGGCAACGGTGACAACCACGTCAACCTTGCCAACCAAGTCAGTATTGACCAGAGGCTGATTGACGATCAGCTTCAGGGTCTCCAGACCAAAGTAGTCGTTGATGTCACGACCGTTGATGATGATGGAGCCGGTGCCGTTTTCATAAACGCGGACACGAGCCACGCTGGATTTGCGGCGGCCGGTGCCGTAGGAATATTTCTTCTTACTCTCGTACATGTGTAGTTACCTCCAATTACAGGGTCCATGCTTCGGGCTTCTGAGCAGCGTGGGGATGCTCGTCACCCTTATACAGGTGCAGGCGGGTCATGGAATTACGACCGATGCTGTTCTTGGGCAGCATACCCTTAACAGCCAGCTCCATAGCGTAATCGGAGCGGTTCTCCATCATGATACGGGCCTTGGTCTCTTTCAGACCGCCGATCCAACCGGAGACACGGTAGTAGGACTTCTGATCCAGCTTGTTGCCGGTCAGGATAGCCTTGTCGGTGTTGATGACGATTACGAAATCGCCACAGTCAACGTTGGGAGTGAAATTGACCTTGTGCTTGCCGCGCAGCAGGTTAGCAACGGTGACAGCGGTACGGCCCAGAGGCTTACCAGCAGCGTCGATAACATACCACTTGCGCTCAACGGTCTCTTTCTTCAAAAGAGTAGTGGACATTATGCGTTCCTCCAATAAGGTAAAATATTTTGACAAACGGATGTACATGCGGTACAATGTTCTCAAATCGCTAAATTCTTATATCATATTAAAAATCAAATGTCAACGACTTTTTTCTATAATTTTGTATTTCACTGAATAAACTTTGAAATCCTTAAAATATCTCCGCTATTCTCTGTTATTCTAACGTGACAAAAATGTAAAAAACAGGAGGAAATCCAACAATGCAGCGATTGATGGGATTGGTCCGACGTTGCGCTGAGGACTATAATATGATTGCTCCCGGTGATAAAATAGCGGTTGGCGTTTCCGGTGGCAAGGATTCGCTGGTGCTCTTACAACTATTGGCAGGGTTGCGGCAATACATGGATTTTTCCTTGGAAGCAATTACTGTGGACATGGGCTTGGGGATGGACTATTCTGCTGTTAAGACCTTTTGCGAAAGTCTAGATGTGCCGTACACCATTGTAAATACGCAAATCGCACCCATTATTTTTGAGCATCGAAAGGAAAAAAATCCTTGTTCTATGTGTGCCAAGATGCGTCGTGGCGCACTGAACCAAGCAATTTTGGACAAGGGAATCCGAAAGATTGCACTGGGGCATCACTGTGATGATGCAGTGGAAACCTTTGTTATGTCACTTATTTATGAGGGGCGAATCAGTTGCTTTCAGCCCGTAACAGATTTGGACAGAATGGGTGTCATTCAAATTCGTCCTATGCTGTATATCCATGAGAAAACGGTGGATAATTTTGCGAAACGTGCAGGCTTGCCTGTGTTAGAAAACCGTTGCCCCATAGACAAAGCAACAAAGCGGGAAGAGATTAAAAAATTGGTATACGACTTAAGTCAAACGTATCCCGACCTTAAGGAACGCATTTTTGGTGCGATGCAACGTCTGCCCTTACCAGCGTGGGAGCCTCAGGGTAGATATAAAAGACCGAAGGATCAGTAAAAACGGAGGGCAATGCTCTCCGTTTTTTTGTATGAAATTTTTTCCAACGGGAATACTAAAAACAAAAAGGAGGCGTAGTGATGGTAAAAGGAATTTCCCGACAGGTGATTGTAGTACATTCTCCGGATCCAAAACTGTTTGAACAGGCGATTTTTATTTTAAAAGATGATGCAAAAGGCGTTAGCGACGAAATGCTTCTAAAAGAGGCGGGCAAGGCAATCCGTGGTTCCTCCGGTGGGAGAAAAAAGTCAAAGCTATATCACAGCGGGCCGGTATGGGCCGGTGTAGGGGCTATGGCAACGGGACTTGTGTGGCTAATTAGCAGCATCTTGTGACTTGCGCTGAAAATACCGATGTGCTATAATAAAGAAAAACAAGGAAAAGAGAGCAGGATATGCGCATTGGGAATTTGGAAGTGAATAATCCTATTGTGCTGGGGCCAATGGCTGGCGTAACGGACTGGGCGTTTCGGACAATTTGCGCCGAATTGGGAGCGAATATCACTGTTACAGAAATGGTTTCCTCCCGCGCGCTGGTATATCAGGACAAAAAAAGCGCCAAGCTGTTGCGGAAAAATGAAGGAAGTCTTTGCGGTGCGCAGATTTTCGGCAATGATCCTGCGATTATGGCGCAGGCTGCTGTATTGGCGCTGGAGATTTCCGGGTGTGATTTTTTAGATATCAACATGGGTTGTCCCATGCCGAAGATTGCCAATTCCGGCGACGGCTGTGGCTTAATGCGCACGCCGGAGTTGGCAGGAAAAATTGTGGAAGCCGTCGTGCAAGCGGTGAACGTTCCGGTGACAGTGAAATGCCGCCTGGGCTGGGACAAAGGCAGTATCAATGTCCTGGATTTTACCAAGCGTATGGAAGACAGTGGTGCGGCAATGGTCACGGTTCACGCAAGAACGCGGACAATGCTGTATTCCGGCGTTGCGGATTGGGATATGATTACCAAGGTCAAGAGCAATTTAAACATTCCCGTCATTGCCAACGGGGACATTATTGACGGGGAAAAGGCTGTCAAATGTCTCAAACGCACCGGCGCAGACGGTGTGATGATTGGCAGAGCCTCTTTTGGCGACCCGTGGATATTTCAAGAGGTAAAGGCGGTGTTGGAGGGAAAACCGATTCCCCACAGACCACCGCTGAAAGAACGCATTGAAATGGCAGTGGAGCAGTTTCGGTTATCGGAGCAAGACCATGGCGAGCATATCGCCTGCCTAGAGGCAAGAAAGCATTTTGCGTGGTATTTACGGGGCGTGCGCAATGCTGCTTATTATAAAAATCAAATATCGTCCATGAATACCATGGACGACATATACCGCATTGCAAAAGATGTCATTCGGGATTTGCAATAAGTGGAAGGTATGAAAAAACCGCCAAATCGTATCCTAATCAAGAGGTGAGGATATGCGGCGGTTTTTTTGTATATTGATGATTTTTGTGTTTTGCATTCCTGTGGG